>CAZEKQ010000007.1:0-57539 GCA_964512735.1 uncultured Eubacteriales bacterium | reverse complement strand
GCTGTACGACTTTATCCTCGCCAGCAAATTCTAAATTGCCGAATGTTTTTTCCATGTTGGGAATCACAAATTTAAGTTCCATATTTTTACCTATCCTTTCTTTTTTATTGGCTGAATGAATGTTTGATGGTCTTAAAGAGTGGGGAACGACCTTTTGATTCTTGATTTTTTGTTTTCATAAGTTCACTTCCTTTCAAAATCGGGTAAAAAAATAGACACCTCATTTTTTGAAGTGTCTACCTATTAAATATTCAAATTTTATTGGAAGTATCTTTATATCTTCACTTTTCAAGGATAAATCGTCGTATCAAAGCTCATTCATAAGTAGTAAATTAGTAGTAAATTGAGTGGTTTTGACCTTGATAAAGTGTGATAAGTCCAGTTTTTATGCGGATAACTAGATTTTTATGCTATTTTTAAGCGTAAAAATAGTATAAAAAATAAAAAGATAGTGACAAAACCTATTATTTAACGGACAAATATAATAGCCAAAATTTCAATTTATATAATTTCTAATGCACCTATTGCAATCAAATAATATTAGAAAAGTTTTTAGCATTATTTAAGCATTAGAAGTTTGAATATTCAACTGTGTGAACTAAAATCACTACTTTTAAAAATGTTATCTACAAAATCTATAAAGAATCTTTTTTAATTATTATATAACAATGTCAAATCAATTTGCCTTTTAACAATAAACCTAAGTTATTAACTATTTTACTAAAATTTTTTATTTCAACATTATCACTACATAAAAGTACAAATAAGATAAAAATTATGGTATAATTATCTATATATGCAAATTTACAGAAAATACATTATATTCAAAACACCACACCTTTTTACAGAAAGGAGAATAACAAATGTCAGAAGTCAAACTACTAACCTTATTAGCATTTTTATTTTTCGGTATATACTTTAAGCTTATAAAATTCGTTATAAAGCAAAAGTTATACTACCTATCCGTATTTTATCCACTTTGTCTTTTAACAATATTTTTTGTAATACCATATTGTGAAGATTATTTTTTATTTCCTAGACCGTTGATAATCGCAGTATATGTAATAATAATATCATTTTATATATTCCTAACATTTTATTGTAGGAAAAAAGCATTTGACTTTCACGAAAAAAGAAAATGGAAAAAATTTCACAAACAAAGAAAAGAAATTTTAGAACAACTGAAAAAAGAGAGAGAAAACAATAATATTGAGCAACCTTATTAACCCACAATAAACCGAATTATAAAAACAAAATTACAAAAACCGAAAGGGGAAATTCAAATGAAAAAACAATATTAACCCTCACAATGATACTAATGTTTACAATATTAGTTACAGCTTGTGACAAGGACAAAAAGAATGATGTTAATACATCAACAAAAGCAACAACTAATAAAAGTGAAAAAGTAGAAGTAAAAACAACTGTTGTAGAAGTAACGGACAGTACAGGGGAACCCGTAACAAACGCAAAGGGTGAAAAAATTACACAAGTTGTAACAATTCCACCGACAACGAAAAAAGACAAATCAAAGCAAGACACAACCACAAAATCGAATAAAACCACTACAAAAGCACCACCAAAAAACACAACAACTCGCCCAGTTACACAACCACCAAAAGCACCCACCACTACAAAACAACCCACCACCACAAGTCAAGGAATGAGCCACTGGGTAACCCAAGTATCACAAAACCCATACGGATATGCTAATGCGTGGGGAACACTTGCACAGATGGAAAACGATTGTAAAGCCTATGCCGAAAGTATGGGAATGATATATAACAAAGATTTAAACTTAGGTAACGGACATTGGACAACACCATTAAGTAGTTATGGTGCAACATCATCTGAACACCTTAAAAGCAGATTATGTGGTGGAGATACAGTAACATCTTATCAAGAAAGAGGTTACAACGAAATTAAATATCTTTTTGTCACAATGGATAATTACAAAGACGGTAGATGTATAGGATATGAAGATACTGCAGAACTATATTTATGTAATGATAAAGACGATATTACTATTTACATTGTAGTTGCATAATTAAAACAAAATAGAAATTATTTAAAAATGAAAGGGGAAATGTAGATTGCAAAATCTAAAAAGAACAACTAAAAAAATCATTGCAAGCTTAATGCTTGTCACAATGATAATAACAAGTACAATAGTATCAGCCTTTGCATATATAAGTCCAAACCAAAAAGTATATGCAAACATTGGTAGTGCTTGTGTAAAGGGTGCAAACTCACCATCAAGGTATGATAGCAATGCAAACTTCTATTACTATCCAAGAGCCAACGGAAAAACAACAAACCTTAGAATGATTTATTGTGCAAGTGATAGTAAAGGAACACCAATACTTGAAAACGGTCAATATATATGGAGTTATTGCATTGATTACTTCACTGGTGGAAACTCATTTGCAGAAACGAACGCACAAAACATACAAAAAACATCATATTGGCTAAATATGAGTTATAACCAACGAGATGGCATTTCCTATGCTCAAATGTACGGTTTTCCTAGCAGTAATTTAGGAGTAGCAAATTGTGATGCCTACACAGCAACTCAAATGATAATATGGGAATATCAGTTAGGGTATAGAACATTAGATGGTACATTACATAATGCAAAGTTTTACAATTCAACAATAAAAGGTACACCATCAGAAAGTGCCTACTGGGAACTTGCAAACAGAATAGCAACCCATAACACAAGACCAAACTTTGCAAGCCAAAGCACAAGCCAAGCACCAACCTATGATATGAATTACAATTCAAGTACAGGCAGATATGAACTATGGTTATATGACTATAACAATGTATTGAAATACTTTTCAGTAACAACGAACAACTCAAATGTAGGAGTATACCAAAGTGGCAATGACTTGCTATTATATTCATATGTACCAGTAACAAATGTGCGAATATCATTAAACAAAACAACGATAAAAACAACCTCACAATCCCCCTTAATCTTATGGAACAGCACAAACCAACCAGCAATTATCGGTTACACTTCCGACCCTATATATGCGTATGTGAATGTAAACGCACTCACTTGCTACTAGTGTTTTTTATTTGCTCATCAACAGATGAGCAAATAAGCCGACATTAGTAATAAGATTTTAAACCTAAATACTCCTATCACAGTTTGTGATAGGAGATTTTTTGCTTTTAAAAAAGTTGGGTTAAGGTAATTAGATTCATAGATAAATGAAAATATAGGAGATATCACAATGTAAAAAACTAGCTCTTTTATTTTTTGATTTAAATAAACTCATCTATATAGCTACTGAAAATATTTATATGATGCTTTTCATCTAATATTATTCGCTCTAATACCTTTTGAACTTTGCTATCATTTATTTGGCAAATTCTTGCTTCATAATTTTTTATTGCTATATTTTCTGCCTGAATATTTTCTTTTAAAAATCTTACTATATCTTGCGTGGAAGAAACATTATATCCACACCAAAACTGATTGTTTCTGTTATTAACAGTTCTATATAAAGGGTTTCCACCCAGCTGAACAATTAGCTCACCCAGCATTTCCATATGGCGCATTTCACATATGGAAATACATTCTAGAGTTTCACCAAAATTTATATATTTATATTTTGTGATTAAATATTGATAAAAATATTGTGTTAGTGCTGTTAACTCACCATTTTTTCCGGCATAATCATTTAATAGCAAGCAAGCATATGTACAGTTTTTTTCTGTTACCTCAACTGGCGGATATGATAAATTTAATTCGCAATCGTTATGACCCAAAATAATCGCTCCTTTTGATTTTGTTTACATAACTAATATATGATTTTAGATAAAATATAGACCACTCCCCCTTAAAGAGATAGTGGTCTTTTAAATTATTTATAGAAAGTTATATAAATAATTCTATCTGCGACACCCACCTGTAGGCAATATTTGGCCACAACAAGGACATCTTCTTGGGCAAATTGTGCAGTTACAACGGCAACTAAAGTTCATAATTATCCCCCTACCATAGTGATAATCAGGGTTATTAACCCTATATTACATTCTATTCTTTATAAAAATAGAAGTGAATTTTTCTTTTTATAAAAATAAACTTAAATTTATAATAATATATGATATATTTTTTAAAACTCTACAACTTTTTACAACTTTCGTGCATCTAATATATGTAGCGCGCAATTAAAAAGCAAAGAGGAATAAAAATGAATAATTATACTTTTAAAAATAGAAATCAAAAAATAAAAATTATGTTTTACATTTTATTTACTATTATAATAGTTATGCTATCTGTTTTGTTTTTAAAAAAGAATTTAAAATCAGATGCAAAACCAATCCCGTCAAAAGAGGTAAGTTCAATTAAAACTACAAATCCGCTTACCACAAATCAGAAAACTGGCAAGAGCGAAACAACTTCGAGTTCTAATAATT
Organism: uncultured Eubacteriales bacterium; assembly: GCA_964512735.1. Taxonomy (GTDB): domain Bacteria; phylum Bacillota; class Clostridia; order Oscillospirales; family Acutalibacteraceae; genus RZYX01. Next base: position 53,108 of record CAZEKQ010000007.1, on the reverse strand, counting down.
ACAAAAAGATATCAACTGTTTCAAAATCTGATGAGGTTGATAACAGCTATTTTGATGATGCGATTTTTATAGGGGATTCAAGAACAGAGGGACTTATGATTTACACCGGTCTTAACAACGCAACATTTTATACTCACAAAGGTCTTATGGTAAACACTGCATTTACAAGTCCTGTTATAAATTTGAATGGCAAAAAAGTTGCTGTTATGGATGCTGTTAAAAATAATAAAAAATTTAGCAAAGCTTATATTATGCTAGGAATTAATGAGCTTGGTTGGGCAAGTCCAAACCTTTATATAGAAAAATATAGCCTTATTATTGATACAATAAAGGCGACAAATCCAAACGCAAAAATATATGTGCAATCTCTTATTCCTGTTACTCAATCTAAATCTAATAGTAGTAAAGTTTATAACAATGAAAATATAAATAAATTTAATAACTATCTTTATGATATGTGCAAGGACAAGCAGGTGTATTATTTAAATATTTCTGAGGCACTAGCAGAAAAAAATGGCTGTATTCCTGAAGATTCAGCGTATGATGGAATTCATCTTAAAAAGCCGTATTGTGAAAAATGGCTTGAATATATAAAAACACATACAGTTCAAAATTAATTTATTTAGAAAGAGGATACATATGAAAAAATTTACTTTAACTCTAATTTTAGCTTTATTATGCGTTGTTACTGCAGGTTGTGACAAAGATAAAGTAGATGTTGATGTGCAAAAATTAGGAGATAATTTAACTCAAAAAATCAAGTTTGAAGACCAGCTAACACAAATAGATGAAGATATTGCAAAAGATATTTATGAAATAAACTTTGAAAAAGTTAAGGCAACCGCGTTTATTGGCAGTGGGGCAACATCTGAAGAATTGGTGATTTTTGAAGCTGAGAGCAAGGATAAGGCGAAGCAAATTTTAAATCTTGCAAAAAAACATATAGAAGAGCAAAAACAAGATTATGAAAGCTATAATCCAAAAGAAATAAAAAAACTTGACAATACAATTGTAATTCAAAAGGACAAATATGTTATAATATGCGTTACACAAGATGTTAATGCAGAAAAAATAGTAAACAATAGTTTGAAATAATCTTGAGAGGTGAGGGGTATAGTGTCAGACATTAGTATGGAAAAATTGCTTACTTTATATATAAAAGAAAATCAAGAAAGCTTCTATCGAGTCGCATACAGTTATGTAAAAGACACAAATACCGCACTTGATGTTATTCAAGAAGCAATAATCAAAGCATTAAAAAATAGAAACACATTAAAAAACGAAGAGTATTTAAAAACTTGGTTTTATAGGATTTTGATTAACGAATGTTTAATGCATATTAGAAAAAATAAAAAAATAACATATTTAGATAATATAGATGAATGTAGTCCTATCAGGGATGAGAGCAACGACATAGATAATTTTGATGATATGCAAGTTTTATATAATGCAATAAAAAAACTAGAACCAAATCTTAAAACTATAATAATTTTGCGTTTTTTTGAAGATATGAAGATTGAAGAAATTGCAAAAGTAACAAATACAAACTTAAATACAGTTAAGTCAAGATTATATAAAGCGCTTAAAATCTTGAGAATTAGTATTGAAGATTTAGAGTAGTTTTTTAGTGAAAGGCGTGAAGTTTTATGAAAAAAGAGCTTAAAAGTGAGTACGAATCAATAAAAATACCTGATAATCTAAGTGATGTTGTTGATGACGCTATAATAAAAGGGTTTAGTAAGCCTAAAAAATTTTGGACTATTTCAAAAGCAATAACATCTGTTGCAGCCGTGTTTTGTATTGTGTTTATTACAATGCTAAACACAAATAAAATGTTTGCAACAGCAATAAACAGTGTGCCTTTTTTAGGCAAAATCTGCCGTGTATTTACTTTTCAAGAATACAATATTGAGGATAAAACCAAAATAATAAAAGTAAGAATGCCACAAATTGAAAACGCAGGAGACACAAAGCTTGAAAAACGAATTAATATGGAAATTAGCAAAATTATTAATGAGGAAGTAAAAAATTCTAAAAATAGGGCAGAAGAATATTTTGAGGCATTTGTAGCAACAGGTGGTAAGGAAGAGGATTTTATTCCCATCGAAGTTGAGTTTGATTATGAAATAAAATCATCAAATGACAAATATGTTTCGTTTCTTGTATCTAAGTTTGAAACACTAGCAAGTGCGTATCAAGAGCAATATTTTTATAACATCGATTTAGAAAACGGAAGAATTTTAACGCTAAAGGACTGCTTTGGCCCTGATTATAAGAATATTGTGACTCAGGAAGTAAATAAAGAGATAGAAAAGCTAAGCGAAGATATGAAGTTCTATCTTTTTAAAGATATTGATATTAAAGATTTGATAACGACTGATTCAGCATTTTATATCAATGAGGATAATGAAATATTTGTTGTGTTTAATAAATATGAAATTGCTGCTGGGGCTGCAGGCATTTTTGAGTTCTCAGTAGGAAAAATTAATTAAAGCAGTGTAATCGAAGGGTAAGTTGAAAGAATATGGTTTTTAGTAGTTTAATGTTTTTATTTGTTTTTTTACCATCGGTATTATTAATTTATTATATATGTCCAAAAAAGCTTAGAAATCTAGTTCTTTTTGTATCAAGCTTAGTTTTTTATGCGTGGGGAGAACCCGTTTATATAACCATAATGATTTTTTCAACTGTATTTGATTATTTTAATGGATTGTTAATAGAAAAATACAGGCAAGATGAACAACTGAAAAAGACAAAAATAGTTTTAATAAACTCCGTAGTTATAAATCTTGCAATACTTTTCTTTTTTAAATATACTGATTTTTTTATTAACAATATAAATTTATTGTTAAAATCAAATATACAAACTTTGAATTTAGCATTACCCATTGGAATTTCGTTTTATACTTTTCAGACAATGTCCTATACCATTGATGTCTACAGGGGAGAGGTAAAAGCACAAAAGAATATAATATCATTCGGTGCGTTTGTTGCGTTATTTCCACAACTTGTAGCAGGTCCAATTGTAAGGTATAAAACGATTGCAACACAGCTAGACGAAAGAAAAGAATCGCAAGAGCAGTTTGCAAATGGAATACATAGATTTATTATAGGGCTTGGCAAAAAAGTTTTACTTGCAAATAACATAGGTCTTGTTTGGGAACAAATCTCTTCTTACAACATTCAAACTTTGTCTATTGCTACTGCGTGGATTGGTGCAATTGCCTTTAGTTTTCAAATATATTTTGATTTTTCAGGGTATTCTGATATGGCAATAGGGCTTGGAAAAATGTTTGGATTTGATTTTTTAGAAAACTTCAATTATCCATATATTTCAAAAAGCATTACAGAATTCTGGCGTAGATGGCATATTTCGCTAGGCACTTGGTTTAAAGAGTATGTGTATTTTCCGCTTGGTGGCAACCGTGGTGGAAAAGCAAAGCAAATTCGCAACATTTTTATTGTGTGGGGGCTTACGGGATTTTGGCACGGAGCAAGCTGGAATTTTATAGTTTGGGGACTTTATTTTGCAGTGCTACTTGTTTTAGAAAAAATGTTTTTGCTAAAATATTTAGAGCGTATACCAAGCTTTTTTTCACATTTTTACACTTTGATTTTTGTATTATTTAGTTGGGTGATTTTTGCATTTGATGATTTTTCAAAAGTTGTTTTATATTTCAAAGCAATGCTCGGTTTTAATAACTCGACCTTTGATGACATATCAATTTACTTTATTTACACAAACTTAATTTTGTTTGTTGTTTTAGCAATGTCCAGCACTAAAATTTTAAAAAATCTTAGTAATAAAATTATAGAAAAATGTTCAAAACACAGTGCTTTGTCAATAATCTTAAAAAATACACTTTATATATTTATATTCTTATCGTCAATCACCTTTTTAGTAGGCGATTCGTATAATCCTTTTTTATACTTTAGATTTTGAGGTAGAAACTTATGAAAAATAAATCAAATTTAATAACAATAATTGTATTTATAACATTGGTTTATTCTTTGTCTGTTTTAAATATATTTTCGAAAGATAAAGATTTTTCATTAAATCAAAATAGATATTTAGCATCAAAACCAAAAGTAACTATAAAAAGTATTTTTGATGGACAGTTTGGAAAGAAATTTGAACAATATATAAATGACCAATTTGTTTTTAGAGATTTATGGATGAGTAGCAAAACAAGTCTTCAAATTGGACTCAAAAATAAAGATATAAACGGTGTGTATATTTGTGAGGATGGATATTTAATAGAACAGCATTTGGAAAAAGATTTTGATGATAAACAGTTTGAAAACAACATTAAATACATAAATGAATTTACAGGTTATTGCAAAAAACATATTGATAGTAAAAACATTTCTATGATGATTGTGCCAAATGCACAACTTATTTTAGAGGAAAAAATGCCGAAGTACGCTCAAAATTTTGACCAAAATGATAAAATTGATAAGGTAAAATTAAATATTGATGACATAAATTTTATAGATGTTAGGGATGTTCTTAAAAGTCATAAGGATGAATATGTTTTTTATAAAACTGACCACCATTGGACAACTAAAGGGGCCTTTTTAGCCTACGAAGAGTGGTGCAACTCTGTGGCAAACAGTAAAAATAAAAAGAAACAATACACATTAAAGCAAGTTAGCGACTCGTTTAGAGGCTCACTTTATTCTAAAGTGCTTTATAATAAAGCCTCGTATGATAAAGTGCATTTATTTCTAGATGAAAATAAATACACCGTTACTTATGCAGATAACAATTTTAAGTCTGATAGCGTTTATGATTTTGATAAGTTAAAAGAAAAAGATATATATCAGGTATTTTTTGGTGGAAATTATTCAGAGGTTAAAATTAATACGGAGAATAAAAACAATAAAAACTTGCTTGTTATAAAAGATTCTTTTGCAAATTCTTTTATTCCATTTCTAATAAAGGATTATGAGAATATTTATATTTTAGATTTAAGGTACTATAAAGGAAATGTTAAAGAATATTTTATACAAAATAATATTACAGACATATTTATACTTTATAATATTATAAATTTTTCTAATGATAAAAATATTAGTAAACTTAGGGGTTAAAAATGAAGGTAAAAAGTAAAGCATTTTTTATTACAATTTTTTCTTTTGTAGTTTTAAGTGGATTATACTTTATAATTATTGGAGCCAAAAATGGGACTGAGAATTTTAAAGCTAAAGGCGATACAACAAAAATATCAAACAAAACAACTTGTGAAAACTATGATTATTCAACGCCGGTTCAAAAATCAAAACAAGCATCAAGCGACTATTTTGATGATGCAGTATTTTTTGGTGATTCTTTGACATATGGTATGATAGGCAATTTTTCTGTAGATGATGAAAATATAATTGCTTGCAAAGGTGCATCGATAAAAGCTATGACAGGTAGGGTAACACTATCAGGAAAAGAGGATAAGGGTGCAGTTAATGCAATTGGTGAGGTTGTAGAACGAAATCCTAAAAAAATCTATATAATGCTCGGAATTAATGGACTTGCGTGGATGACAACACAGCAGGTCATTGATGATTATGAAGAATTAATTGATAAGATGAAACTTGCAAATCCAAACGCCAAAATATATATTCAATCTATTTTTCCGGTGAGTGAATATAAAAATCAGTCTGATAATAGATATGATAATTTAAAAATTGATAAAGTAAATAATGCGCTTTTAAATCTTGCTTGCAAAAAGCAGGTATACTATCTAGACACAAATAGTTTGTTAAAAGACGGGGCAGGAAATTTATCAAACCGTTTTACAAATATATATGATGGAATTCATATTAATAAAGATGCATACAATTTGTGGTACGATTATTTATGTAATCACACGGTGTGATTTGAACGATAAAATAAAGGTATAGATTTTTAAGATTTTCTATGATAAAATAAAACAGTAAATTTATATATTCTATGGAGGGATATTTTATTAAATGGACAGTGGTAGTATAACGCTTATAATTACCTTAGGTGTGTTGCTTTTGATGTCGGCGTATTTTTCAGCAACAGAAACGGCTTTTTCATCACTTAATAGAATTAGGGTTAAAAACTTAGCAGAAAATGGAGATAAAAAAGCGGAGCTTACACTAAAGTTATACGAAAATTATGACACTTTGCTTTCTACAATTTTAATTGGAAATAATATATTAAACATTCTTTCTGCATCTCTTGCAACCGTTCTTTTTGTAAGCTATTTTGGAGATGTCGGTGTTACTATTTCAACAATTGTTATGACTATTTTGGTTTTGACTTTTGGAGAAATCACACCTAAGAGTTTAGCAAAAGAATATCCAGAGAGTTTTGCAATGTTATCTGCACCTTTTATTAAGGTTATAATGATTTTACTTACACCAGTTAATTTTTTGTTTTCTCAGTGGAAAAAACTATTAGTAAAAATTATAAAAAAAGATGAACAACAGGGGATTACAGAAGGTGAATTTTTAACAATAGTTGATGAAGCGCAGCACGATGGTGGAATAGATGAGCACGACGGTGAGCTTATTAGAAGTGTCATAGAATTCAACGACCTTGAAGCGATAAATATTTTAACACCAAGAGTAGATGTTGTAGCTGTTTCTATTGATGAGTCTAAAAGAGCCATTAATAAAAGCTTTGTCAACAGTGAATATTCAAGGCTACCTGTTTTTAAAGATTCTATAGATAATATAGTTGGCTTTATACATCACAAGGATTTTATAAATTATGTTATGCGTGGGGATAAGGCTGTTGAAGATATATTAAAACCATGTATTTGTGTTATGCCTTCAATGAAAATTTCTAAGCTTTTAAAGGTGCTTCAAAAGGAGCAATCTCATATTGCGGTAGTCACCGACGAATTTGGTGGTACTGTAGGTATTGCAACTATGGAAGATATCATCGAGGAGCTTGTAGGTGAAATTTGGGATGAGCATGATGAAGTAATAGAAGAGTTTGAAAAGATAAGCGAAAATGAGTATAAAATTGTTTGTAGTACCAACCTTGAAGATATGTTTGAGTTTTTTAGTATTTCTGGTGATTCGGATTCTACTACCGTTTGTGGATGGGTTATAGAGCATCTTGATAAAATCCCAAGTGAGGGAGATAGCTTTGAGTATGAAAACTTAACCGTTGTTGTTTCAAAGACTGATTCTAGAAGAGTGCTTGAAATAACAGTAACAGTAAATCCACAAAATGAAGAAAATAAAGAGTAAGATTCTAAAAAGCCGACACGGTAAATTAACTGTGTCGACTTTTATATTATAAATTTCTATTTAAAAATTCTTTTTTAAACCAAACATCATTTACTAAAAATTCTTTGTGATTTAGGTACTGAAGAATTTGTGCATCTGTTGTAAAATTAAAAATAAGCTTGTATGAGTATAAAAATTGTTTTTTATAACCGTGCTTTTTGTTCAGCAAATTTGTCCCATATTTTCCATCACCTAAAAGCGGGTGACCAATTGATGCAAAATGTGCTCTTATTTGGTGTGTACGCCCTGTTAAAAGTTCCACTTCCACAAGACTTATATTATTATAACTATCAAGAACTTTGTATTTAGTTTTTATTTGCTTAGAATTTTTTTGATAGCTTTTATATACAAAAACTTTATTTTTATCTTCATTTTTAACTAGATACCCATCTAAAGTATCTTCTTTTTTTTCTAAAACACCGTGAACTACACAAATATAATATTTTTGAAGCTCTCTGTTTTTCATTTTTTCATTAAGTATTCTAAGTGATTGTGCATTCTTAGCAGCAATTACAATTCCACCAGTGTTTCGGTCAATCCTGTTGACAAGTGCAGGGGTAAAAGAAAGCTCATTATCAGGATTGTATTTACCGTTATCATACAAATACCTTTTAAGGCGGGCGATTAAAGTGTCTATGTATTCGTTTTCATCTGGGTGACATAGTAGACCAACTTTTTTATTTAAAAGAATTATATTATCGTCTTCATAAATAATGTCAAGACATTTGGGTGCGTTTAAAAAATCTTTGTTACTATTTGGAACTGAAAAAAACTCCTCGTTTATATACATATCCACAACATCGCCAACGCATAGTCGGGTAGAAATTTGAGCACGCTTTTTGTTTACTTTTATTCGTTTAGTTCGTATATATTTGTACATCAAAGAGTTTGGTAAGTTTGGCATACTTTTTGTAATAAATTTGTCAAGTCTTTGATTTGCGTCATTCTCAGAAATTATAAAACTTTTCACTAAAAATATCTCCTAATTTTTAAAAGAATAAATTAATTTTATAAGAGTATACCATAAATGAAACCTTTTCAAAAGCATAAAAATAGTATATAATTAATCATTAGCTAAAATAAGATTATTGTATTTAATTTTTGTGTAAAATGAAGCGATAATATGTGTTTTTAGCATATAATTTTTGTTTAATATTTTTTTGGAGGATTAATAATGATTACAAATGAAAGAGTGACTGAAGTTTTAAAAGAGGCTGGAGTTTTGCTTGAGGGGCATTTTTTGCTAACATCTGGAAGGCACAGTAATAAATATTTACAATGCGCAAATATTTTTAGAAACACCAAATACAGTGAGGAGCTTTGTGCTGCTCTTGCAGAAAAATATAAAGATGATGATATTCAACTCATAATTGGACCTGCTATGGGTGCAGTTCAAATGGCGTATGAAGTAAGCCGTAATTTTGGTTGCGAAAACTTTTTTACAGAGCGTGATGAAAACGGAAAAATGCAACTTCGCAGAGGGTTTTCTATAAAGCCTGGTCAAAGAGTCTTGGTTGTTGAAGATGTTGTCACAACAGGCGGTTCAGTTCGTGAGGTTGTAGAGTATATCCAGAATAACGGCGGAGTCGTTGCAGGTGTAGGTTCTATAGTAGATAGAACAGGTGGCAACATTGACTTTGGTGTACCTTTTAAAGCCGTTTACAGCGTAGATGTTCAGTCTTGGGACAAAGATGAATGTCCACTATGCAAAGAGGCTAAAATAGAGCTTGTAAAGCCAGGAAGTAGAAAGATTAAATAATTAGAGGTAGATAAAATGCACGAGGGTCATCGCAAAAGATTAAGACAGCGTTTTCTTGATTGTGGACTTTCGAATTTTGCTGACCACAATGTTTTAGAATTACTTTTGTTTTACACAATACCAAGAAAAGATACAAACGAGCTTGCACATAGCCTTATCAACACATTTGGGTCTTTATCAGCAGTTTTTGATGCTTCTTTTGAAGATCTTATAAAAGTGGATGGAATTGGGGAAAACACTGCGTCACTTATTAAGCTTATTCCCCAAATTTATGGCAGATATATGCAGGACAAGCTTGCACAAAATACCGAGATTTTTTCAACACAGGCAGCTGGTGAATATTTGACAGCAAAATACATAGGTATAAAAAATGAAACAGCTATGCTTTTGTGCCTTGACAACAAAGGTTGTGTAACAAACTGTGACATACTCTCCCAAGGTTCACTCTCTATGACGGAGATTGCTGGAAGAAAAATGGTTGAAACCGCTTTAAAAAATAATGCCACATCTGCAATACTTGCACATAATCATCCGGGAGGTCTTGCGGTTCCTTCCTCTGCGGATATTGATGTGACTAGGAGTATGATTGTTTTGCTAAATTCAATAGATGTAAAACTAAAAGACCATATTATTGTTGCAGACAGTGATTATTTTTCAATGGCAGATTCGCCAAAATTTTCGCTAATGTTTTTATAGGTGATTTACAAAGAGGATTTGATGGTATATGGATAAATTCAAACTACATTCAGACTTTTCTCCCACTGGCGACCAACCGCAAGCAATTGAGCAGTTGGTTGATGGGTTAAATAATGGACTCAAGGAGCAAACACTACTTGGTGTTACAGGGTCGGGAAAAACCTTTACGATGGCTAATGTCATTGCAAAAGTTAACAGACCCACGCTTATTTTAGCTCATAACAAAACCCTTGCAGCACAGCTTTGTAGCGAGTTTCGTGAGTTTTTTCCAGATAATGCAGTTGAGTATTTTGTAAGCTACTATGATTATTATCAGCCAGAGGCATATCTGCCCACAACAGACACCTATATTGAAAAAGATTCCTCAATCAATGATGAAATTGACAAGCTCAGGCATAGTGCAACTTTAGCTTTGTCTGAAAGAAGAGATGTAATAATTGTTGCAAGTGTTTCTTGTATTTACAGTTTGGGTGACCCTATTGACTATCGTAATATGGTTATCTCTCTTCGCCCTGGAATGCAAAAATCCAGAGATGAATTGCTTGCAAAGCTTGTAGAAATTCAGTACGACAGAAATGATTTAAATTTTATTAGAAACAAGTTTAGAGTTCGCGGGGATGTTGTAGAAATTTTTCCGGCAAACTCAAATGAAAACGCAATAAGAGTTGAGTTTTTTGGTGATGAAATAGAAAAAATTAGTGAAATCAATGTCCTTACAGGTGATGTAATTGGCATTTTGTCCCACGCGGCAGTTTACCCTGCATCACACTATGTTGTATCAGCCGAAAAAATGGAAGTTGCAATAAAAGAAATACAAAATGAAATGATACAGCAAGTTGCCACATTTGAGGAGCAAGGCAAACTTTTAGAAGCACAAAGAATAAAACAGCGAACAGAGTACGACATTGAAATGCTTAGGGAAACAGGCTTTTGCAGTGGAATCGAAAATTATTCTAGAGTTTTGTCAGGTAGACAGGCGGGGTCGCCACCGTTTACACTCATAAACTATTTTCCAGATGATTTTTTAATTTTTATAGATGAGTCTCATGCAATGATTCCACAAATACACGGAATGTATGGCGGTGACCGTTCTCGTAAGGAAAGCCTTGTAAATTATGGATTTAGACTTCCATCAGCATATGATAATAGACCGCTTACATTTGATGAGTTTTATGAAAGAACAAAGCAAACAATTTTTGTAAGCGCTACACCTGCTCGTTTCGAGCGTGAGAATAGCAAAAGAATCGTAGAGCAATTGATTAGACCAACAGGGCTACTTGACCCTGAAATTACAGTAAAACCAACCGAAAATCAAATTGATGATTTGATATCACAAATTAACACAAGAATAAGCCGTAAAGAAAGAGTTTTAATAACAACTCTTACAAAAAAATGGCAGAAGATTTAACAGAATACATTGAAAATGTCGGCATAAAAGTTCGCTATATGCACCACGATATTGATACCATTGAAAGAATGGAAATAATTCGAGATTTGCGTATGGGTGAGTTTGATGTTTTAATAGGTATCAATTTGTTGCGTGAGGGTCTGGATTTGCCTGAAGTATCCCTTGTTGCAATTTTAGATGCTGATAAAGAAGGGTTTTTGCGCTCTGAATCATCTCTTATTCAAATCATTGGAAGAGCTGCAAGAAACGCACAGGGCGAAGTTATAATGTATGCTGACAGCGTGACTCCATCTATGGAGCGTGCAATCAAAGAAACCCAGCGACGAAGAGAAATACAAATGTATCATAATAAGGAAAACAATATTGTACCCACAACAATTAAAAAAGAAATTAGGGACATAATAGAGATAACGAGCAAGGAAGGTATTGAAAAAAGCAAACCTACACGAAAGCTTAGCAGGATTGAAAAAGAGCAGTTGATAAAAAGGCTTACAACTGAGATGAAAGCTGCTGCAAAAATACTAGAATTTGAGCATGCAGCATATCTAAGAGATGAAATTGAAAAGCTTAAAGGCAAGTGATAAAGCGGGGGAAGTGCATTGGCAAATACAGAACTTATAATTAGGGGCGCAAAAGAAAATAATTTAAAAAATATAGATTTAAAAATACCAAGAGATAAGCTTGTAGTTTTTACAGGTCTTTCAGGTTCGGGCAAATCATCTCTTGCATTTGACACTATTTATGCAGAGGGGCAACGCCGTTATGTAGAGTCCCTTTCATCTTATGCACGGCAATTTTTAGGTCAAATGGAAAAACCGAAAGTAGAGTCAATTGAGGGGCTATCTCCGGCAATATCAATTGACCAAAAAACAACATCAAAAAATCCGCGCTCAACAGTTGGAACAGTTACAGAAATTTATGATTATTTAAGGCTTTTATATGCACGAATAGGAATACCACATTGTCCTGTTTGTGGAAACGAGATACACCAACAAACCATAGATCAAATAGTAGATAGGATTTTAAAACTTGAGAATGGCACAAAAATTCAGGTTATGTCTCCCATTGTTAGAGGTCGAAAAGGTGAGTATGTCAAAGAGCTTGAAAATGTTAGGAAATCTGGATTTGTAAGAGTTAGAGTTGATGGAAATGTTTATGATTTGTCTGAAAAAATTACGATTGATAAAAATAAAAAACATAATATAGAAATAATTGTAGATAGGTTGGTTATAAAAGATGACATTAGAGGAAGACTTGCCGATTCTATTGAAACTGCAACAAATCTTTCTGGTGGGTTGCTTTTAATAGATGTTATAGATGGCGAGGAGATTTTGTTTTCTCAAAGCTATGCTTGCCCAGAACACGGGGTAAGTATTGAAGAGTTAACGCCTAGAATGTTCTCTTTTAACAGTCCTTTTGGTGCTTGTCCAAAATGCTCTGGGCTTGGAACTTATATGAAGGTTGACCCAAATTTAATAATATCTGACAAAACTCTTTCTATAAAAGATGGAGCGATAACCTGTAGCGGTTGGTCTAAAACCGATGGAGGAACTATTGCTCAAATGTATTTTGAAGGACTTGCTAGGCATTATGATTTTTCTTTGGATACACCTATTAATAAATTGCCTAAAAAAATAGTAGACGTTATTCTTTACGGGTCAAAAGGGGTTAAAATTAGGCTTCAAAGAACTAATGAATATGGCAGTGGGAATTATCAAGCTGAGTTTGAAGGGCTTGTAAACAATCTTGAAAGAAGATATTTAGAAACAAGCAGTGAATGGATGAGGGCGGAAATATCACAGTATATGACTGTTCAAAACTGTTCTGAGTGTAATGGTGCAAGGCTTAGAATAGAGTCACTCTCGGTAACAGTTGGTGGAATTAATATTGACGAATTTGTAAGAAAATCTATATCACAAGAAATTGAGTTTTTAAAATCAATAGAGCTTACAGAGCGTGAAAAAATTATATCACAATCAATTATAAAAGAAATTTTAGAGCGACTTGGGTTTTTAAGTAGCGTAGGTCTTGATTACCTAACGCTTGCCCGCTCGGCTGGAACTCTATCAGGCGGGGAGAGTCAACGAATTAGGCTTGCAACTCAAATTGGCTCATCGCTTATGGGTGTTTTGTATATTTTAGATGAGCCAAGCATTGGACTGCATCAAAGAGATAATACAAAGTTGCTTGAAACGCTAAAAAAACTCAGAGATCTTGGAAATACGCTGATTGTTGTTGAACACGATGAAGACACAATGTATGAAGCAGACTGCATTGTTGACATAGGTCCTGGAGCGGGCGTTCACGGTGGTGATGTTGTTTGCGTTGGCGATGTTGAAGAGATAAAAAAATACGAAAACTCAATAACAGGTCAATATCTTAGTGGTAAAAAGCAAATCCCAGTGCCCAAAGAGCGGAGAAAAGGTAACGGGAAAAACATAAAAATTGTTGGAGCAAAAGAAAATAATCTAAAAAACATTAATGCTACAATTCCGCTTGGAGAATTTGTTTGCGTCACAGGCGTTTCTGGCTCTGGAAAATCATCTCTTGTAAATGAAATTTTGCATAAAAAGCTTGCAGCAGAACTTAATGGAGCAAAAAAGTTTGCAGGGGAGCATAAAAGAATTGAAGGCATTGAAAATCTTGACAAAATAATTAGTATTGACCAATCTCCAATCGGAAGAACTCCACGCTCAAATCCGGCAACTTATACCGGCGTATTTACAGATATTAGAGAGCTTTTTGCCTCAACTCAAGATGCAAAGATTCGTGGATTTACAGCTAGCCGTTTTTCATTTAATGTAAAAGGTGGACGCTGTGAGGCTTGCCAGGGTGATGGTATTGTAAAAATCGAGATGCACTTTCTTGCAGATATTTATGTGCCTTGTGAAGTTTGCAAAGGTGCTAGATATAACCGAGAAACTTTAGAGGTAAAGTATAAAGGCAAGACTATTTATGATATACTAGAAATGACAGTTGATGAAGGACTTGTTTTTTTTGATGCAGTGCCAAAGATAAAGAGGAAACTCCAAACGCTTTATGATGTTGGTTTGGGATATATTAGAATTGGTCAGTCTGCAACAACTTTATCTGGCGGAGAAGCGCAAAGAGTTAAATTGTCTACCGAGCTTTCAAAAAGAGCCACGGGAAAAACTATTTATATTTTAGATGAGCCAACAACAGGACTGCATACAGCTGATGTTCACAGGCTTATTGATGTTTTGCAAAAACTGGTTGATAACGGAAATTCTGTTGTTGTGATTGAGCATAATTTAGATGTGATAAAAACAGCAGATTATATAATTGATTTAGGCCCTGAGGGTGGGGATAAAGGTGGCAAAATAGTTGCTAGTGGCACACCGGAGGAAATCGTTAAAGTAAAAGGTTCCTATACTGGAAAGTATCTTAAAAATAAATTATAAATTAGGAGGAGTTTATTATGCTTGGTGATTTAGCAAGGTGGTTTTTTAAAACAGAAACATCGTTTTTTAGGTCTTTTCAAGAAGTTATTGTGTCTTTAGGTCTACTCAGTATTTTTGCAACTTTTTTGAGCGTAATATACATTTTAAACCCATATATAATTGTAAAAGCTATAAACAAAAAGTACGCAAAGAAAAATTAACATATCAGTATAAAAAAGCAACCACATTGGACTATTTTAATTTTAGTCTAATGTGGTATTTTTATTGCATATTTTAGTTGTTATCTTTATTGTTTTCAGGTGAAAAATCCGGATTATCACTTTCAGGTGTTAGCAAATCCATTTTTATATTGCTATCAACAATTAAAGTATTATTTTGAAGTTTACGCTTTTTATTAACAGAGTAAGCTACAAGCAAAATAATTGTAATTGAAGATATTGTTATTCCTGCATAAAGCCCTTTTGCCTTATATTTAAACTCAATGCTGTGCTCGCCCGATGAAAGATTAATTCCTAAAAGTGCATTATTAATAGATATAATATCATTTTGAGGAACCTCATTACCATCAACTATGATTTTCCAACTCTTGTCATAGGGAATAGATGTATAAAGCACACATTTTTCTTTTGCTTTCACAGTGCCTTGGATATTGGTGTCTGTGAATTTAGTGATATTTAGTGACTCGCTATTTAGCTTTGAATATGCAGTTTTATATTTTTCCATATCAAGACCTGACACAAAACAATCAACATATCCAGAAGCTTTTTCATCATTAATTGGAATTGCAACGCTAATTGTAGTCCCAGCGTCCCAAAGCCCAATATCATAAATATATTCTTCATAAATATTTTGAGTTGCTACAAACTCGTTGTTTGCATTAATTGTAATAGTGTCGCTAGAAACACAATCAGAATCCACATAAATATAAACATTTTGCTTTTTCTCAAGAGTGTAATTAACCATAAAACTTGACGAAGTAATATTTTTATCAGTTTTATAAAACACAAATTTACCAGAGTTTGCATCCTCGCCAAATTCATTAATGTTATAGTATTCAATGTCTTGAAACGGAATAGGCTTAAGAACATCACTAACCTCTGTCGCCTTTAGCAAATAGTCGTTTTGATTTTCAAACGGGTTATCAGAAATTGGATTCCAGTTTTTAATATCTCTGTCAACGCAATAGGCTATTGGCAAATAATAATTATTTTTATAGGCAGTGTAATCACCGTTGCTCATAAGTTTTGTGTATAGCTCTGTGTTTTCCATATTTATATTTTGACTGTTGTTTACAATATATTTAAGTGAAAACATTGAGTTGTAAATAGGCGTTTGCAAGTTATAAGTATAGCTGTTTATATAATTTCCATACATTCCAAGGTTATATTGCAAATTTGAGAGTGGTTCAGATGCCATAGAAGAAAAGGTAGATACTCCGTTGTACCCAAACCAACAAGGGTCCATTCTCATATTAAGATTTGTAAGTTCCATTCGATAAAAATCTGTATCATCAAGCTCATCAAGACTATCTTTTAAAGCCCTAAAGGTATAATAATCTTTGGTATAATTTTCTTTTTGCTGATCCATAATGAAATGGCTAGTGTTGCATACGGTTGCCTCCGTAATAACACAACATAAAAGCAAGGCACTAACAGCGTTTGGATGAATTTTTTTGTTTTTGAATAGTGATAAAATAATAGTATAAATGATAACGAATAAAATGCTTAAAATAACAGTTTCTTCTAAAACATTTTTAGAACCGATTTTCTCAACGAAAATAATAAAGGCAGTTAATGAAAGCCCAACATACAAAATATCCTTAGACGAAATATCTTTAATATTAATTAAAGCTTTGTATGCAATCACTAGTAGCATAAATGAATATACAAAAGAGAAACGGTATGGCAAGTCGTTTGGAAAATGAAAACCGTGCCAAATATAATTTAAAATATTTGTGTTAAAGCTAAAGAATAAAATAAGCAACATTGCAACTCTTGAAATTTTTTCTTGTAAGGATACTGATTTTGTAAATAAATATAAAACTACTAAAATTAAAGTTGCAATACCACAATATATATTTGGCAACACATCGTCACCGCTACTACGAATAGTTGGCTCAAGACTTGCTAAATGGTTTGCTAAAAAGTCGAAAATTGCAAAATAAGAGGATGTGGTTGTAGGAAATGTACCCGATGTTGCAGACGATGATTGCAAAATAAAATAAACAGGTAAAAGGGAAAAGGCACAAAGCAAAACAGCAATAATTGACGCTCCAATAAATAAATAAACACTTTTAAAGAGCTTTGAGTTTTTTAGTTTTTCAATTTTTTTATTGCTTAATGTATTTGGATTGTCCACGATTTTTGTTCCAAGTGAATACTTGCCAAAATAATACATAATCGCATATAAAACAGAAAATATACATACCATAAAGCCTGCATAGTAGTTTGAGACAATGGTTATTGCAAGCGAAACAAAGTAAAGACTTGTTTTTCCGTCGTTTATTATTTTTTCAATGCCTAGCACAACAAGTGGTAATAACAGCATTGCATCAAGCCACATTATGTTCCAGTAATATGCAATAAAATAACCACAAAATGAATACAAAACTCCAAATGCCGCAGTTGAGGCATCGTGCTTTAAAAAGTCTTTTGAATTTTTAAGGTAGTAGCAAAAAACAGCACTAGCAAGAGAGGCCTTTAAAAGCATAAGAAAAGCAATGGCCTCTGGATTATTGATATGTCCAAAAAGCAAAATAAAAATAGATAGTGGGCTTGAAAGATAATTAAAAAAGTTGCCAAGAAAACTGCCACCACCACCTGATGTCCAAGAATACACAAGGCTTGAACCGCTAGTAATTCTATCATACAGTTCTGCAAAAAGTGGCCCATATTGATGGTATAAATCCATTCGCAAAATTGTTTTGTTTCCAAAAGGAAAAACTCCATAACAAAAAAAGGTTAAAAGCAAAACGATGACACTACACAAAAAAGATAAAAGTATATATTTATTATTAAGACCAAGATTATAAATTTTGGTCTTTTTTATTTTACTAAACTTTTCTTTATTCATAAAAACCGTCCTTATTATATATTGGTAAACATTTCTGCTATTTTAACACATTATTTTCACCCTTTCAATAAGATAAAGGATTTTTAAAAATATGTTTTTAGAGTTCTATTTTTGGACAAGACATCATATTCATTTTATAAAGTAGGTGAAGATTATGGATAACAAAAAAAGATTTGAGCAAGCAATATCTTGTGTATCACCAAAAGTCAGAAATTTGCTTTTAAATTTGCCACAAGAAATAAAGGAAAATACACAAGAAATAAGACTAAGAAGCGGTAGACCAATTACAATTGTTGGAAATTATGGGTGTAGATTTATAAATCAAACTGGAAGAGTTTCATACATATGCACTCAAAACTCTGCAGTAATTTCTAGCTGCGAAATTATAGACACTTTTAATAGAATATGTGGCTATTCTGTTCACAGTAATCAAAACGACATACTAAATGGCTTTATTACACTTGAAGGAGGGCATAGAGCGGGAATTTGTGGGACAGGTGTTTGTGAAAGCAATAAAATTGTTGCAGTTAGAGATGTATCCTCAATTAATTTAAGGATAGCCGGCGAGCATTTTGGTGCTGCGGACGAAATAATTAGCAAGCTTTATTCAAGTGGGCTTAAAAGTGTAATTATAGCTGGTGCGCCTTGCACAGGCAAAACAACAATTCTAAGAGATATGTCCAGACAAATTTCTGGTGGAATTCTTGAAAAATATTATAAAACTGTAATTGTAGATGAGCGAAAAGAAATTGCAGCAGTAAAGAACGGAAAACCTCAAAATGATGTTGGAATTAATTGTGACATTTTAGATATGTATCCAAAGGGTCAAGGAATTCTTACAGCAATACGCTCAATGTCTCCAGAAATAATAATTTGCGACGAAATTGGTGCTATGGATGATGCCTTAGCTATTGAGTCAGGTGTAAACTCGGGTGTAAATTTTGCCGTTAGCGTACACGCTTCATCATATGAAGAAATAAAGAAAAGACCACAGGTGAAAAAACTCATAGATATAGGTGCCTTTGATTACATAGTGCTTTTAAAAAGCGGGACAAAGCCTTGTGTAATATCTCAATTTTATGAAGTAGGCGAACTAAAAAATGAAATGCATAGCAATAATATTTATTATGATTTTTTGTATAACAGTGGGCAGGTATTTAAGCCAAAAATTATATCAAAGAATAAAGCTCCTTGAGCAAATAAATCTAATGCTTAATACAATAAAAACACAAATTGAATATTGCAACACCCCAGTTAGGGAAGCTCTTGAAAGATTTAAGGATTTAGAATTTGTCGACAAATGTATTAACGAATGGGAAAAAGGCAAACAGTTTCCACAAGCCTGGAGCGATAGTGTAGATCAAAGCATTAATTTAAATGCACTAAAAAAAGCTGATAAAGAAATTTTAAAAGCTTTTGGAAATGCGTTTGGCACAACAGATTTAAATGGACAGCTAAATATTTGTAGTTTTTATATTAATCAAGTTGTAGAAAACTTAAATGATGCAAAAGAACAATATAAAATGTATGGCCGACTTTATTGTGCAATGGGAATTCTTTGGGGTACGGCAATTGCAATCATTTTAATTTAAAATGCCTTGGAGGATAAATTATATGGAAGTTGATTTAATATTTAAAATAGCTGCAATAGGCATAATTGTTGCTGTGCTAAACCAGTTGTTAATACGAGCAGGCCGTGAAGAGTATGCCATGATAATGACAATGGCAGGTATAGTTATAGCACTAATGATGCTTATACCACAAATCAACAGCCTATTTGAATATACAAGAGAAGTTTTTAGCATCTTCATATGTACATTCTAAAAATAGTTGCAATATCAATCATCTTAACAATATTATGCCTTGTTGTTAAGCAATATAAACCAGAATATGCAGTAATAATGCAAATAGCCTCCTTTTGTACAATTGCATTTTTATTGATACTGTCTTTAGACGAACTAATTCAAATGATAAAAGATATTGCCGATATATCTGAGGTAGATATTGCATTTTTAACATTACTAATTAAAGCATTGGGAGTTGCAATAATAACTCAGGTTGCAATGCAAATATGTAACGATAGCAACAATAAAACTCTAGCTTTTGGGGTTGAGCTTTCTGGAAAAATAGCAATATTATCTATGTGTATTCCAATGATAAAGGCAGTAGCGCAAATAGCCATTAAAATAATTAAAGGATAGTAAAAAATGAAAAAATTCTTGTTAAAATTATTACTTACATTACCGCTAATTGTCTTGCTTACTACAAACGCCTTTGCACTAGAAGATGAGGAGTTTATAAACCAGCAATACGAAAATTCCGAAGCTTTTGAACTTATTGATGACTTGCCAAATGAAACACAAGAAATGCTTAGTTCTTTGGGTGTTGACCAAGTAGAGTTTTCTAAAATTAGCAATATATCTTTTAAAAATATAATCGAGATGATGAAGGAAATAATTCACGGTGAGATAAAAAATCCTTTTAGGTTTTTATTCGCAATGACGGGGGTTTTAATATTAATTGCAATAGCTAAAACAATTGTATCAACAGAAAACAACGAAGCAATAGACCTTGCTTGCTCATTGTTTTTTATTATAGCAATTATGAGTTCAATGATTTCTTATTCTACATATATAATTTCTGCAATTGATTTAAGCCACAAATTTATGCTAAGTTTTATTCCTATATTTACGGTTTTTATAGCTGTAAGTGGCAACCCTGCATCAGCACTAAACTATAACACTGTAGCGATGATTCTTTCACAATCTGCGTCTAGTTTTACAACTTCTTTTTTAGTACCGCTTGTTGTTATGTTTGTAGCACTTAGTATTTCTGCGTCTATTTCTCCGGCACTTAATATGGGTGAGCTATTAGAAATGCTAAAGAAAAGTATAACTTGGCTGCTTACTGCAATTTGCACTATTTTTACAGGTTTTTTAACAATAAAGGGAATTCTTGCAAGCTCTGCTGATACAGTTGCCGCTAAAAGTGGAAAAGCTTTGATTGGCGCTCTTATTCCAATTATCGGTAGCAGTCTTTCGGATTCATACAGTTCAATACTTGGCAGTATGTCGATGCTTAAAAACACAATCGGAGTTTTTGGGATTTTGGTTGTAGCACTAATAAATATACCTGTGCTTGTTCAGGCATTGCTATGGATAATTTCAATTTATCTTACAGCTTTTGTCGCAGAGTCAATGGGGCAAAAAAACTGCGCCCAGCTTTTAAAAAACATAAACTCAACAAATATCATTTTGGTTGCAATTTTAATATTTAACCTTGTTTTAATAATGGTTTCAACAGCAATTGTAATGGTGTTTAAAGCAACTATTTAGGATGGTGTAAAAATGGATGTGTTGCGTCAATGGGCAATTTGTATAACAATATCTTCTCTGGTTAGTGCTGTAGTTTATGCGCTATCCCCAAAAGGAAATATGCAAAAAGCAATGCAAGTAATTATATCAATATTTTTTTATGTGCTTTATTATCACCGTTTTTAAATGAATCCGTAATAAATATAGATTTTGAAACGAATAATTATTTGCCACAGCAAGATGACAAAAGCGATGAGCTTAACGAGAGAATAAACGAACAAATGCTTGAAATATCAAAGCGTATGGTGGAGGAACAAGTGCAATCAATTTTTTACTCTTACCAAATTTATAATGGACAAATTTGCGCAATTATGGATATTGACAGCAACGGTAGCATATTTATTAAATCGATGACATTATATTTGCAAACAAAAGATATGGATAAAAAAACACAAGTAACGAGTTCTATTTGTAGTCGCTTTAATATTGAGGAAAAAACAATAACAATTTCAAGAATTCAAAATGATGAGGGATAGATTAAAATGCAAGAATTTAACATTGATTTTTTTAAAAAAATAAAAGAAAATAAAAAACTGCTTGCTATTTTAAGCATAGGATTAATTGGAATAATTTTATTGTTAATGACAGAAATTACAGGCAAAGACAAAAACAAAAAACAACAAGTAAAAACAGCAGACAATTCAACTCAATATACATATGAGCAAAACTATAAAAATTCTGTTCAAAATGATTTGCAAAAAATAATATCTTCGATTGATGGAGCGGGAAAAACTACCGTTATGATTACACTAGATAGTGGCTCGAAATCTGTTTACGCAATAGACGAAAAAACAAGCAACAATGATGACTCGTTAGAAAAAGAAAACGAATACAAAAAAAGCTCTCAAAACTCAAAAAACACAGAGCATATAATAATCAAAGACTCTTTAAACAAAGATGAAAAAGGTTTGATTGTTGAAGTTATCCAACCTCAAATTAGGGGAGTTGCAATAGTTTGCGAAGGTGCCGATTCGGCGGTTGTGCGGCAAAATATTACAGACACCGTAACGGCAGTTTTAAACATAAGTTCTACACGAGTATGCATAACAAAAATGACAAAAGATTAAACGGGAGGCATTTTAATGGGTATGGTAATTAAAAGAAGACAACTAGTGATGGCTACTATGGTGATAGCCCTTGGTGCTGCAGTTTTTGTAAATTGGTATTTTACAAAGCCTAACATTCAAACAAATGAAAGTGTTCAAACTGCCGGTAGTGTAACTGAAAAGTCAGACACTGTAAATCTTGGGGATGCAGAATATGTAAATAGCTCAAAAAAAACAACGGTAGATAAATCAAAAGATATAAAAGACTCAAAAGAGTATTTTGCACAAGCGAAGCTAAATAGAAGCAATGCTCATGACAAGGCGCTAGAAACTTTAAATTCTGTGATTGGCAATAGCAATTCGTCAAAAACCGCAATAGATAATGCTAGTGCAGAGCTTACAAGGCTTTCAGGTGTAATCAAACAAGAGGCGGATATAGAAAACTTGATTAAAGCTAAAATAAAAGGCGACTGCATAGTTGTTATAAATGGTGAAAAAGCAGAGGTTGTTGTTGCAAAAGATGTGCTTGATGATAATGTTATTATGCAAATAAAAGAAATTGTGATTAATCAAAGTGGAATTTTAGCAGAAAATATAACAATTATTGAATCAAAATAGCATAAAAATGGTTGTATCTTTTTAAGTTTGTGGTATAATAATTTTGACAAGTAGGATTATATTTATATGTAGCCTATTTATTAATAAAAGTTAGCAAACCACCCGTTTAAAATATTCTTTTTATTTACTTATTTTTATATATTGCGGTGGTACAGCAATTGTTTTTAATTTAGAAGGAGGACTCCCTTATGGATGAAAGAAAGAAGAATGGTATTTCTGGGGGACTTGTCATATCCGAAGAAGTTATTGCATCAATTGCAATGAATGCCGCAGAGGATGTTGAAGGCGTTAGCAGTTTTGCACTTCGCCCGGCAGATGTGCAAACGGTTTTTAAAATTGGTGCAGAACCTTTAAAGCATGTAAGGGTTACAACAGCGGATAATGAAATTAAACTTCATTTGTATATTAATATTGCAAGTAATGCTAAAATACCCGTTGTGTGTTCTTCAGTACAACAAGCAGTTAAAAATGCTGTTCAAAGTATGACGGGAAGAATTGTCACTAAGGTAAACATTAGTATAGCTGGTATTGATTTTAACGAACCTACAGAATTTCAGAAGTAGTAAAAATTTTTGCCCTCCGCTTATGCTATATTGTGGAGGGCTTGATTTATTTAACTCGTCGGGGAGGACATGCCTTATGAAAAGAAGAGAAGAAAGAGAACAGGCGTTTATTTTAATTTTTGAAAAATCATTTAACAAAGATTTGGATATGCAAGAGCTTTTTGAAATGGCAGAAGAATCAGAAGTGATGATTCCTACAGATTTTGCAAAAAAAATATCGCTTATTGTTGATAACAATTTATCAGAAATTGATGAAGAAATTCAGTCAGTATCTATTGGCTGGAACTTGGGCAGGATGTCTAAGGTTGTGCTGGCAATCATTCGTTTAGCCGTTGCAGAAATGAAATATATGGAAGATATTCCTGTTAGTGTTTCTATTAATGAGGCAGTCGAGCTTTCAAAAATTTATGCAAGCGGTGAAGATGCCTCTTTTGTTAACGGGGTTCTTGGCACTATTTCTAGAAAAAAAGAGGGGTAAAATGGGCGTTTATCTCGGGTTTGATACAAGCAATTACACAACCTCGGTTGCCCTTTATGACTCTGATAGTAATAAAATTGAGCATAAAAAAAGATTGCTTCCCGTAAAAAAGGGTGAGCGTGGAATTAGGCAAAGTGATGCAGTTTTTCATCACAATGTTGCTTTGCCTATACTTGCAAAGGATTTGTTTTCAACTACTACTTTTAGTCAAAAGATAAAGGCTGTCGGGGTTTCAAACAGCCCTAGGAGTATAGAAAATTCTTATATGCCTTGCTTTTTAGCGGGTGTAAGCGTTGCACAAACACTTGCCAGTGCAAACAACATTGAATGTATGGAATTTTCACACCAGCAAGGTCATATTATTGCTGCATTATATTCAGCAAACAAGCTTGAACTTATAAATCAAAAATTTATAGCTTTTCATCTTTCTGGTGGAACTACAGAAATTTTACTTGTAACTCCGAGTGATAAAAATATTATTGATACTCAAATAATTGCACAGTCATCAGACCTAAAGGCAGGGCAAGCAGTTGATAGAGTTGGCGTTATGCTAGGTCTTGATTTTCCAGCGGGAATGGAGCTTGATAGACTGGCTTGTTTAAGTGAAAAACAATATAAAATTAAACCTTCCGTAAAGGGGCTTAATTGTAGTTTTTCTGGAATTGAAAATAAATGTAAAAAAATGATAGATGACGGATACAAGTCAGAGGATATTGCAAGATATTGTATAGAATATATTTATTTTGCACTTGATTTAATTACAAGCAAACTTGTAGAGGAATATAAAGACATACCATTGGTTTTTTCAGGTGGGGTAATGTCAAATTCAATAATAAGAAACAGATTTGTAGAAAAATATAATGCTTACTTTGCTGCACCCGAGTTTTCAAGTGACAATGCGGCAGGTATTGCAATTTTAGCAAGTATAAAGGATAATTTGTTATGAAATCTCCAGATGTATTATCAATATCACAACTTAATTTTTATATAAAATCTTTAATTGATGAGGATTCAAACTTAAAAACACTCTTTATTCGTGCAGAAATTTCAAACTTTACAAATCATATAAGAACAGGGCATTTTTATATGACGCTAAAGGATGAAAAATCTTCAATAAAAGCAGTTATGTTTAAATCTAATGCACAAAGACTCAAATTTTTGCCTGAAAACGGAATGAGCGTTATTGTTCGTGGAAGTGTATCCGTGTTTGAAAGAGATGGGCAATATCAATTGTATATTGATGATATGCAACCTGACGGTGTTGGAGCTTTAAACTTGGCGTTTGAGCAATTAAAACAAAGGCTTGGTAAAGAGGGGCTCTTTGATGTTGAAAATAAAAAACAAATTCCTTTGTATCCACAAAAAGTTGGAATAATAACATCTCCTACAGGTGCTGCAATTAGGGATATTGTAAATATATTAGAACGCCGTTTTCCTTGCGTTGAAGTTATAATGTATCCGGTTCAGGTGCAGGGCGAACAAGCGCCACTACAGATTTCAACTGCAATAAGGCAAATGAGTGATTCTAACATTGCTGATGTTTTGATTGTGGGCAGGGGTGGAGGCTCTATAGAAGAATTGTGGGCTTTTAATGATGAGCTTGTAGCAAGAGCAGTTTACGACTGTCAAATTCCTGTAATTTCAGCAGTAGGTCATGAAACGGATTTTACTATTTGTGATTTTGTAGCTGATTTAAGGGCACCAACTCCTTCGGCTGCAGCTGAACTGTGTGTTCCTGACAGAGCAGAGGAATATCGTAATATTAGTGCAATTAAAAATATTTGTTACAATATAGTTAGTTCTAAAATTTCGCAAAACAGGGCAAAACTTGAATTATTAATGTCTAAAACGGTTATGCAAAGTCCGTTAGAGCATATTAACAATAAGAGGTTGTTGCTTGATAATTATATTTTTAAAATGACTGATTACACGGTAAATTATGTAGATAAAGAGCGAGCAAGATTTGTAACAACAGTTGAAAAGCTTGATGCTTTAAGTCCTTTGAAAGTTTTAACTAGGGGATATAGCATATCATCAAAAAACAATTTGCCGATTTTTAATATAAATGACATTGACATTGGTGATAAAATTAATATACGGCTTTCAAACGGTAATATTGATTGTATAGTAAGCGGTGTTGAAAGGTTGAAAGATGATGAAAAAAATGACTTATGAAAAAGCTATGGAAAGACTAGAAGAAATAGTAAAAGAGCTTGAAAATGGCTCTTTAGCACTTGAAAAATCTTTAGAACTTTATGAAGAGGGAACAAAACTATCTGCATTTTGCAACTCTTGCCTTAATGATGCTGAGCTTAAAATAACTCAATTTGTTAATGCAAAGCAGGGTAATGAGGGGGAAAATTGATTGGCTGCTGATTTTAATCAATTTTTAGAAAAGGACATTGAAATAATAGAAAATGCATTAGATAAATATTTGCAATGTTTGTCTACAGATTATAAAATAGTATGTGATGCAATGAGTTATAGTGTGAAAAATGGTGGCAAAAGATTACGCCCTGTTCTTGTTCTTGAATTTTGCAAAGTGTGTGGTGGAGATATTTCCAAAGCATTACCCTTTGCATGCGCAATTGAAATGATTCATACTTATTCATTAATACATGATGATTTGCCTTGCATGGATGATGATGATATGCGAAGAGGCAGACCGTCGTGTCACATAGCGTTTGGGGAAGAATACGCCCTTTTAGCTGGAGATGCTCTTTTAACAAAAGCTTTTGAAATAGCTACAACTAGCACTGCAAGCTCCGATGTTACTTTGCGTGCTATAAGGGAACTTGCTCAAAAATCTGGTGTAGACGGTATGGTTGGTGGTCAAGTGATGGATTTGTTAAACGAGGGCAAGGATACTTCGCTTGAAATATTAAAAGAAATACATTTGTTAAAAACAGGGGCTTTAATTGAGTGTGCAGCAACTATAGGATGTATTGTTGCAAACGCTGATGAGGAAAAGGTTCAAGCTGCTAAAACATATGCACAAAGCATTGGACTTGCATTCCAGGTAATGGATGACATTTTAGATGTTACAGGAGATTGTGAGTTGCTTGGAAAGCCAGTTGGAAGTGACAAAAACAACGAAAAATCAACCTATGTTTCTATTTTAGGACTTGAAGTTTCAACAGAAATGGTTGAAAAATTAACGGATTTCGCAAAAGAAAGTCTTGATGTTTTTGAAAACGAAGCAGAGTTTTTAAAACAGCTTGCAGACAGCCTTAAAAGTAGAGAAAAATAATTTTTTAGAAGGGGATAAAAACTATGAGTATACTACTAAACAATATAAAATCTCCATCTGATGTTAAAAAACTAAATGATAACGAGCTTGAAATTCTTGCAAAAGAGGTTAGGCAAACTTTAATTGATACAGTTTCTAAAACGGGCGGGCATCTTGCATCTAATTTAGGTGTTGTAGAACTTACGATTGCCTTACATAAGATTTTTGATTCTCCAAAAGACCAAATAGTTTGGGATGTTGGTCACCAAGTATATACACACAAATTGCTAACTGGTCGGTATGAAAATTTTTCTACGCTTAGGACAAAAAATGGTATATCTGGTTTTCCTCGTCCAAGCGAGAGTGAACACGATATATTTTATTCTGGGCATAGTAGTGCCTCGATTTCTGCAGCCTATGGATTAGCTGTTTCAAAAAAAATGAACAATGACCCAGGCTATGCAGTTGCAGTTATCGGTGATGGTTCTTTTACTGGTGGTCTTGCTTATGAAGGTCTTAACAATGCGGGTAGGAGCAACACAAGGCTTATTGTTATACTTAATGATAACGAAATGTCGATATCCGAAAATGTTGGCTCTATCGCACGATATTTAGCTGCAATACGAACAAAACCCAGCTATTATTCTTTTATGTCCGATGTTGAAAATAGCTTAATTAAATTGCCGAGAAGTGGCGAAAAAATTTATAACATTTTTAATAAAGCTAAAACAAATCTTAAAAATGCAATGTACCAAAGTACAATTTTTGAAAATATGGGATTTAAATATTTAGGCCCAATTGACGGTCATAATATGAATGCGTTGTGTGCAGCTCTTGAGAGCGCAAAATCAATAGAAAGTCCCGTGCTTCTTCATATTAATACCGTAAAGGGAAAAGGATATAATTTTGCAGAAAAATCACCATCTCAGTTTCACGGCATTTCAAAGTTTGATGTTGTTACAGGTGAGCCGGTTTTACCTTGTGCTAATTATTCTTCAGAGTTTGGAAAATACCTTTGTGAGCTTGCACAAAATGATAAAAGAATTTGTGCAATAACCGCTGCTATGTCGTTGGGTACTGGACTTGAAGAATTTTCTAAAAAGTTTCCAAAACAGTTTTTTGATGTAGGTCTTGCAGAAGAACACGCAGTAACTTTTTCTGGAGGACTTGCAAAGGATGGTATGATTCCCGTTTTTGCGGTGTATTCAACTTTTTTACAACGCTGTTATGACCAACTTGTTCACGATGCAGCATTACAGGGAGAAAAAATCGTGCTGGCAATTGATAGAGCAGGGTTTGTAGGTGAAGACGGAGAAACTCATCAAGGTATTTTGGATGTTGCTTTTTTAAACACTATTCCTAAAATTACTGTCTATTCTCCATCATCTTTTAAAGAGCTTAAAGCTTGTTTATCAAAGGCGGTTTACAAAGATGAGGGTGTTGTTGCTGTAAGATACCCCAGAGGTTGCGAAGTTTCTTTGCCAGAGGATTATGAGTATAATGATGATAATTTTTCAATATACGGGGATGAAAAAGCAAAGATAGCAATTGCAACATATGGGAATGTTTTTGGTTATGCTTGCAAAGCTTTAGAAAATTTAAAACAAAAAGGCGTAAGTGTAAAAATATTAAAGCTTAATAAAATAAAACCTATTGATGAAAAAGCAGTAGATATGTTAATGGACTGTGACTCTATTTTCTTTTTTGAAGAGGGTGTTCGAAGTGGTGGAGCAGGTGAGGCATTCGCATTAAAGCTTTTAGAAAAAGGATTTAAGGGCGATTTTAAACTGCAAGCAATAAATGATTGTTTTGTAGCTCACGCAAGTGTTGCACAGTTGTTAGACCAATACAAGCTTGATACAAACGGGATAGTAAAACTTATAACAGGGAGCGTTTAAATTGGCAGAAAAAAAACGACTTGATTTAGCAATTTTTGAGCTTGGATGCTGTGATAGCCGTGAAAAAGCAAAGGCACTTATTATGGCTGGTCAAGTGTATTTAAATGGTCAAAAAGAATTAAAATCGGGTACCTTTGTTAAAGAAGATGATAAAATAGAAGTTCGTGGCGAAAAAATGCCGTTTGTAAGTCGTGGCGGATATAAGCTTAAAAAAGCTATTGAAGTTTTTAAAATAAATCTTGATAATTGTGTCTGTATGGATATTGGGGCTTCAACAGGTGGATTTACTGATTGTATGTTGCAAAACAATGCCAGCAAGGTGTATTCTATAGATGTTGGGTATGGTCAACTTGCTTGGAAGCTTAGAACAGACGATAGAGTAGTAAACCTTGAACGCACAAATTTTCGTTATGTGACAGAAAAAGAAATACCTGCACCTATAGATTTTGCAAGTGTTGATGTTTCGTTTATATCTTTGAAAATAATTTTGCCTGTTTTACATCAAAGACTAAAGCCTGGCGGTCGTGCTGTTTGCCTTATAAAACCTCAGTTTGAAGCAGGCCGTGATAAAGTTGGCAAAAAAGGTGTTGTGCGAGAGCTTTCAACCCATACGGAAGTTGTTGAAAATATCACTTCTTTTGCTGTTGAAAACGGGTTTAACATTTTAGGACTTGATTTTTCGCCTATAAAAGGGCCAGAGGGTAATATTGAATACCTTATGTATATTGAAAAAAGTAATTCCCCTGAGTTTAAAACTCAAATTAATATTGAACAACTTACGAGTTGCTCACATAAAAATTTAAATAATGGTGAATGATTATGAAAATTGCATTGCTTCCTAATCTAACAAGAGAAAAATCGTTTGATATTACAAATAATATTTGCAGTGAGCTTGATTTGCTTTCGGCCCAATATTGTCTTTTAAAAAATCATAAAAATCCATTCAAACTCCCTCAAGCAAAATATATGGAAATTGATGAAATGCTTACATGGTGCGATGTTGTAATTGCTGTTGGTGGAGACGGTTCCTTTATAAATGCTGCAAAAAAAGCTGTAAAATATAACAAGCCAATCCTTTGTGTTAATGCGGGGAGGCTTGCATTTATGGCAGGTTTAGAGGGCGATGAATTAAAACTTTTAAAAAAGCTAACAGATGGCGAGTATAAAATGGACAAGCGTTTAATGCTTGACGCTAAACTCTTGAGAGATGGAAAAGTTATTGCAGAAGATTTTTGTATCAACGATGTTGTTCTTGCAAGGGGAGCAAAACTAAAAATGACAGATATAAATGTTGATTGTGATAATAAGCGTATAAACACATACAGGGGTGACGGTGTAATTGTTGCAACTCCAACGGGGTCTACAGCTTATTCGCTTTGCTCTGGTGGACCTGTTGTAAATCCGTCTACAGAGAGTATAATTTTGACACCGATATGCACACAATCGTTGTTTGCAAGGTCAATTATTTTTAGTCACGAAAATCAGCTTTCTATTTATCCGGACGAAAAGTCAACAAACAGTGAATTGTATCTTTCTTTTGATGGTGAAGAAGCAATAAATGTTCGTAAAGGGGATAAAATTGTAATTGAAAAATCTGATAGAACAGCTGGCTTTATTAGAATAAAATCTGATGAATTTTTTGATGTATTAAATACAAAACTTGCAGACAGGAGGGTATAGGTTGAACCCAAGGAAAAAAAGGCAAAATCTTATTGTAGAACTTATTAATAAAGAAAATATATCAACACAAGAGGATCTTTTAATCAAGCTAAAGGAAAGCGGTATTGATGTAACGCAAGCCACGGTATCTAGGGATATAAAGGACTTAAAACTTATCAAAAAGGTAGGTCAGGACGGGCGGTCAAAATACGCTATAAACCAAACTGTTACAGATGATTACCTAGTGAAATATTATTCTATTTTGTCGGGTGCTGTGATTTCTGTTGATTATGCTATGAATACAAGTGTTATAAAATGCTATGCTGGAATGGCAATGGCTGCTTGTGCCGCTATTGATTCTATGGAGTGGGAAGGCGTTGTAGGTACGCTTGCAGGTGATGATACAATATTTGTTTTATGCAGAACAGAACAAGCAGCAAAACAACTCAAAGAATCAGTTGAAAAAATGATTAATATATAATAAAATAAAACTAGCTATTAGTGAGGAGGGTTATAGTTGCTTGCTAATTTAAAGATAGAAAATATCGCAATAATTGAAAGTGCATCAATAGATTTTACTAGCGGTCTTAATGTTATGAGTGGTGAAACTGGAGCAGGTAAGTCTATAATTCTTGATTCACTCAATGCAATTTTAGGGGAGAGAACATCTAAAGACCTCGTAAGAAATGGTGCCAAAAGCGCCAAGGTTTCTGCTATGTTTTATAATGTTCCTAAAAAAGTTGTAGAAAAACTTGTGGAGTTTGATATTGAACCTGAAGAGGATAACAGCCTTCTAATTCAGCGGTCAATAAACCTTGAGGGCAAGAATACCTGTAGAATTAATGGTTTTCCCATAACTGTTACAATGTTAAAAAGCATTGGAAAAGAGCTTGTAAATATTCACGGTCAGCACGATAGTCAAACACTTTTGAACTCGGATAATCATTTTGAGTTTATAGATGCACTGGCAGAAAACAATAATCTAATTGCAGATTATAAAACAGCTTTTAACAAAATGACTAAGCTTAAAAAAGAATTAAAAGCGATGAATATAAACGAGGAAGAAAAAGCAAAGAGGATTGATTTTTTACAATTTCAAATCAATGAGTTAGAACTCGCAGATATAAAAATCGGTGAAAAAGATGGGTTGCTGGCAAAAAAAGAGGTTTATCAAAATAGTGAAAAAATTGTTTCGCATTTGCACAACGCATATGAGCTTTTAAATGGAGCTACAGATGAAAATGGTGCAAATTCGATGATTTCTTTTGCGGCAGATAATTTAGAAAAAGCATCTTCTTACCTTGCTGATTTGCAAGAAATTTCAGAAAAGGTAAGAGAGATTTCATATAATATTGAAGAGTTTACAAGCGATATTAGAAGCACTTTAATGAATATAGAGTATGAGCCATCTGAAATTGAACAAACGGAAGAGAGACTGGATGTGCTATATAAACTCTCACTAAAATTCGGTGATTCTGAGGAAGAAATGATTTCTTATTTAAACAAAGCAAAAGATGAGCTAAATGAGATTATGTTTAGTGATGAGCGTATTGAAAAATTGAAGTTAGAGCTTAAAAGTGCAGAAGAACAGGCAGCCGAGCTTGCAGAGCGACTATCCCAAGTGAGGAGAAAAACTGCAATTAAATTTGAAAAACAAGTTAAAGAAGAACTTGCTTTTTTGGATATGCCATCAATAGAATTTGTTGTTAATCAAGAGCCTATAGAGCTTAATGAAAATGGTGCTGATGGCATAGAATTTTTAATTTCAACTAATATTGGTGAGCAACCAAAACCACTATCAAAAATTGCATCTGGCGGTGAGCTTTCAAGAATTATGCTTGCCATTAAAAATGTTTTGTCAGAAAAAGACGAAATTGGTACACTAATTTTTGATGAAATTGATACAGGAGTTAGCGGGCGGGCAGCGCAAAAAATTGCATTAAAACTGTCTCAGGTTTCAAAAGGCAGACAAGTTATTTGCGTAACCCATAGCGCTCAAATTGCAGCTTATGCAGACAATCACTTGCTTATTGAAAAAGAAACTGTAAAAAATAAAACATATACAAGGGTAAAATCACTTGATATTGAGGGCAGAAAAATGGAGCTTGCCCGAATTATTGGCGGAATTTCAATAACGCAATTACAGCTCGATAACGCTGAAGAAATGCTAAAATCGTCAAATATCATACAGGGGGAAATATAATTGAACGTTTTTGAAGAATTACAAGCTAGAGGACTTATGGCTCAAATGACAAACGAGGAAAAAATTCGTGATTTGCTCGTTAATGATAAAATAAAATTTTATATAGGCTTTGACCCAACAGCTGACAGCCTACATGTTGGACACTTTGTTCAAATAATGGTTATGGCACATATGCAAAGAGCAGGCCACACACCTATAGCACTTTTTGGTGGCGGAACGGGTATGATTGGTGACCCGTCCGGAAAAAGTGATATGAGAAAAATGCTTACTCAAGACGAAGTTGACCATAACATTGAGTGTTTTAAAAAGCAGATGTCAAGGCTTGTTGACTTTTCAGAAAACAAGGCAATAATGGTTAATAATAAAGATTGGCTTTTAGATTTAAACTAT
Source organism: uncultured Eubacteriales bacterium (assembly GCA_964512735.1). Classification (GTDB taxonomy): domain Bacteria; phylum Bacillota; class Clostridia; order Oscillospirales; family Acutalibacteraceae; genus RZYX01. The sequence goes on along the minus strand of CAZEKQ010000007.1, from coordinate 20,030 downwards.
ATTGAATTTTTAAGAGATATTGGAGTGCATTTTTCAGTTAATCGAATGCTTTCTTTTGAATGTTATAAGCAACGCCTTGAAAAAGGACTTTCTTTCTTTGAACTTAATTATATGCTAATGCAAAGCTATGATTTTTTGGTTTTAAGCAGGGAATACAACTGTTTGCTTGAACTAGGCGGAGATGACCAGTGGAGCAATATTATTGGTGGTGTCGAGCTTAACAGAAGAGCTGATGGAAAAGAAACTTATGGTATGACCTTTAAACTCTTGCAAACTAGTGATGGCAGAAAAATGGGTAAAACTGAAAAAGGCGCAGTCTGGCTCGACCCTGAAAAAACATCGCCATACGAGTTTTACCAATACTGGAGAAACATTGATGATGCTGATGTTATCAATTGTATGAAAATGCTTACATTTATTCCAGTTGATAAAATCGAAGAATATGCAAAACTACAAGGTAGTGAGCTTAATTCTGTTAAAGAAATATTGGCATTTGAAATTACAAGTCTTGTTCACGGGCAAGAAGAAGCACAAAAATCACAAGACACTGCAAAAGCACTTTTCAGCAATAACGCAGACACTGAAAATATGCCAACAACCTCATTGAGCAAATCCGACTTTATTGACGAAGAAATTCCTGTAACTGATATTTTAATAAAAACTGGAATTTGCAAATCAAAAGGTGAGGGTAGAAGACTTATTGAGCAGGGTGGTATTTCAGTTGACGACAAAAAAGTTGACTCCGTTGTTGCTACTCTTAAAATATCCGACTTTAAAGAAGGATATATTGTAATAAAAAAAGGTAAAAAGATTTTTCATAAGGTTAAAATAGCATAAAAATAAACGGGGCAGACAGTTTCTGCTCCGTTTTCATTTATGTATTTCTAATAGCATTTAGTATTAAAATAAAAAAAATCATTTGAAAAAGAATAATCAATGGTAGGCCAATCATAAATTTATTATGTAAGGTTTTATGCCTGATTATTTTCATAGTAATATACATAGGAAGTGCACCACCTGAAAAAGCTAAACACATTAAAGTTTTTTCAGGAACTCTTGATTTTGAATTTTTTGAATGCTGTTTATCAATAATTGTATAAAAAATTGATAGGATAAAAATTATTAAAAAATAATAAAATAGAAATTTCATTATTCAATGTTTAAATTTTTAATAAAAGTAAGTTTTGGCTCTGATATAGTTGAAAAATCTTTCGACCTACCTTCAGCCAACTTTACAGCATCTTTTGCAACAGAAAAAAGAGAAGAACATTTGGGGCAAATTGTAAAATACTCAACTTTGTAATTAAACAATGAAAAACCAAGACCGCCAAAAGCTGATGTGCTACGAAGTATTTGCATATTTACAAGCTCATTACAATTAGGACAAACAAGGTCGTGTGTTTTGCCGTGCTCAAACATTTTGTTATTTGTAATTTTCATAAAAATCCTCCTAACACTTGTTCATTATTATTATATATTGTATATGTTTAACCTATTAAAGTCAATTAAAAATAAGGAGTATATTAAATGAAACGCAAAGTATTGATTGTATTTTTGATTATTTGCCTGTTTGTAGCTATTGTTTGCAATTGCAACAAAAAAGAAACACAAGACGATATAAAAAAACAGCAAACAACCAATATTGATAGTCAAAATAAAGTAACAGATGATAACATAAAAGCGGTTTGGATAAATTATTATGAATTATCGATGAAAAGCGAAAACGGAGGCACTAAAGAAAGTTTTACATCAAAAATTGATACAATGTTTAAACAAACAAAAGCTTTAGGGCTAAACACAGTTATAGTTCAAGTTCGACCATTTTCAGATTCTTTTTATGAATCAAATATTTTCCCCTACAGTAAATACATAACAGGAATTCAGGGTAAAAGTCCCGGTTATGACCCATTAGAAATTATGTGCAATTACGCAAAAAAATATAATTTGCAAATTCACGCTTGGATAAATCCATATAGAGTGCTATACGAAAATGACTTCGAACAGCTTGATAAAAAAAATCCAGCAAAAATTTGGAAAGAGGACGGATTAATTGAAAATGATAGCTGGATAATAGAAACTAGCAGTGGGATTTTTTACAACCCATCTGTTCCTGAAGTTCAAAAAATGCTTATAGATGGTGTGAGAGAAATTATAGAAAAATATCCGATTAATGCAATACATATGGACGATTATTTTTACCCATCAACAGATGAAAGCATTGACAAAATTGAGTATACCGCGTATTTAAACAACGGTGGAAACAGAAGTCTTGCCGATTGGAGAAGAGATAATGTAAATACCTTTGTAAGTGGTTTATATTCTGCGATTAAATCAACAAATCGTGATATAAAACTTTGCATAAGCCCAACAGGAGATATTGCAGAAAATTACGACACTCATTACGCAGATGTAAAAGAATGGGTTGACAATGCTGGATATGTTGACTATATAATTCCGCAACTGTACTATGGATTTGAAAATCAAAGCAAACCGTTTAAAGAAATTGCAACACAGTGGTCTGAACTTATGGAAGGAAGTAATGCAAAAATTTTTTACGGATTAGCACTTTATAAATGTGGTGACATAGACGAATATGCCGGAAGTGGAAAGTGCGAGTGGCAAAATTACAATGATATAATTAGCAGACAAATAGCGTATTTAAAAGAGCTACCACATTATAATGGGATAGCCCTATATTCATATCAACACATTTTATCAAAAGATATTGAGGTACAGTCCTTAAAAAAACTTTTATAAAGCATTATACATTTAACAATTCTTTTTCATCGCTTTTACTTTGCACGATTTCACTTTTATTCTTTTCTATCTCTACATTAACATCTAAAGTTCCTCTATGCATATATGGAAACTTAAGCAAAAATACAGATGTAAAAACCGCACCTATAGTGTTGCAAATCATATCAATCATTGTATCCATAAGCGGAAATCTCTCAGGAGTGTATGAAAATAAAGAGTATGTATCTTGTGCATTTGCAAAGTTCCAATGCTGTGAATCTGAGCCAGTAATTTGGTCAAATAAAAACTCGAAAATCTCCCAAAGTGTGCCTGCAAAAAATGAAAATCCAAAAGCTGCAAATATTAGAATTCCAACAGGGACAGTAGATTTGTAATGCTTTTGCAACGCTGTTACAATCTCATACCCTAGAATGACGCACATCCCGCCACCAATAATATGAATAACAGAATCCCACCACCAAACAGTGTAATAAAAATCTTTAAATGCCCCTAAAAAAGAGGCGAGAAAAACTTGCACTACAGTAAAGTTTTGAAAAGTTGGTGATATCTCAGAAATTTTTAATTTAATTGGAGAGAACTGAATAATTTCCCATGCAAATGTTACAACAAAATTTGAAATTATTTGCAGTTTTATATTTTCGTGAGGAGATTGCCAAGAAAATATTAACGGGCTAATTACAATGATTCTAAAAATCCACCACCAAATTAGTTGAGCTTTTGAAACTTTTGAAAATATTTTTTCATTTAACATTTTAATTACCTCTAAACTGAATTTTTGCAAACAAAAAGTCGGCATTTTATTGTCCGACTTTTTATTTAGAGTTTTAATTATGCTCCATAATAACGCCTTTATTATATGCTTCAAGCAATTTTTTTAGTTCATCTATATTCTTTTGTAAAAGAGCACCGTTATCGGTTTCGCTAATTTTTATTCTTGATTCAAGTCGCTCAAAAACAACTGATGTTGACAAAATGTCTGTATTGTTCCTAATGGCGTTTTTAGCCCCGCCAAAAGGCTCGTGAGAAGACAATCGCATAACATAAGAGTTGTATATTAGCGTGTACCCTGCAATGCCAGTTGTGGACTGATAAGCCCTGCAAAATCCACCATCAATGACAATCAACTTTCCGCCACCTTTAATGGGGTTTTCACCATCCTTAGACCTTACAGGAATATGCCCGTTTATTATATGAGAACGACTGCCACCAAGCCCAAATTCTTTTAATATTTTTTCGCAATACTCTTCCTTTTTTGTAAGATCATAGTAAGCATTTTTAGGCTCGACCCATGTTGATTTATCTTTTACAAGTCGTCTTTCAAGAGTGGTTATTCTTTCTCGTCCAAAAAGAGGTGAGTTTTTTCCGCACCATAAGAACCACAAAAAGTCCTCACCGAAACTTTTTTCTTTACTGTTGGGCTTGCCATAAAAACCAGTATAGGCAATTTTTTCAGCATGGTCTAAAAAAGCCTTGCCTTTTAATTTTTTACCGCCAATATCAAATTCCATAAAGCTTCCGTCTTCATTCATAGGAACACAGCCGTGAATTAGTAAGTTACCATTGAAGCATTTATATAAATTTCCTTTAGAAAACAAAAATTTAACATGAGATTGAAGTTTTTCACTTCTTATAAAGGACAAACGCAGTTCTTCAATTAAATCAGTTTCCTCACTATTGAGCTTATATGGGTCATTTATATCAATTGTTGGAAAATCACAATCGCAAAGATGATGAATTTCTCCGCCCAAATTAATTGTTCCCTTATCATAATCAATTTTATCAAGCAAAAGTCTTTCATCCATCTTAAAATCTGGGTTTCTCATAATTGCTTGACCTTCAAGCTTAAACATTATTACAATAATTGCTTTATACATCCTAGCACCCAGGGCGATGTCCTTAGGCTTGTATGCTGTTGCATCGTTAGGGGTTCTTGTTTCAAAGCATTCTGTGTCCGTTTGTGCATATACATCATTTGCAAACATTGCTAGCGGACGCAAGCTAATGCCATATCCAGTTTCAATAACCTCAAGATTATTATATAAAACTGAGTTTGCTAAAACGGTTGCAATACACACTCTGCTACCGGCCGCGGCTCCCATCCATAAAATATCGTGATTTCCCCATTGAATGTCAACAGCGTGATGCTTTTGTAAAGAGTCCATTACAATATCTGCCCTAGGGCCTCTGTCAAAAATATCTCCAACTATATGAAGTCTATCAACGATAAGGCGTTTAATTAGCTCACACATCGCTACTATAAAGTCCTCAGCCTTGCCAATGGAAATAATAGTAGAAATAATATTGTCGTAATATTCCTTTTTATTATGTAATGTAAAGTCAGTATTTAAAAGCTCATCAATAATATAGCTATATTCAGCGGGCAAAGATTTTCGAACTTTAGAGCGTGTGTATTTTGATGCAACAAGGTGACAAATCTCAATTAGATGGTTTAAGGTTTGTTTGTACCATTCATTAATATCTACGACCGTTGGACCAATCTCTGCTAGCTTTTCTTCAGGGTAGTAAATTAAGGTTGCAAGAACAGCTCTTTCATTTTCAGACAGGGTAGAGGAGAATAACATATCAACTTTTTCTCTAATAGCGCCAGAGGCGTTACTTAAAATATGTATAAAAGCCTCATACTCACCATGAAGGTCAGACATAAAGTGTTCTGTTCCTTTTGGCAAATTAAGAATTGCTTGCAAGTTTATAATTTCACTTGCTGCAGATTGTGCGGTTGGGTACTGCCTAGAAAGTAGCTTTAGATACTCTAATTCTGATGTAGCGTCACAATGCTTAATTTCTTCATTCATCTTAAGTTAACACTCCCAATTAGTTTTAATTATCTATTTTAATACTATATACATTTATAAAAGGATATTCATCATAATTCAAATACTTGCATATATTCAAAAACAAAAGACTGAAAACATAAATAGAATTCAGTCTAACAATTTAAAATTAATCATAAAAGCTTTTTATAATATCAACAGCATCATCAATATACTTTGACATCGGTTTCTCAACAAGACCTGCAACACTTGTGTGACATTTTGATATAGGTATAAGAACTTTTCTTGCGTTGCTTGTGGCAACGGCGTGGGACATTTTTTGTGTAATTTCACCTAGCATAGAATCAGCTAATACAATGCCAATTGGACCCGCAATAATATCAGCAGTTTTGCAAGCAACAACAACAGAATTCTCTCCGGTTGCGGCATAGGTTGCACCTGCTTTTAGCATACAAGAGGTAGCCACGGAATTTGTTCCAATGGCAATAATTTCAGCATCACTAAATTTAAGTTTGATTTGCTCAATCAAACTTTTGCCTATACCACCACCTTGGCCATCAATAACAACAATTTTCACGGTTATTCTTCTCCCAATAAATGATATATGCCAATTATACACTAATCACTTTTTTATTGCAAATATTTTACATTAAATTTTATACTATATAGATGGCATAAAGCAAAAGTTGATTAATAAAGTCTATTAGACTTGATTTTGAGTGATTTTTATGTTATTATGTTGAAAAATAATAAGAATAAACGGGGGCGTGGCGCAGCTGGGAGCGCGTCTGAATGGCATTCAGAAGGTCAGGGGTTCGATCCCCCTCGTCTCCACCATAAAAGCTACAAGCCTTATAGATTAAAGGTTTGTAGCTTTTGATTTTATTATAAAACATTAAAAGTATAATTTTTAAATTTTATGTTGACATTTGTAATAAAGATAATATATAATATCTAACTGATAACGAATAATTTAACAAGAAGTTAATTATTAAAACTAAGAAGTTTTGTTGTCTGTTTTTAAGTTTTGTTACAGAAATATTTTTGAAATAATAGTAAAGATACTATTTGAATTTGCTATGGAAGCTTATTTTTTTAAAGCTTCCATTTTTTTATTTTAGGAGGGTAATTTTTGGTGCAGAATAATCTTAATGATATTGAAAAAATAAGGTCTAACTGGAAAGCAAAAGAGGTTGACGAAAAAGCGAGTGTTGATTTTTGGAATTTGTTTGCAGAAACACAAAAAGAATTTAAAATTCCAACTTTTGAAGATAATGCATTTTTAAAATTACTAAAAGATAATAATATGCTATATCCACAAGGAAAAGCTCTAGATGTGGGATGTGGAACAGGTAAATACTCTTTTGCCTTATCAAAAAGCTTTAAACATCTTTTGGGTGTTGATTTCTCTGATGATATGCTGAATTTAGCAAGAGAAAAATCTGCTCAACTTAATATAGATAATGTTGATTTTCAATGCTGTAAATGGCAGGATTTTGATATTGAAAAAGCAGGTTTTTATAAAGAGTTTGACTTGGTTTTTGCACATATGACACCCGCAATAAACAACGCTTGTACACTTGAAAAAATGATTAAAGCAAGTAAAGGTCATTGCGCTTTGTCAAAACCTACACAAAGAGTGGATTCAGTGACTGATAAAATCATGGAATACATAGGTGCAAAAGAATACAACACAAATTCAGATTCGCAAGTAAATAACGCATTAATGCTTTTAAAAGGTTTGGGCTATGAGCCACAAATTGCGTCAGAAGAACAGATTTGGGAGTCAAAAAAAGAAACAAAACTTGCAACAAAAATGCACTTAAATAGGGCAAAACAATTTTTAAATATATCTAAAGAAGACGAAGCGGATTTAGTTAAATTTATAAAAACTTTTGAAAACGATGGATACATTTATGAAAAAACAAATACAACAATATCAACAATATACTGGAAAGTATAAGCTTTTTTAAAAATGGAGGAATTCAAATGAATCAAAAATTATGGGATGAATGTGTAAAATTTCACGGGCACGAATGTCCTGGGCTTGCTATTGGGTTTAGGGCAAGCGAAGCTGCAATTGAAAAAATGGGAATAAACCCAAGCGACGATGAAGATGTTGTATGCATTACTGAAAATGATGCTTGTGGTGTTGACGCTGTACAATGGATTCTTAGCTGTACTTTTGGAAAGGGCAATTTAATCTTTAGACCTACCGGAAAAACGGCTTTTTCTTTTTTTAACCGCACTGACGGTTCAAAACTTAGAGTTTATTTAAAGGCTTCTGATGTTGAAATGAGCAGGGAAGAAAGGCAAAAATTCATTTTAACTGCCCCTATTGATGAAGTTTTTGATTTTAGTGAGCCAAAGTATGATTTGCCCGAAAAAGCGAGAATTTTTAATACACTAGTTTGTGAAAATTGTGGCGAAGGTGCTCCAGAACATAAAATCCGTATTCAAAACGGAATGAAAGTTTGCTTAGATTGCTTTAAAGATTATTCTAGAGGATTTTAATTAAGGGAGAAAACGATAATGAAAAAGATATTATCTATTATAATGGCAATGACAATGATTTTTACATTGCTTTTAACAACAGGATGTAACAAAAAAGATGATACAAAAACAGATAAAACAAGCGCTAATATAACAATAACAGACCTTGCAGGACGCTCTGTAGAAATTCCTAAACAAATTGAAAGTGCTGTTGCACTAGGTGCTGGAAGTCTTAGAATGATTTGTTATGCCGGTGCTCAAGATTTGATTGTGGGAGTAGAAGAAGGGGAGCGTGATAAAACGCTCGCTAAAGGATACAATTATGTTTATTATGATGATTTTAAAGATTTGCCAATTGTAGGTCAAGGTGGTTCAGGTGGTTATACCTCTTATGAAGAAGAAATTGTAAAACTAAACCCTGATGTTATAATCGCTGCATATCCAAAAGATTTATCTGAAAAATTGCAAGAAAAAACAGGCATACCAGTTGTCATAGTGGCATACCAAGGAATCTTTGACCCAGATTTTAATAAATCTATGAAACTTATTGGAACAGTATTTGGAAAAGAAAAGCAATGCAATGAGTTAGTTGATTATCTAAACGGGTTGCAAAAAGATTTAGATGATAGGACTAAAAACATACCTGAGAGTGATAAACCAACCGTTTATACTGGAGCTTGCTCGTTTAGTGGTGGGCACGGAATTGAAGGAACTTATACACAATTCCCACCATTTAATGCGATTAATGCAAAATCAGTATCCGACGAGCTTTCGGACAAATCTGGCGGAGTTGTAGTAGACCTTGAAAAAATTATTGCTTGGGACCCTGATATTATTTTTCTAGACCCTAATAATATCGGACTTGTTAATGAAAATTATGCAAAAAACAAAAACTTTTATAACTCGCTAAGAGCTGTAAAAAATGGCAAGGTTTATTCTCAAGTAGCTTATAATTGGTATACAACAAATGTTGAAACCTCAATAATAAACGCTTATTACGCAGGTACAATTATTTTTCCAGAGCAATTTAAAGATGTTGATATTGAAAAAATAGCAAATGAAATATATGTAAAAATGCTTGGAGAAAAAGCGTCAAATTATTACAACGATATGGTAAATGGCGGGCTTAGCTGGAGACAAATAACGATTGGAGAATAATCACGAATGTTTAAAAGGAAGCAATTAAAGTTTAAAACCTATGAGGGCTATATTAGATATAAATACCTTGTAATAATCCTCTTAATAGCTTTGTGCGTATTTTTTTCTTTGCTTTCAATAAGCTGGGGTTCTTCAAACTTGTCTATTTCAGAGGTTGCAAAAACACTGATCGGTCAAGGGGATAAACGCTCTGAATCTATCGTGTTTAAAATAAGATTACCGCGAGTTGCAACAGCGATTGTAGCTGGAAGTATTTTAGCAATGTCGGGTTGCGTTATGCAAAGTGTTTTACGCAATCCACTTGCTTCTGATTCAACATTGGGAATATCTCACGGCGCATCGTTTGGTGCTGCTGTTGCGATAATAGCATTTGGTGCAGGTGTGCAGGGAACTGTTACTTCTGCAAATGCTATTAGTGTAAAAAATCCGTCACTAGTTGTTTTGTGTGCCTTTATGGGTGGTATTTTTTCAACACTAATTATACTCGGTCTTTCAAGATTTAAACGGCTAGGTCCAGAATCAGTAATTCTTGCAGGTGTTGCACTCAGCTCGATGTTTATTGGAGGAACAACTCTTATACAATACTTTGCCGACGATGTTCAGGTAGCTGCTGTTGTGTTTTGGACTTTTGGAGACCTAGGTAGAACAAATTGGACTGAAATCAAAATTATGTCAACAGTTGGTGCTGTTGCTTTTATCTATTTTATGTATAACAGATGGAATTATAATGTTATGGAAAGCGGAGTTAGCACCGCTAAAAGCCTTGGAGTTAATACAACTAGGGTTATGATAACTAGCATGACTGTTGCATCTTTGGCTACATCAGTGGTTGTTTCATTTGTTGGAATAATTAGTTTTGTAGGTCTTATAGCACCTCATATGCTTAGAAAATTTGTAGGCAATGACTATAGATTTTTGTTGCCAGCTTCAGCACTTAGCGGAACGATAATATTGCTTTTAAGCGACCTATTTGCTCGTTATATTGTAGCCCCTGTAATTTTACCTATTGGAGCAATTACATCTTTCCTTGGTGCCCCTATGTTTTTGTATATTCTATTTAAGGGGGTTGCAAAAAGATGATTAATGTAAGGGATATATCTTTCTCTTATGACGACAAACTAATTTTGGATAACATTTCGTTTGATATAGAACAAAATCATTGCATTGCCGTGCTAGGAAATAACGGTGCAGGTAAAAGTACCCTTATAAAATGTTTGAACCGAATTAATAAACCACAAAGTGGATATGTTCTTATGGGCGAGGACAATTTATTTGATTTGCATCGCAATGAACTTGCAAAGCGTGTTGGTTATGTTGCACAAAAAAATGAGCTATCCCGTATGACTGTGTTTGACTCTATTTTGTTAGGGCGAAAACCATATATAAAATGGGAAGCTCAAGAGAGCGACTTTGAAATTGTAGAGTCAGTTATTAAAACTCTTAATTTGACAGATTTCAAAATGAGATTTATCGACGAACTTAGTGGTGGAGAGTTTCAAAAAGTTATGCTCGCTAGGGCCTTGGCACAACAACCTAAGCTTTTGCTTTTAGATGAGCCTACAAGTAACCTTGACCCTAAAAATCAGTATGAAGCGCTAAAACTGGTAAAGACAATTTCTAAAGAGCAAAATATCGCCGTTGCAATAGTCATTCATGATTTAAATTTAGCTTTAAGATACTGCGATAGATTTTTGTTTTTAAGAGATTCTAAGATATATTCATATGGTGATATCGAATCAATGACAACTGAGTGCATTAAAAATGTTTATGGAATGCCTTCAAAAATAGTTGAAGTTGATGGAGTAAAAATGGTTATACCTTTCCCAGACGATAAATAAATTATCAATATTTAAACATAATTTTGCCCCACTAATTGCCTCTTTCGTTAGTTCATTAACAAAGGGGCTTTTTTTATGTAAAAAAATGAGCTCTGTAAAATACAGAACCCATAAATAAAAACTAAAAATTAAATTTCGAAACTATTTAAACACATCGGTTATTGCTTGCACCGCAAGCTCGGAATCAGATTTTCCAACAAGCAAAGAAATATCTACCTCAGATGTTGTTATCATAATAATATCAACATCAACCTGTGATAGTGCGCTAAAGATTTTTGAAACAACTCCAGGTTTTCCTCGCATACCATCGCCTATAACAGAAACCTTGCAATTTCCGCTACTGACATTAATTTTGATATTAGAATCTATTTCCCTAATTTCTTTTGCAATTACAAGAACTTTAGAAAAATCATCAGAATTAACAGTAAACGAAAGATTCGTCGTAATGCCAGTTGGTGGAGTTTGTGAAATCATATCAACATCAATATCAGCATTAGAAATCATACCAAAAACATCCGATATAGTTTTAATATCGGCAGGGGAATCTTGAAGAGAGATAAGGGTCACATCTTCTGTTAATGTAATGTTTTCGATTATTTTCATATCTAAAACTCCTTTTATTTTTATTCTGAATCAATTAAATCATTCATCGAATAAAGACCTGCTGGCTTACCACAAATAAACAATGCCGCATTTATAGAACCTGTTGCAAAAATTTCTTTAGACATTGCGGTATGACTAATTTTTATAATTTCATCGTGTCCTGCAAAAATTATTTCGTGTTCGCCTACGATTGTTCCGCCACGAACTGCATGAATTCCTATTTCGTTTTTTTCTCTTTTTACCCTTTTTGAGTGTCTATCAAACTCATATGCTGGTGGGTCAACAAACTGCTCTGAAATAGCATCCGCAAGCATTAAAGCCGTACCACTTGGTGCATCAATTTTTTTGTTATGATGTGCTTCAACTATTTCAATATCAAAACTTGCGCCCAAAACCTTTGTAGCTTTTTGTGCAAGTTCTTTTACAAGATTGATGCCTAGCGACATATTAGCAGAAAAAAATATAGGCACTATTTTTGATGCGTCTTTTATACTTTGAATTTGTTTGTCTGACAAACCGGTTGTTGCAATTACAGCCGGAGTTTTTGTTTTAATAGCAAAATCAAGTAGCTTTTCTAGTGAAGACGGATGAGAAAAATCAATAATTACATCTACTTCACCCTTAAAATCTTCTACAGATTTATAAACATCAAAAGAACCATTCTTTGTATTTGAAATATCTAGTCCTGCAACGATTTTACAGTCATCTCGTTGCTCAACACAGCTTGCAATAGACTTACCCATTTGACCATTGCAACCACTAAGTAAAATGCTGTTCATTTTTTCACATCCTTGCCGTTTTTATATTAAATTAATCCGTATTCTTTGAGTGTATTCTCAAGTGTAGTTTTTGCACAGTCAGATAGGGGAGCTAGAGGCATACGGCACTGCCCAACATCAAATCCCATCATTACAAGCGCTTCTTTAACAGGAATTGGATTGACATCCATAAACAAACTACTGCAAAGATTCATATATTTTAACTGAAGATTTGCACTCGCCTTTACATCGCCATCAAGATATTTATAAACCATATCATGTGTATCTTTGGGAATTACATTAGATATAACCGAAATAACTCCCTTTGCACCAAGCGACATAAATGCAGTAATTTGGTCGTCATTTCCAGAGTAAACATCAAGGTTGTCACCACAAAGCGAAATTGTTTTTGCAAGAGCCGCTATATTACCGTTAGCTTCTTTAGTTGCAACTATTTTTTCGTGCTTTGAGAGTTCTAGATAAGTTTCAGGCTTAATATCCACACCTGTACGGCTTGGAACATTGTATAATATTATCGGTGCAGAAACTCTGTCTGCAATATAGTTGTAATGCTTAATTAGACCACTTTGAGATGTTTTGTTATAGTAAGGTGTAACCATCAATAAAGCGTCAGCACCTGCTTTTTCTGCCTCATTAGAGAGCCTAAGACCATATGCTGTATCGTTACTGCCTGTTCCCGCAACTACAGGAACACGGCCACCAACATAACTCACAACAAAGTCAATAGCTGCGGCGTGCTCGTCGTGGTCAAGCACCGGACTTTCTCCGGTAGTTCCACAAACTATAATAGCGTCTGTACTATTTTCAATTTGCCTGTCTATTAGCTTTCCAAACAAATCATAATTTATTTTTCCGTCTTTTCCAAATGGTGTTACAATAGCTACTCCAGCACCTGTAAAAACACTTTTTTTCATTTAATTAACCCTCCAAATCAGTCAATATATCCCTGTGCACAAAGAAGCTCAGCTAACAAAACAGCTCCGCCAGCGGCACCTCTTAGTGTGTTATGGGAAAGACATACAAATTTGTAATCATACTGAGTATCTTCTCTTAGTCTGCCAATTGAAATAGCCATTCCATTTTCAAGATTTCGTTGAAGATTTGTTTGTGGCAAATTATCCTCAACAAAATAATTTAGGAACTGTTTTGGAGCACTTGGAAGGTTTAGCTCTTGAGCACTGCCTTTGAAGTTAGTCCATACATCTAAAATTTCTTGTTTGCTTGGTTTATTATCAAATTTTACAAAAACTGCACCAAGGTGACCATTTGAAACAGGTACACGAATACATTGAGCTGTAAAATTAGGTGACTGTGCCGGAACAATCTCATCATTTTGAATTTTGCCCCAAATTTTTAGTGGCTCTTTTTCAGACTTTTCTTCCTCGCCACCAATATAAGGTATAACATTGTCAACCATTTCAGGCCATGTTTCAAATGTTTTTCCAGCACCTGATATTGCTTGATATGTGCAAACTAAAACATCTTTTACACCATATTTTGAAAGCGGGTATAATGCAGGAACATAACTTTGCAAAGAGCAGTTAGATTTTACTGCAATAAATCCTCGCTTTGTCCCAAGTCTTTTTCTTTGTGATGAAATTATTTTTGAATGCTCTGCGTTAATCTCTGGAATAATCATAGGAACATCAGGTGTATGCCTGTGCGCGCTGTTGTTTGAAACCACTGGACATTCTGCCTTTGCATAGGCGTATTCAAGTTCTTTTGTAGCTTCCTTATCAAGGTCTATTGCACAAAATACAAAATCAACTTTTTTAGAGATTTCTTCAATGTCTTTTGTTGCATCTAAAACAACCACATCTTCCATTGATTTTGGCATAGGAGTTTCAATAGTCCAGCGACTACCAACGGCTTCCTTATATGTTTTTCCAGCAGAGCGTTTGCTCGCTGCAATAACCTTAACATCAAACCAAGGGTGATTTTCAAGCATAGCTGCAAATCTTTGTCCAACCATACCTGTTCCGCCAATTATACCTACATTGTACTTTCTCATAGTGCTTTTCCTCCATCTTTTCGATACAAACTGATAATATATAAAAAAACCGGTTGTAAACCGGTCATCATTGCAATATAATATGAGAAGTGTTATTCTAGGACAGTCCTAAAATTGATAGCACTCCACCAATACAATGATGACAGTTGCATAGCTTTTAACTATACAACCAGCATTACAACTACCGAATTGTTGCAATACTTCGGCGACATTTCCTTTCGCATTAAATCATTAGTATTCGGTAACCTTAAAAATGCTACTAATAAATGACGCACCTCTATCTGTTAATATGCTATTAAATTACAGATATCATACCATTATAATTATTTTTAGTCAAATATTTTTTAAAAATGTTTTCAACAGGAGATTAGTATGAAAAAAAGTGATTTTTATTATGATTTACCTACGGAATTAATTGCCCAAAATCCACTTAAAAAAAGGGATAATTCTAGGTTGTTACATATAGATAAAAGCAGTGGCAAATTAGAACATAAGCACTTTTCAGATGTTCTTGACTTTTTGAGCGAGGGTGACTGTTTAATTCTGAATAATACAAGAGTTTTGCCAGCAAGACTTTATGGAATAAAGGAGGAAACAGGAGCAAAAGTCGAATTTTTATTGTTGAATCAAAAAGGTAGTGATATTTGGGAAGCAATTACTGGCCCTGGTAGGCGAGCAAAAAAAGGTGCAAAATTCATTTTTGGCGAGGGACTTTTAAAAGCTGAGATAATTGATGTTTTACCAAATGGAAATAGGATTGCAAAATTCTATTATGAAGGCAACTTTTTTAATGTTCTTGATAAAATTGGACAAATGCCATTGCCACACTATATAACAGAAACGCTTTTAGATAATGAGAGATATCAAACAGTTTATTCAAAAGAATTAGGCTCTGCTGCTGCACCAACTGCGGGATTGCATTTTACTGATGAATTACTTGAAAAAATCAAAGCTAAGGGTGTCGGTATTGGCTATGTTACTTTGCACGTAGGACTTGGTACTTTTAGACCTGTTAAAACAGATAATATCGAAGAACATAAAATGCATTCGGAGCATTATTGGTTGCCAAAAGAAACTGCAAAGTTAATTAATGATACAAAAAATAAAAACAAAAAGGTTTTTGCAGTTGGGACAACTTGCTGTAGAACCCTTGAATCTGTGGCTTGCAAACTTGGCAAAATTGAAGAATATGAAGACTGGACGGATATTTTTATTTATCCAGGATATGAGTTTAAATGTATAGATGCGCTTATAACAAATTTTCACTTGCCTGAGAGCACCCTCATAATGCTTGTTAGTGCTTTTTGTGGCTATGATAATACTATGAATGCATATAAAACTGCAGTTGATGAAAAATATAGATTTTTCAGTTTTGGAGATTCAATGATTATATCTTAGGAGGAAAAATGTTTAAAGTAATTAAAAAAGAAGGAAACGCAAGACTTTGCGATTTTCAGACAGTACATTCAAGAGTTAAAACACCAGCTTTTATGAATGTTGCAACATCTGGAGCTATTAAGGGTGCCGTTTCAGCCTATGATTTAGAAGAAATACATTGCCAAGTTCAGCTTTGCAACACATATCATCTTCATGTAAGACCGGGCGACCAATTAATAAGAGAAATGGGTGGGCTTCACAAGTTTACCGGATGGGATAAAACAATTTTAACCGATAGTGGTGGTTTTCAGGTTTTTTCACTTGCAAGCCTTCGCAAAATAGAGGAAAAAGGTGTTTATTTTTCTTCTCATGTTGATGGCAAACGAATATTTATGGGACCTGAAGAAAGTATGCGTATACAATCAAATTTAGGCTCAACAATAGCAATGGCTTTTGATGAGTGCGTTGCAAACCCTGCAACACTTGAATATGCGACAAAATCGTGCGACAGAACTACTCGCTGGCTATATCGTTGCAAAGATGAAATGGAGCGTCTTAATGCACTGCATGACACAATAAATAACAAGCAATTGCTCTTTGGAATAAATCAAGGTTGCGTATTTGATGATTTGAGAATAAAGCATATGAAAACTATTGGAAAGCTTGATTTAGATGGATACGCTATAGGTGGACTTGCCGTTGGAGAACCCAAAGAAGATATGTACCGTGTTATATCCGCAGTAGAGCCATATATGCCAGATAACAAACCCCGCTATCTTATGGGCGTTGGAACCCCAGGTAATATTCTAGAGGCTGTAAGCAGGGGGGTAGACCTGTTTGATTGTGTAATGCCTAGCAGAAATGCAAGACACGGTCACTTATTTACATGGTCTGGGGTTATAAATATCAACAATGAAAAATATGCAAGAGATGATAATCCGCTTGACCCCACTTGTGATTGCCCCACTTGCCAAAGACATTCTCGCTCATATATTCGACACCTATTCAAAAGTAAAGAAATGCTTGGAATGAGGCTTTGTGTTATTCATAATCTTTATTTTTATAATACTCTAATGGAAAAAATTCGTGAAAATCTTGAAAACGGAACATTTACAGAGTTTAAAGAAAAATATGTGGATATGCTCGATACTCGTATATAAAATTTTCACTTGCACAGATACTTAATAAAGGATATAATATAAACATTAACTCAACGGAGGTAAAAAAATGGAATTTTCAAATTATCTTATAATGATGCAAAGCGCACAAGGTGCACAGGCAAATCAAGGTTCACAATTTTTATCAATTATTATGCTAGTTGCAATGTTTTTTGCTCTTTATTTTTTAATGATAAGACCACAAAAAAATCAAGAAAAATCAGACGCTGCAATGCGTGAAACACTTCAAATCGGTGATGAAATTGTAACTGCTGGTGGAATTATGGGAAGAGTTGTTACTCTTAGAGATGATTCTATTGTTATTGAAACAGGGGCAGACAGAATAAAAATTCGTGTTACTCGCACATCCATTATTACAAACATCACAGCTAGTGAAAAAATGATTGCAAATAAACAAGCAGCACTTGACGCTGCAAAAGCAAAAAAACTTGCAGATAAAGAAAATAAGAACAACAAAAAATAGTTGCATAAATTGTAATCCCTTTTCATATCATTTATTAATGATGTGGGGGGATTTTTTTATGACTTCAAGCGCTGCAAAAAGAAAAACAAAAGCTTCTATTAATGAAAACAGTGAAGCAAAGCAGTATGCAACTGCAATTTTAAAGGGCTTTGCCTTTGGTACTGCGTCATTGTTCATCTTATTTTCGATATGCTCTTTTAAAATGGTAAGGCTCGATTATACAGAAAAAAGCGTTCCTGTTATGGCTCTAATTTCTGCAATGCTCGCAGCTTTTTTAGGTGGATATGGATCTGCTAGATGTATAAGAAAAAAAGGTCTGATGATTGGAGTATTTACAAGTATTCCTCTGGCAATTGTCATTACTTCATTTGTAGCAATTGCAAATGGTGGGACTATAAGTTCGCTTACAGTAACTGCAATTTTACTTATGATTATAATGTCTGGATTTGGAGGCGTTGTATCAGTTAATAAGAAAATAAAAAAGTAAAATAAAAAAGACAAACAAATTAATGTTTGTCTTTTAAATATTAAATGAAAAACGGAGGAAATCATATGCGTAAAGGGACAAGTATAAATTTACATAACAGAAGAAGAAAACAATACAAGCATAAAACATATGATTTTACAAGAATTAAAATGGTTTTAAGAGAAGAATGGAAAATGTTTACTCTAGTTTCTTTGTTCTTTTCCGGAATGATTATCGGTGCAATTTCAGTAAAACATACAGATAATATGCTAAATGCAAGACTTGTAATAATGTTTTCTGACTATACAATGCTTAGAACTACGCAATCTTTCTTTCAAACTTTTATCAATTCATTTAGCGTTTGTCTGCTTTTTCTGTTAGTGGTATTTACATCAGGCTTGTGCGCTGTTGGTGCTCCAATAATCGCTATCGTGCCACTGTTTAGAGGCGTTGGAATCGGTGTAGTTTCAGGTTATCTTTACAGCACTTATTCAATGAGTGGCGCAGGATATTGTATGACAGTAATTTTTCCAAGTGCTATAGTTTCTACCGCCACTTTATTATTTGGTTGTAATGAAAGCTTTATAATGTCGTATGAAATTTATAATATCATATCTGGGAAAACACAAAATAAACATGGAAATTTATTTAAAAAATATTCGATTAGATTTTCTATTTTACTGGTTATAATGTTATTTTCTGCAATAATTGATACAATTACTACAATGATATTTGCTTCAAAATTTAACTTTTAATTAGTATTTAATCTAGTTTTTCTTCGCTTAAAGGATTTGCTTGAGCCGCTTTTTTTAATTGCTCATCAACAATATGTGTATAGATTTGAGTTGTTCCTAAATTCTCGTGCCCTAAAATTTCTTTTAAAACAAGCAAATCAACATCACCGTGTTGATACATAAGGGTTGCAGCTGTGTGCCTAAGCTTATGAACTGAAAAACCTTGATTTGCAAGTCCACTTTTTTCGAGTGCTGTGTAAACAATATGTTGAATTGTTTTAGGGCTTATTCTTTGAAGTCGGTTACTTAAAAACAAAGCTTTTTTATCTTTTACGCCCTCTACAGGTCTAACCTCCATATAATTTTTTATAGAATAAATACACGCATTATTAAGATAAATTGTGCGCTCCTTATTTCCTTTTCCGATTACACGCATTGTACCATCATCACGAATGTCAGTATAATTCAGGCTAACAAGCTCTGATAAACGAAGGCCACAATTCAAAAATAATGTAACTATACAATAATCCCGCTCTTTAAATTTTCCTGTTGCACTATGTTTTAAAAGCTCTTGACTTTGCTCCAGAGTTAAGTACTTTGGTAGTGTTTTTGGCAGTTTTGGAGTATCCAGTTCTTGCATTGGGTTTTCATCCAAGATTTTTGCCTGAATCGTACAGTATTTAAAAAAATTACGCAAAGTTGAAACTTTTCTAGCTCTAGTTTTTGCATTATTATCTCTATCATCTTTACAATACGACAAAAATGCATAAGCATCGCTTAGTGTAATTGTTTTTATGAAATCTGTATCAATATCAGAAATATTGATGTTTTCAAATTCTTCGGTAGGGGAGACAAGCCCCCGTGAAACTTTAAGGAATCTAAAAAATGTCCTCAAATCACTAGCGTATTCAGAAACAGTTAAATTAGATTGATTTTTTATAGCGGCTAAATAATTTAAAAAATCAACCATAATAGATGGAAAAGTGTGGTAATCAGCACGAGTTATCATTTTAAAACCTCCGAAAGAATATAAAACTATTATAATTATAACAGTTAATAAAATTTTGTATATAATAAGAGTTATTTAAAGATTTGTATAAAATTTTCAAAGCAAAACTTAATATTTTAGGATTTTGTTTGCAGTTTTGTTTGCAGTAAGGAATAATTCTATTTATATCTTGCAACTTGTTTTTGCAAGCGGTAAGGGCGTTTTGTATTTATTTTATTTATACTTAATTTAAAATAATAGATTAATAGATAAAATGTTAGTAATTAAACGAATAAACAGACTTTTATAACTTTTCTACTCCCCTTAATTATACAAAACTTTTATTTTGTATAATTATAGCAATTTAAAAAAATATAGTCAAGTATCAATTTT
>CAZEKQ010000006.1:40081-64507 GCA_964512735.1 uncultured Eubacteriales bacterium | reverse complement strand
ACGCTTGTATCTGCAATTTGCCCCGAGCCTGATGCTACTTGCTCTGATGCTGCGTAGATGCCGTTCATAATTTCATTTAGACCATCAATTATTCTATTTAGTGATGTTGAAATAACAGAGAAATCGCCTTGATATTCATTTACTTCTTGTATGTTTATATCTGCGTTTGCAACGCTTGTAAGAACATCTGCAACATCGTCAATAACATTGTTCATAAAATCACAGGTATCATTGACAGCATTCTTAATGTGTGCGTGGTCACCTTTGTAGTCACCTTCAACTCTCATTTGAAGATTGCCGGCAGACATTTCATTTAGAACAACTGATGCCTCGTCGATTGGTTTTATAATTGCATCTAGAGTCTCATTTACGCCCTCAATAATTTCTCTGTAACCACCCTTAAATTTCTCAGCGTCACCTCTTACATCAAGCTTGCCCTCTGACGCTGCGTTAAGCAACATATTTGTCTCTGTTACTAACTCATTTATTGAAGCTAGAGTATTATTCAAGGTTGGAGTTATTAAATCTCCATCGTCTGTACTTTCTAATGCAAAATTCACATCACCATCAGCAATTTTTTGCATTGCACCAAGCACGCTTGACTGTAATTCATCAACAAAACTGTTGATTTTATGTCCTATTTCTCCTATTTCGTTCTTAGAATCATATTCAACCCTTGCATCTAAGTGACCCTTACTAATTTCAATTATTGTATCTCTAACAATTTTTGTTCCCCTTATAACTTCTTTAATTGTTGCAATATTTATATAAAGTGCAACAAACAAACCGATAAAGCAAAATGCTGCACCGTATACTCTAACATTTTTTACATCTTTTCTATTTTGCTCTAGAGTCTTTTCGGCATCTGCGGAAATCATTTCTGTTAAATCGTTAATAGCTTTAATTCCTGATACTAAATGAGGACGCCCTTGCGTTACCAAAATAGCATTTGCTTCGTCGTCTCTATTTTCTTTTGCCAAGGGAACAACTTTATCTGCCAAATTGTTTACAACCTCAACTGTTGCAACAAAAGCTGCATACTCTTCTGAATTTTTTATGTAATCAACATCTTTTACCTTTTTTTCAAAGGCTTCGTTTTTTTCATTAAGAGATGCAAGTTCTGCATTTATAGCAACTTCTATTTGATTTACCATTTCTAAATCATCTGTTGCTACAATTTCAGTTAAATAAGCATATGCTTTTTGGCAGTTAGTTGCCATAAGTGACATATCTGCAACTGGCTGTGTTCCATTATCGTACAAGCCTCTAGACGCTTTGTCTAGCTTTGTAACATTTGCCATTGTGTATCCAACACAAAAAACCCAGATAAAAATAAGTGCTAAAAATGCTACTAAAAATCTTTTGCCAATTTTAAAATTTCTATAACGTTTTCTCATAAAACTCTCCCCAAAAAATTATTTTTTAAGTGTATAAAACTATATTAGATATTAAGATTGTTGCGCAGATTCTTCAAAAACTTCTTCGCCTAAAAGTTTTTCACAACTTAAAATTAAGTTAACACCATTTTCAACCTTGCCAATAGCTTTTACATATCTATTTTCCGCTGATTTATTCATATCTGGCGGAAGCACAATCTCTTCATCCGGTATTTCCAGTACTTCAGAAACACTATCAACAATAAGTCCAAGTGAAACATCGTTAACATCTACGACAATTATGCAAGTTCTATCGTTATACTCTAGAGGCTCTTTTTTAAACCTAAGCCTAACATCCATAACGGGGATAATTTTTCCTCTTAAATTTATAATTCCTTTTACGTACGATGGAACCTCCGGAACTATTGTTATTGGTTGAATACCTATTATTTCTGTTACAAATTTAATTTCAATTGCATATACTCCACTCTCTATAAAAAAGGTTAAATACTTGCCTTTTTGGGTATCTTCATCAATGTTAGCATCAAAAATATCTTTTTGTAAATCGGTCATTTTTTAGCTCTCCTTTCATTCATTCTAGTTTTAGCCTTGTTTTAAAATAGGTAAAGCTAAAATTTAAACATATCGGTAACATCCGAGATTAAGCAAACGCTTCCATCTCCCATAACCGTACATCCTGATATGCCTTTTACATCTTTAATATATTTAGGCAACGGTTTTACAACAACCTGTTGCTCGCCTATAACTTTGTCCGCAAACAAGCACATAACATTTGACTCATTCTCGACAATTATTACAATTCCCTTTTTGAGATTCTTAGTTGCTGATTGCAAATTATAATAATCGTGCAGTCTAAGAATTGGTAAACATTCTCCTCTAATCATTATCATTTCACTACTATTGCAATCATCTAAAATTATGGAAGATGTATCTACCCTAAATGATTCTTTAATAGAAGTAATCGGAATTACAAAAATCGAATCCCCAACCTGAACTTTCATACCATCAATTATGGCAAGAGTTAGTGGTATTTTAAGGGTGATTACCGTTCCCTCACCTGGGGTACTATCAACCAAAACTTTTCCACCAATTTTTTCCATATTAGAGTTTACAACATCCATTCCAACTCCCCTACCGGAAAACTCTGTTACTTGCTGTTTGGTAGAAAATCCTGGTTTGAAAATCAAAGAATATATGTCTTTATCTGCGAGTGTGTCGTCATTTTCTCTTACAAGACCTTGAGAAATAGCCTTTTGCAAGAGCTTATCACGGTCAAGTCCTCTGCCGTCATCCCTTATGATTATGCGAATATCTCCGCCCTCATCTCTAGCCTCTAGAGTAACTGTTCCAATCGCTGGTTTACCAAGTGCAATTCTGTCCTCTGTGCTCTCTATTCCGTGATCCATAGAATTTCTAATAATGTGCATTAATGGGTCTGTTAAATGCTCTACAACATTTTTATCAACCTCAGTCGTTTCTCCCACAAGCTCCAACTTTACATCTTTTTCAAGCTTTTTACTCATATCACGAACTATTCGTTGCATTTTGTGGAATGTTGCCGAGATTGGAACCATTCTAATCGACATTACAGCGTCTTGAATTTCTGTTGTTACTTTGCGAAGCTGTCTTGACGCTTTTTGAAAATCATTTAAAACAAGTCCATCGAGCTCTGAATTTTGTACAACCATTTCCTGAGAAATCACAAGCTCTCCTACCAAGTCCATAAGCTTGTCCAGTTTTTCTAGATTAACGCTTATTATGCTTTGTTTAACATTAAGCTGTGCCGCTGGCGCCACTGTTTTTTTAGCCGGTGCTGACTTTTTAGTGCCTTTATCGTCTTCCTTTTTCTCCTGTTTATCCTCTGACGCCGCTTGAGGCTCTTCCTCTTTTTGAACAGGCTCAACATATAATTCCTTTAAAAACAAAGTGCTTGAAAGATGATTTCTAACATCTTCAAAACCTAGGTCTGTTCTAAGAATTATTTCAAATCCATCCTGTTTAATTTTTTCAGTTGTTGCAGAATCACCAGGAATATTAGAAGGATTTGTGCTAACTATATCCGCCATATCTTCTAAGTTTTTAAGCACTTTAAAAGACCTTAGGTTTTCCATTTCACAACCGTCTTCAAACATCAATAATGCCTTGTACTCATTTTCTCCTGTATGTTCCTTATCCAAATTAATTTCAAAATCCTTGTTATTATCAACATTGACCACACCGTCATCTAGTATTATTTCTTGTTTAGCGGTGTCTTGAGCGTCTGCACCTTGAGTTTCACCTTTTAGCGAAGATACAAAGCTTTTGATTTCACCTAAAATATCTTCTGCCTCTTCGTCGGTGCCCTCACTATTTCTAGCACTATCAGGGTCAACCTGAATTATTGCAATTTGCTCCTTAATGTAGTCTATGGTTCTTAGTGTTACATCTGTAAGCGAAGAATAATCTACATTCTCGGGCTGATTTTCCCTTATATAAAAGAAAGCGTCTTCTAGTGAATGAGCAAGAGATGAAATGCTGTTAAAGTCCATCATTGCTGCAGCTCCCTTAATCGTGTGAACAATTCGGAAAACTTCATTCATTTCACTTTCTAGCGCACTAGATTCCTCACTGCTATCTAGCGCTATGTTTTCTAGCTGAGTTACAAGCTCTGTCGTCTCATAAATAAACATTTCAAGCATAGAATCCATCGTATTATCTCTACTCATGACATTACCTCTTTTTCATTCATTTTATTCACGCTCAATTGCAATATATAATAATAAGATTTTAAAAATATGATATAACACTACAGACCAGTTGGTCATTTTGTTAAATTTGTTTGTAATAAAAACCACAATTATATATAAAACTACAAACTTACTTGCTTAATTATAATATTTAATATTCAAATTGTCAATAAACTTTAGCAAAATACTGCTTTTTTGTAAACTTTATGCCAAAATATGACATTTTATTCAATTTTCTATTTTTAATTTTAATAATTTAAAGTTTTAGACATTTTTTATAATGGTATTAACTTATAAAGTAATCATACTATTATTCTATTATATTTTATAATTTAAAATGGAAAACTTGCAATATTTTTGGCATTTTGATATCTTTTTGTTGTTTTGAACTAAAATTTTATATAAAATAGGATTCATTTTTTAGAAAAAAACATTTTTTAGTATGTTTTAACCTAAATTCTTGACTTTATATGATAGTAATGTTATCTTTATTAGTGTAGATAAAAGTGTAAATAGAATGTAATTGTTAAATAATAAAATATTATGCAAAAAAAGAATACAATTTGTATTTACTATGTTTTAGCAAAAAATATTTATGTTTATTTGTTTGCAATTTTGAGGAGCTTACAGTTATACTATATTAATATAGTAGTAGTTGTGTTTTGTTTTATTCGAGATTTACAACTTTAAAATAAAAAAATGTAGATTAAAGTCGGGTGACAATATGGCTAATGTTTTAAGTCAGCAGCAAATAGACGAGTTGCTTGGCAATTTGCGTAGTGGTGAACTTGATATTGACCAAATGGAACAAGAACGAACATCGCAAAAAGTAAAAGAATATGATTTTAGATCTCCGAGGAAAGTAACAAAGAATCAAATAAAATATCTTACAAATATTTTTGATATTTTTGCTCGTTTTTTCAGTATGAAGCTCACAAGTGTTTTAAGGCAAAACTGCCAAATTGAAATTACTCATGTTGAAGAAGAAGAGTACAAAGAGTTTAACAATGCTTTGGAGGATTCTGTTCTTGTTGGAATGATGGGTATGACTTGTGATAGGGCAAAAATTGAAGATGAGCAAGTTTTGATTGAGATTGCAAGGCCTTTGTCTTTCGCTGTTATGGATTTGCTTTTAGGTGGTAACGGTAACATTTTAAATATTGAACGAGATTACACAGACATTGAGCTTTCAATTATGGAATACATTTTTAATTTAATGATTCCACATTTAAATAATGCATGGGCAAACTATATTGAGGTTGAACACACTTTGAATTCTCTGGAAACAAATTCTAGAATAATCGAATTTGTTCCACCAGATGTTACAATTGCTATTATTGTTTTAGAAGTTGAAATTCAAGGTGTTAAGGGCAATATGAATATATGTATACCTACAACTTTATTTGAAAAACTGTTCCCTCTTTTGGATTCTAGAAATTACAACAAAAAAGGTGATGACAAGCAAGAGCTAAGAAAAGAGTATATTTTAAACTCACTCAAAAGATCAACGCTTGATATTACCGGTGTTCTTGGCTCTACGGAAATTGAAGTTCAAGATTTGTTGGGATTGCAAAATGGAGATGTAATAATTCTAAATGAAAGAAAAGCGTCCGATTTTGTTGAAGTTTTAATTGAAGGAAACCCTTGGTTTGAAGGCACTGTCGGAATCGAAAATAAAAACTACGCAATAAAAATTAACAATATTAAATCGGACATAGGAGGCTGAACAACTTGGGTTCAACAAAAGATTTGTTTACCGAAATGGAAATCGATACCATCGGTGAAATGCTAAATATAAGTATGGGTGCTGCAGCAACTGCTGTTTCTACACTTCTAAATAAAAAGGTTTATATTACTGTTCCTAAAGTAGAAGTTACAACATCAAATAATTTTGAATTTAAATCACTTACACCTGGTGTTGGAGTTGAAATCAATTATATTGAGGGACTTTCTGGTGTAAATGTGTTTTTGCTTAAGATGCAGGATGTGCAAAAAATTGTTGAAATACTTTTGCAAATGGAACACGACCCCGATGTAGAATTTGTAATGGACGAAATTAGTACAAGCGCTATTTGTGAAACTATGAATCAAATGATGGGAAGTGCTTCCACAGCTCTTGCACAATTTTTAAACACAACAGTTAACATATCAACACCTACATCATTTGAGGTTAAAGCTGATGAGAATTTCAGTTTAAGATATTTTGAAGATAATGATGATGTTATTATTGTTAGATTCAATTTGCAGGTTGACGGTGTTTTAGATAGCGAATTTGCAAGCGTAATGCCTATTGATTTTGCAAGAACTTTGCTAGACACTCTTTTTAATGTTGAAGGAAACCAAACCTTTGCTCAAGAACCAATTGGAGCAAATAAGGGAGAAACTGTGCAAGCAGAACAAACCCCAGCACCACCAGCACCAACTCCTCCCCCACCAGTTCAACAGCCTGTTGCACCACCTCAGCAACCAGCTCCACAGCCACAAGCCCAACCGCAACACACACCAGCACCACAGGCAAACTACAATGTTGCACCTGCTTCTTTTCAGGGTTTTTCGGGTGGCGCTTCTCAAATGTCTGGCGAAACATCAGAAAATTTAAAGCTTATAATGTCTGTTCCTTTAAAAATTTCTGTAGAGCTTGGTAACTCTAAAAAAACTATAAAAGATATTTTAGAGTTTTCTAATGGGTCTATTATCGAGCTTGATAAACAAGCGGGAATGCCTGTTGATATTTTAGTAAACGGACAAAAAATTGCAACCGGAGATGTCGTTGTAGTAGAAGAATATTACGGAGTAAGAATTACTGAAATACTTAATCCAAGTGAAATAATAAAAGTTTTGTAATTCAAAGGAGAAATTGTTATGTCTAAAAAAATTATGTTAGTAGACGATGCTGCGTTTATGAGAATGATGATAAAAAACACATTAACTCAAGGTGGTTACACAAACATTATTGAGGCTGAAAATGGCGCTGAAGCAGTCGATAAATATAAGGCCGAAAGCCCCGACTTGATTATAATGGATATTACTATGCCGGAAAAAGACGGTATCCAAGCACTGCGTGAAATTAAAGAATATGATGCTAATTCTAACATTGTTATGTGCTCTGCACTTGGACAAGAAAAATTAGTTTTAGAAGCTTTAAAACTAGGTGCTGCTGACTTTATTGTAAAACCATTTAAACCTGATAGAATTATGGAAACTGTTGCTAAATTTTTCTAGTACTAAAAAACCACAATAGAATAATTTTTTGTTCTCCGGTTATTATCGTTTTATTCATACAAAATATGAAAAAGCCTTCAAACCTATAAGATTAAAGGATTTGAAGGCTTTTATACAAGATATTATATCTAATTAAATGCTTAAACATACTAAACTATTAAACTTATTATGTATCAGTTGCAATTTATAAGCAAGTTTACTTTATGCTTGTTTTGGCTTTACATTTTAAGTAAAGGAGATGATAATGTGTCGTTTAGTTATAGCGTAAAAGAAATGAATGAAATGCATAAATCTGCCCTCCAAGAAATTGGTAATATCGGGATGGGCAATGCCACAAAATCACTTGCCTTTATCTTAGATAATCAATTAAAATTAGATCTTCCTTCGGTTGAATTCCTAGAGTTCGATAAGATGTCTGATTTTTTGGATGGTCAAGATGAAAATATTGTTTTGTCTGCTATAACATCTATAACTGGTGAAATAAATGGCACAGTTGTATTGGTAATTAGGAAAAATTTTGCAATGAGAATTTTGCAAAAAATTCTTCCCGGCGATGACTCTGAAATAAATATAGACGACCTAAATGAATTGCAAACTTCTGCCCTAAATGAATTATGCAATATCTTTATTGGGTCTTACACCAGTGCTGTCGCCACCTTTTTAGACGCCGATATTAAAATATCTCTGCCTTATGTTTGTATAGATATGCTTGGTGCCGTTTTAAGCTCTGTTGCGGTAGAATTGTTTACCTACTATGACAATATTTTAGTTGTAAACAACTATATCGAATCTGAAGATGAAGAGTCTTTTCATATGTTCTATCTCCCCGATGAAGAATCATATGAAAAAATAATGTTAAAATTAGGAATTCAAAATGAATAATAATACAATTACTGTTAATATAGCAGATATGAAAGTCGCTAAAAGCGCCGATGTACTTGTTACCTATGCATTAGGTTCTTGTGTTGGAATATGCCTCTATGACCCTCTTAGAAAAATCGGGGCTCTTGGACATATTATGTTGCCTGTTGCTCATAACGAGCAAGACGCAATCGAAAAAAAGCATAGGTTTGCAAATACTTGTGTCCCTGAAATGATTAATCAAATGATTAGTCAAGGATGCGCAAAAAGAAATATAGTAGCAAAAATTGCGGGGGGAGCTACTATGTTTAAACTAGTGAACTCTCAAAGAGCTAACGCTAATTCAGACTTAAATCAAATTGGTGCCAAAAATATAGTCGCTGTAAAACAATCTTTAAAAGAGCACGGAATAACGCTTTTAGCCGAAGACACTGGTTCTGATTATGCTCGTACTGTTTTTTTCAACACTGAAAATGGCGAGGTCACTATTAAGTCACACAGCAAACAGGTTAAGAACCTTTAACTTAGAATGGATTTTATTTTTAGCTAAAAATTAAGACCAGATTTATACAAGAAACAAGCTTGTATAACTGGTCTTTTTATATTTATAATTTACATTTGGTTTACTACCAAAATATCCTCTTGCTCCATAATTGTGCTACCACTAGGTATTATTATTTCACCTTTTCTTTGAATCATCACAACCAGTTCATCAGGTTCAATAGACATTTCTGAAACGGTTTTTCCTGCCCATTTACTATCACGACCTATAAAGATTTCAGAAAGTCCGGTTTCTTCAAACCCTTCTAAAGCTTTGGCACTTAAAACTAAAATATCGCCTTCCTGAAGTATCGTGTCACCATTTGGAACATATTTTCTCATATGCCTTTGTAGCAAAACTAAAAGCGTATCCGGTGGTAAAACAATATCTTTAATAGCCTTATCTTTCCATGGGTGATCTTTAATTACTGTAAACTTTATAAACTGCACTGGCACTTCACCAGTGTAGTCCGTAAAAGTTTTTAAAACATCGGAATCCGAGTCAATCATATTAAGCTTGCGGGCAAATACCGGTATTAATGAGCCTTGTAAAAGAATTGAGAACAAGACAATGCAAAATACTATATGAAAAATGTCATTATCCGTTTTTACAGGGCTTGTCATTACCATAATGGCAAAAACAATTGATGCCGCTCCCCTAAGTCCCGACCAAGCAACTAGCAACTGTTGATTTAATTTGCTCCTAAACGGGGCAAGTATTGCAAACACTGCCACTGGGCGTGACACAAAAGTTAGGAATATTGCTATAAGGATTGATGGCACCATTACTTTTGGCAAGCTTGAAGGGAAAGCCAAAAGCCCAAGCAAAAAGAATATAACCATTTGCATAAGTCCTGTAAATCCATCAAAGAAATTTACAAGCGCTTTTTTGTTTTTAATTGGTTGATTTCCAAGAATTATGCCAACAATATAAGCACTTAAATATCCATTACCGTTAAGCATTGCCGGTGCTGCATAAGCAACTAAAGCAATAGCAAAAACAAAAATTGCATCAAATCCAGCTGTCGCAAATCTAAACCTTCTAAGCACCCACATTGCAACCATGGCAACTAACACGCCAAATACAACCCCATAAACTACTTGCGCAAATATAAGATATGTCATCTTTTTGCTATCAACTGTGCCACTCATTGCAGCCAAAGAAAGCACAGTAAGCATATATGAAGTTGGGTCGTTACTTCCACTTTCAAGCTCTAACATAGATGCGGTATTGTATTTTAAATTTAGTCTTCTGGACCTTAAAATTGAAAATACTGAGGCTGCATCGGTAGAGCTGATAACCGAGCCTATCAAAAAACTCTCTAACAGCTCAATATGTAACACATAATAACAAAATAGTCCTGTTATTAGCGCTGTCATTACAACGCCTAAAGAGGATAATAAAATAGCTTTTACGGCTATTGGTCTGGCTTCGCTCCATTTGGTGCAAAATCCTCCATAGAACATAATAAATATTAAGGCTACTGAGCATATTTGTTCAGCAAACATATAATTGTCAAACGGAATTTTTAGCACACCGTCTGAGCCAAAGAACATTCCCAAAAGTATGAAAGCCAGCAACATCGGAATTCCCAATTTATTGGACAACCTGTTGCAAAGCAAACAAGCAATTAAAACTATAGCTGTAAATAAAACATAACCAGGCAAATAACTACTCCCTTTCTATAAAAATAATAATCATTTTATTATAATATAATTACAACGTAATTTGGTTATAATTTATCTATAACCAATCAGGCTTTTATAAAAAACGTTTATGATTATTATACCATATTTTCAAAGTGTTTCTGCATATATTATTTTTATAATTTAAAGCGTTTTTACGATATCTAAAAACGATTAATGACAATTCAATATAACCTTTACTCGCTCTTGTTCTTCTCTTTGCACGCCTAAAATCCGAGCAAAAGAAATACGGGCAATGGAAATGTCTTTGTTATTCTTTCACTCAGTTTTCTTCTGTTGCCCACATACGCTACGATACAAGTCAATATTGATTATAGTGGACTAGAGAAAACAATAAAAAATAAGTGCGTTATTTAATAGCAACAATATAATTTTGGTGTTAAACGCGGATGATGATTTTATTGCTATGAGAGTTGCAAGCAATTATAATATAAGAACTGTAGAAGCTTTTAAAAAATCTAAAAAATTACAATATAAAATATTATAAAATAAAAACCATGTTCTTGGCAAATACCTTAAACATGGATTTTATTTTAATGGCTGGGATGGCTGGATTTGAACCAACGAATGACGGAGTCAAAGTCCGTTGCCTTACCACTTGGCGACACCCCAATAATTCTATTTATATAAAATGTACAAAGCATTTTTGCTATGCATATTTTAAAAAGTGGGGTGGATGATGGGATTCGAACCCACGCTCTCCAGTGCCACAAACTGGCGCTTTAACCAACTAAGCTACACCCACCATATACCTTACTCAAAAACAAACGCATTGCTTGCAAACACTCTGGCGTGCTTGGAGGGACTCGAACCCCCGACCCTCTGCTTAGAAGGCAGATGCTCTATCCGGCTGAGCTACAAGCACACATAAAAAAAGCAAATTGGAGCGGGTGATGGGAATCGAACCCACGTAACCAGCTTGGAAGGCTGGAATTCTACCATTGAACTACACCCGCATATTTGCGACGTTGATAATAATAACATAATCTTCGTCGCATGTCAATAGGATTTTAAAAAGATTTTATAATCCTTTGACAAAAATTTTATCATCCTTAACAAATACGCTAATTTCGGTCAAAGATTTGCCACGACTGTCTATAATTAAGTTAGCTATTTTATCCTCTACTTCTCGCCTTATCACATTTCTAAGGTCCCTGGCTCCCCTAACATTAGAATCCATTTGTGCTCTAATTGCAGCCGGTACATCACTATCATACTTGAGTGTTATTCCCTTGTCCTGTATAGGCTCTTTGAGCTCGTCTAGCATAAGAACTGCAATATCCTCGTAGTCTTCGTCTGACAATTCGTTAAACACAACAATTTCATCAACCCTGCCTAAAAACTCGGGACGAAGAAACTCACGAAGTGATTTCATTGCTTTATCCTTCGATGCTTGCTCGCTTGTTTTTCCAAAGCCCATAGCACCATCTTTTCGCTCGCTACCAGCATTAGAAGTCATTATTATTACTGTATTCTCAAAGCTTACTGCTCTTCCTTGTGCATCTGTAATTTTGCCCTCATCTAAAATTTGAAGCAAAATATTCATAACATCGGGATGCGCTTTTTCAATCTCATCAAAAAGTATTACGGAGTATGGCTTGCGTCTTACTTTTTCTGTAAGTTGCCCCGCCTCATCATAGCCCACATAACCCGGTGGTGAGCCGATTATTCTGGATACACTATGCTTTTCCATAAACTCTGACATATCAAGCCTTATAAGCGTTTCTGGTGTGTCAAACAGCTCAAATGACAATTGTTTTACAAGCTCTGTCTTTCCAACTCCTGTTGGACCTACAAAGATGAATGATGCGGGTTTTCTGTGAGGATTTATCTGTATTCTACTACGCCTTACTGCTGAAGAAATAAGGGAAACCGCCTCTTTTTGACCCATTATTTTTTTGTTTAAATTCTCTTCAAGATTTGCAAGCTTCCTCAAATCGCTATCTATTATTTTGCTTGCAGGTATGCCTGTCCACAGCTCAATAACCTTTGCAATGTCATTTTCTGTAACACTGTTATCCTTTACTTTTTCTGAAAGCGATTCGATTTTTTGCTCTAGAGTTAATATTTCTGCTTTTAGTCTTGCTATTTCTTCATAATCTACATCTTCAGTTTCTGACATAAGCTCTTCAAGCATTTCTCTATTTTCTAGAAGTCTTCGTTCGCTTATCTCGTGCTCGCTTATCGCTTTATTTCGCAAGTTTGCACAAGTACAGGCTTCATCAAGAAGGTCAATTGCCTTATCTGGTAAAAATCTATCATTGATATATCTCTCTGATAAAATAACAGCACGACGCACCAAGCTATCAGATATCTCTACCCTGTGATAATTTTCATAATACGATTTTATTCCTATTAACATATTATAAGCATCTTCAACCGAAGGCTCTTCAATTTTTACAGGCTGAAAGCGACGCTCTAATGCGGCATCTTTTTCGATGTGTTTCCTGTACTCATTAAAAGTTGTAGCACCTATTACTTGAATTTCGCCCCTTGATAATGCTGGTTTTAAAATATTTGCAGCATTCATCGAACCTTCTGCGTCACCTGTTCCAACAAGGTTATGAACTTCATCTATAAACAAAATGATATTTCCCTCTGCTTTAACCTCATCAACAAGACCTTTTATCCTACTCTCAAACTGCCCACGAAACTGTGTTCCGGCAATCAATGCAGTAAGGTCTAGCAAATGTATTTCTTTGTCTGCAAGCTTTGCTGGAACATCTTTATTTGCAATTTTCATTGCCAAACCTTCGGCAATTGCTGTTTTTCCAACACCCGGCTCGCCTATAAGACAAGGGTTGTTTTTTGAGCGCCTACAAAGAATTTGAGTTACCCTATAAATTTCTTTTTGTCGCCCTATTATTGTATCAATTTTGCCTAATTTTGCTTTTTCTGTAAGGTCGGTACAATAAAGGTTAAGATATTTACGTTTACCTTTTCCTTTTGATTTTTTTCTATTTTTTTTGGTTTTACTTTTTACTGACTTTTCTTCTGGTTCGTCAAATGCCTCAAAAAAATCTATGTCTGACTCCAAATCGTCCTCTTGATTCTCCATATCCATAGCATTAAACAGACCTTGAAAAGATGGCAATGTTGGGGCACCACCTGCTTCAAAATCTCCGTCTTCATCTTCTCCATATCCTAGAATAGTATTAAACTGCTCACTTATGGCATCAACATCTTCTTCAGTAACACCCATGCTATCCATCATTTGTTTTACAGGGCCCAAATTCATATCCATTGCACACTTTATGCAAAGTCCTTCTGGAATAGTTTTTTCGCCCTCTATTCTTGAGATGAATATTACAGCAGGATTTTTTTTGCATTTCGAGCAAATTATTTTCTTCATCTGTAAACTCCTTAAAAATCCTATTTGTCATTTATATTAAATATTAATTTATATGTTTTTATTATTTATTTTTCAGTTTTTTTATCTTTAAGCTCTGTTATTGTTCCTGGTATGTAACTAATAAACGCTATAATTGTCATCACAGCTGAAATAAGTACGAGCACCATAACTGTTATTTCGTGGAACTGAAAAATTTCTCTAAAAGCACCAAAGTCTGGACCAAAAGCTATAATCAAGAGCATCACTGTATAGAAAGTAAAAGTTGAGACCTTGCCATACATTTCTGCTGCACCTGGGCGAATATCTTTTGCAAGCAAAACAACTCCACCAAGCATCATTAGCAACTCTTTTGCAAGAAATAGCAAAAACACAAATCTAAAACTGCGAACTGAACCACTGTCAGACTTTTCAAACTCAATAAACAACATAATTGCAATGGTTATTTGCGTAAGCTTGTCAGCCACTGGGTCTAGCAATTTGCCAAGTGCAGTTATCTGGTTATATTTTCTAGCAATTCTTCCATCTAGGCTATCTGTAATTCCTGACACTATGATTACTATTAGCGCCCCTTTAACATCCCCTGTATAAAACAGGTAAACAAACAAAGGGATTAAGAGTATTCTAACAGCTGAAAGTGCGTTTGGTATAGTAAGTCCACCTTCAAAAATATCTTCCATCTGCGTTTTTAAATTGCTCATAACTTTCTCCTTTTATTTATAACTCTGGCTGTATTCTTTATTACAAACACTTCTTAAAAATTAAAAAGCGATTTTATCCCTAACTATTTCTATTATAATTGATTTATCAACTTCATTTGCAAAAAACAGCACTTTATCTGAGTTTCCTTGAACATTTTTAAATGCAACATCACTTTGTGAAATTCCTACAAGCGCATATAAAGTAAATGAAATGACAACAACCATAACAACGGCTTTTAGCACCCCAACAACTCCGCCTAGCAATCTGTCTACACTCCTAAGAGGTGTTATTTGTATGGTATTTGCGACCATATTGCCAAGCGATGAAAACATCACAATTAGCACTGCAAATCCAATAACAGAAACAATCCAACCACAAATTTCTATTAATACGGGAGCTAGAAAACTGTCTGTAATAGTTCTTGAAACTTGTTCTAGGCTCATCCCTGTTGGGTCAAAATCAAGTATACGCTGTGATGTATCTACATCTATGAACCTTGATGCCGAATTTAGTAGCTTTGAAATGCTCATTAAGAACATCATAAATTGATTTTGAGCCGTTCCAAATGCATAATCATCCTCTAGAGTTTTGCTAACTTTTTTAATAGCCCTATCCCTTACAACTCCTGTGTAAAGTATCTGTGCAAAGTACTGGCTATATTTTAGCACAAAATAAGCGGCAGCAAGCCAAGCAATAAAACTAACTATAGTGGCTAAAAAGCCTTGTTTTAGTCCCGTCCTAATTATTATTACTGACATAATTATAAGAAGAACATCAACAAGCATTTAACCACCTCAATTTTTTCTGTATTTAAATATTATATCACCAATCTAGCATTTATATCAAGTTTTTTGTTAAGAGCATTTTATAATTTCTCCAATAGCATAAATATATGTATCTCTACCATAAAACAAAACATCAATACTATCTTTTTTTGATTTAATTTTTTCTTTCTCGTTACCGTTAATATCATACATAACTAATTTATCATCTAGCAAAACGCCTACTGTGTTTGCGTTGCAATATATGTTTTTAACGGCACTTTCAATCTTTTTGCTAAAAACTTCTTTTCCACTTTTGTTATACACTTTTAGAATATTTTTATTTGCACTGCCATACTCAGATAACAAAACTGCATTTGTTCCACTTTCAGACATTGAATATCTCATAAGAGTGCTTGTTTCAAAACTAACATCCTCTTGACGCTGAGTTTTATTTTTTATAACGCTTCTTAAATTGTCACCCATTACAATTATATTGTCTGCGCTAGAAAATTCAACATCGAACACCGAAGTTTTTGGATAGTCAAATACTGCAACTGCTTTTGAATAATTAAAATCAAAAACATAAACCTTTGAAAAAACTTCTCCATCCTTTGCACTAATTGCTGCAACTGCTAGGTATTTGCCATTATCAGAAAGTGCAACATCCACAATTTTTTCTGAATAACACGCCCATTTAAACTGCGTTTTTGTAAATTTATTTGAATATACAGTCACAACACCGTAAGAATCTTTTTCAAGCGTTACTACTGCAATGTTCCCTGATTTTCCCATATCGCAAGTTAGAATCTTATGCTTTGTTTCACCTTCAAACAACTTTTCAGTACGGCTTTGAACCATATATCTATACCCACCACGGTCATATACAACGGCTCTTCCCCCTTGTATACTAATTGCCGGGCTTGCATATGTGTGATTTATTTTGGCAACTTCTTTTGCTGTTGAATCAAGCGAAATTGTTGCATTATCAGTGAGTAAAAAAACATTATTAGACATCATATCAATATTTTTAACGGAGCTAGAGCTTATTTGGTATGGATAACCTTCGCCACTTTTTAGGCTTGCTACAAAACTTTTTACCGAGTCCGACATTGAAGAAAGAGTTGCAACGCCAAATGTTTCTGTCGCTAAAAATAACAACAAAAATACAACAAAAATAGTTGCAACAGTTTTAAAAATCGCAAACGAGCTCTTTGTTTTGCCCTTGTTTGACGAGCTTTGCGCCTTATTTTTTGCTGTGTTGGAGCTTTTTTTATTATTTTTTATTTTCCTTGGCACTATCTTCACTCCCATAAAAAACCTTGTTTAGATAAAGTCCATAAGGCGGTACAGTAACGCCTGCACGGGTACGCTCTTTGCTTAAAATTATATCTTTTACACTACCCTGCTCTATTCTGCCTTGGGCAATTCCAAGCAATGTGCCTACCATTATACGAACCATATTATATAAAAAGCCATCTGCCTCAACTGTAAATGTCACCATATCGCCACATCGCTCTACCGACGCATTTTTAACATTTCTAACAGTTGCCTCAACATCGCTTTTTTTACCGCAAAAACCTTTATAATCGTATGTTCCTATAAAATCTTTTGCTTGTCTGTCAAGCATTTTAGCGTCTAGCAAATATTTGTAATGCAATGTATATCCATACAAAAAAGGGTCCCTAACTCTTGCATTATAAATTTTATAGACATATTCTTTACTTGTGCAACTATATCGCGCATGAAATTCCTGTGACATTTCACGGCAGTCTAGCACAACTATATCATAAGGTAAATTTGCATTAAGTGCTAGTACAAATTTTTCGCACGGTATTATATTTTCTGTAATAACGCCACAACAATAAAAATTTGCGTGAACGCCTGAATCAGTCCTACTACAACCAATAACAGGTTCTCTTTTTTTAAGCACTTTTTCGATACCATCTTGGAGTATTTGCTGAACTGTGATTGCGTTATCTTGAACTTGCCAACCGTGATAATTTCTTCCATCAAATTTTAAAGTTAAAAGTAAATTTCTCATATTTATACCTAATTAAAGCAAATGTGCAAAATTCATATTAAGCATTATAACTGCAACACACATTGATACAATGAAAAACAATGCAACAAAATCAATCTTTGTAAGCTTCATTTGTTTCATTCTTGTTCTACCCTCTCCACCGTTATAACAACGGCATTCCATTGCAAATGCAAGTTCGTACGCTCTTCTAAAAGATGTGATAAACAATGGAATAAAAATCGGCACTAAAGCCTTTGAGCGTTGAATAAGCCCACCAGAATCAAGGTCTGCGCCCCTAGCTTTTTGTGCATTAGTGATTTTTTCAAACTCTTCGATTAGGGTTGGTATAAACCTTAGTGCAATTGTCATCATCATTGCTACAGTATGAACGCTGTTTTTCATAAATTTAAGTGGTGACAACAACCGCTCAAGCCCGTCTGTTATCATTGTTGGTGATGTTGTATAAGTAAGAAGCGAGCTTGCAATTATAAGGCAGATGATTCTAATCGCCATAAAAATTGCAATATAAACTCCACCAGATGTGATTTTTAAAAACCTGTATTCAAACCAGGTTTCGCCCTTATCTGTGTAAAATATATTTAATATAGCTGTAAAAACAATGATAAAAAGAATTGGTTTGACTCCACGCAATATAACTTTTATTGAGATTTTTGAGCTTGCAACCATAATCGCAAGCATAAAAACCATAACCCCTAAAGCATAGAAGTTTTTGCATAAAAATATTATTATTATAAAAGCAAAAGTAAGAACTATCTTCATCCTGGGGTCTATTTTGTGCAAAATAGAATTGCCAGGAAAGTATTGCCCTATGGTTATATCACTTATCATATTTATCTCCTGCTATGCTTTTTTAAAAAGTTTGGCAAGTTCTAGCTTACCTTGATTTACTGTATAGATATTTGGGTTTACATTTACACCACATTTTGCAAGGCTTGTAAAAACTCTTGTAATTTGTGGCACATCTAGACCCATTTTTATTATTTCATCACTTCTTGAATAAATCTCATCTACAGTTCCATACATTGCAACCTTCGACTCATTCATTACTAGCACCTTTGTCGCCATTTTTGCTACATCTTCCATACTGTGTGATACGACGAGGACTGTACTGCCAGTATCCTGTCTATACTCTTTTATCATACCGAGTATTGTATCTCTTCCCTTAGGGTCAAGTCCTGATGTTGGCTCGTCCAGTATCAAAACTTTTGGCTCCATTGCCATAACACCTGCAATTGCCGCTCTTCTTTTTTCTCCACCAGATAAGTCAAACGGTGATTTGTCTAGATGTTCTTCTTTTAAACCTACAAAAGATGCTGCCATTCGCACCTTTTTGTCTATCTCTTCTTCTGATAGCCCCATATTTTTAGGGCCAAATGATATATCCTTGTAGACTGTTTCTTCAAACAACTGGTATTCAGGATATTGAAAACAAAGCCCTACTTTAAAGCGCACATCACGAACGGTTTGCTTGTTTTCCCATATGTCTACACCATCAACAAAAATTTTGCCCGATGTTGGCTTTAAAAGTCCGTTAAGGTGCTGAACCAGCGTGCTTTTTCCTGAGCCTGTGTGACCAATTATACCAACAAGTTCACCTTGCTCTATTTCTAAGTTAACATCTTTTATCGCCGCAATTTCAAATGGAGTTCCTGTGCTATAAAGGTATGATAAATCCTGTGTTTTTACAATAGGCATTAACACTGCACCTCCAGCACTTTTAGTATTGCATCTACGCAATCTTGCGTTTCCAAAATATTTTTTGGTATATCTATTCCCATATTTGAAAGGTATTGTGCAAGCTCTGTTACCTGTGGCACATCAAGCCCTACCGAGCGTAATAGCTCTATATTTTCAAAGACTTTTTGAGCAGTTCCATCTAGGATAACTTTTGCATTATCCATTACAACCACTCTATCTGCCGTTACTGCTTCATCCATAAAATGTGTAATAAAAACTACCGTCATTCCAAGTTCTTTATTGAGCATTCGCACAGTTTCCATTACTTCTTGCCTGCCCCGTGGGTCAAGCATAGCTGTAGCTTCGTCTAAAACGATACATTCTGGCTGCATTGCTATAATTCCTGCAATTGCCACCCTTTGCTTTTGCCCACCTGAAAGCTTGTGCGGTTCGTGAAGCCTATAATCATACATCCCAACCGTTTTTAACGCATCATCAACCCTTTTGCGAATTTCTAAAGGTTCTACCCCTAGGTTTTCAGGGCCAAAGGCTACATCCTCTTCTACGATTGTAGCTACAATTTGGTTGTCAGGGTTTTGAAACACCATTCCTACAGTTTGGCGAATACTGAATTTTTCCTCTTCATTTGCTGTATCCATTCCATTTATCAAAACTCTACCCTTTTCAGGAAGAAGTATTGCATTTGTAAGCTTTGCAAGAGTAGATTTCCCAGAACCGTTATGACCTAAAACTGCGACAAAATCTCCACGCTCAATTTCTAAATTAAGCCCATTAATCGCCAACGGTTCAGATAAATCCGAGTTGCCCTCATATCTAAAATCCACATTCTCAAACTTTATAATAGTATCCATTTTAATTTCCTTTAAAAAAGTTTAGTTTGCTGTCCATATTGCTGAAGCACCACAAGGCAAAACAAGCCCCGTTTGTGTAGCTTTAAGCCCTATTTCATCTGATGTTACTTTGCCACCAAACCTTGGTGTTATTATTGAGCCTACTATATAATTCATTACTGCGGGTGAAAGCCCTGTCGTGTAAGAATTTACAAGAAACATAAGTGGGTCATCGCTTAAAACTTTTGAGCAAAGCTTTACAAAATCATAAACCTTTTCCTCAAGCTTCCAAACCTCTCCACCCGGACCTCTGCCATATGACGGTGGATCCATAATTATTACATCATACTTGTTGCCACGCCTAATTTCCCGCTCAACAAATTTTACACAATCATCAACAATCCATCTAACGCTTTTGTCCGCCAAATCGCTAATTTGTGCGTTTTCTTTTGCGTATGCTACCATCCCTTTAGAGGCATCAACGTGAACTACCTGAGCATTTTGTGCAAGACCTGCAAGGGTAGCACCGCCAGTATATGCGAAAAGATTTAGCACTTTTACAGGTCTTTGAGCCTTTTCTATGACACTTCTTGTAAAGTCCCAGTTGACTGCTTGCTCTGGAAAAAGTCCTGTATGTTTAAACCCCATTGGTTTTATTTTAAAGCTTAAATCTTTGTATTTTATACTCCACTCTTCAGGAAAATTATTAAACACTTCCCAAGAGCCACCACCCGTGCTTGAACGGCTATATCGTGCGTCTGCCTTTTTCCAAAGTGGGTTTGTTTTTGGAGTTTTCCAAATAACTTGTGGGTCTGGTCTTATAAGTGTAATGTTGCCCCATCTCTCCAACCGTTCCCCATTTGAGCAGTCAATTAATTCATAATCTTCCCAGCAGTTTGAAACTCGCATACTATATTAACCTTTCCTTAACGACTTGTGCAATTTCTCTTCCAAGCGTATCAATCTGCTTTAAATCTTTTCCTTCAAGCATAACTCTAACTAGTGGCTCAGTGCCAGAAACTCGAACAAGCACTCTTCCATCTTCACCTAGTTCCTGCTCTGCTTTTTTAATTGCTATTTTAATATCTTCATCATCTTCAAAACGCACTTTTCCAAACTTTGAAACCTTAACATTTATCAAAACTTGTGGAAAAACATCCATACAAGATGCAAGTTCGCTTAGTTTTTTATCTGTTCTTTTCATCGCACGCAAAAGTTGAACAGCTGTAAGTTGACCATCACCAGTTGTTGAATGTTCAAGAAAAATTACATGGCCTGACTGCTCTCCGCCGATTGTATATCCTTGTTTTTGCATTTCTTCAAGAACATATCTATCGCCAACTTTTGTCTTTTTACATTCAATTCCATTTTCCTGTGCAAATTTAAAAAATCCCATATTACTCATAACCGTAACAACGGCTGTGTCATCTTTCAGCTTTCCTGTTTCTTTCATATCCTTTGCACAAATTGCAATTATTTTATCACCGTCAACTACATCACCATTTTCATCAACGGCTATTAATCTGTCTGCATCACCATCAAAGGCAAAGCCTACATCGCACTTATTTTCTTTTACAAACTCTTGTAAACTCTCAACATGTGTAGAACCACATTTTTCGTTTATATTAAGTCCATCCGGCTGTGCGCTAATAATATGGCATTTTGCACCAAGGCTTTCAAAAAGCTTTTGTGCAGTAGCGCTAGCAGAGCCATTGGCACAGTCAAGAGCAATATTCAAGTCATTATATCTATACTCTGATGTGTTTAAAATGTGATTTATATAATCGTCAATTGCAGTGTTAGACCTTTTAATTCGCCCAACATCACAGCCTATTTTTATTGGTGGAATTGCAGTTTCGTCAAGAATTATTGATTCTATTTTTTCTTCAATCTCGTCTGCGAGCTTGTATCCATCCGATTTAAAAATTTTGATACCATTATACTCACAAGGGTTGTGAGATGCAGAAAGCATTATTCCCGCATCATAGCCATACTCCTTTACCAAATAAGCAACAGCAGGTGTTGGCACAACTCCAAGCACCAATACATCAGCACCAACAGAGCAAAGCCCTGCACTAATCGATGCTTTTAACATATCTGAAGAAATTCTTGTATCTGTTCCTATAAGGACTTTTGGTCTTTTGTGCTCATCGTCAATCAATACCATTGCGGCCGCTCTTCCAATTTTCATTGCAAGCTCGCAAGTAATCTCTTTGTTTGCAATGCCCCTTGCACCATCTGTTCCAAAAAGTCTTCCCATATATATTTCTCCTAAACTCTTTATTTTTCCTGAAATTCTATTCCAAGATGATTATATCCCGCGGGAGTAACAACTCTTCCACGGGGTGTTCTGCTTAAAAATCCAAGTTGCATAAGATACGGCTCATATACATCCTCAATCGTAATTGACTCCTCACCAATGGCCGCTGCAATTGTTTCAAGACCTACAGGCCCTCCATTATAATTCTTTATCATAGAAGTTAACAATAATCTATCAATATTGTCAAGACCTAGCGAGTCAATTTCCATTCTACCAAGGGCTATTTTTGCATTATCTTCTGTTATTACCCCATTACCAATAACCTGTGCAAAATCCCTTGAACGCTTTAAAAGTCTATTAGCTATTCTAGGTGTTCCCCTTGAGCGTGCTGCTATTTCAAACGCTCCGTTTGGCTCTATTCCTATGCCAAGAATGTCTGCACTTCTTGTCACTATTCTACCAAGCTCTTCTGGCGTGTATAGTTCAAGCCTTAAAATTACTCCAAACCTATCTCTTAACGGAGCGGTTAGTTGGCCTGCACGAGTTGTGGCACCTACTAATGTAAAATTCGGCAAGTCAATTCTTATCGACCTTGCA
The DNA here is from genome assembly GCA_964512735.1 of uncultured Eubacteriales bacterium. Lineage (GTDB taxonomy): Bacteria > Bacillota > Clostridia > Oscillospirales > Acutalibacteraceae > RZYX01. The sequence continues at coordinate 41,813 of CAZEKQ010000006.1, read as the reverse complement.
GACGGTCCTTTTCCTATTATTATATCAAGAGCACTATCCTCCATTGCTGGATACAGCACTTCTTCTACGCTTTTTGACAGCCTGTGTATTTCATCAATAAACAAAACATCGCCATCTGACAAGTTTGTAAGTAGAGCTGCCAAATCCCCTGGTTTTTCAATTGCAGGGCCTGATGTTATTCTTATATTAACGCCCATTTCATTTGCTATAATTCCTGCAAGCGTTGTTTTTCCAAGACCTGGTGGACCATATAACAAAACATGGTCTAGAGTTTCTCCTCGCCCTTTTGCAGCCTCAATATAAATATTTAAATTTTCCTTTGCTTTTTCTTGCCCTATATATTCATTTAAAGTTCGTGGGCGCAAAGATGTTTCTATATCTGAATCTTCTGATAAATATTCAGGAGCAATTATGCGATTTTCAAAATCCATATCGTGTTCCATTTATATCCCCTTTACTGATTTGCAAGCTCCTTTAAAGCAAGCTTTATCATTTCCTCTACTGAAAGAGTTGAGTCTAGCTTTCCAACCGACATTGCAGCCTGTGACGGCGAATACCCTAGCATTACAAGTGCCTCTGACGCTTGAGCTGCATTGCCCCCCGACACCACATTGCCAACATTTTCAATTTGTGCTGTATCTATATTATCGCCGATTCCTGCTACAAGTTTATCCTTTAGCTCTAATATAATTCTTTGTGCAAGTTTTGGCCCAATTCCTGGTGCTTTAGTAATTGCCTTTGTATCCTTTGCCGCAATTGCTAGTGCCAACTCTTGTGGCTCAAGCACTGAGAGGATTGCAAGTGCTGCCTTAGGACCAATACCTGAAACTGTAATTAACATTTTAAAACAATCAAGCTCTGCTTTATCATAAAATCCAAATAAGTCCATCGAATCATCTCTAACGCTTAGGTGCGTGAAAAGCGATACCTTGCTACCATTCGGACCAACTTTTTTAAGTGTATTCATAGTTGCACTACAAGAAAAAGCAACTCCTCCACAATCAATCGCGACCATTGTTGTATCTGAATATACTAGTGTTCCTGTCAGACTATAAAACATAAATCAATTCTCTCCATTTATTTATATTTGCTAAGCTTACCCATAAGCGAACCACTTGTGTGAGCATGGCAAATTGCCATTGCTAGTGCGTCGGCTGTGTCATCAGGCTTTGGAATTTTATCAAGCTTTAAGATAACTCTTGTCATTTCTTGAACTTGCTTTTTTTCTGCTCTGCCATACCCAACAACACTTTGTTTTACTTGCAACGGTGTGTATTCGGCAATTTCTAAATTATGCTTTTGTGCTGCAAGCATTATAACTCCCCTTGCCTGACTTACATCTATTACTGTTTTTGCATTGGTGTTATAAAACAACTTTTCAATAGACATAGCCTGAACCTGTGTGCGCTGCATAATTTCAGAAAGCTCGTCGTATATACATTCAATTCTTCTATTAAACGGCATTTTTGCCGGCGTGGTAACCGCCCCATACTCCACCACTGAAAATCTATTAGCCTCATAATTTATTACACCATAACCAACAATTGCATAGCCTGGATCAATTCCTAAAATAAGCATTTAAAATTCCTTTTTAGTTTTAATTTTTGTTTATAAATTTAAAATTGTATATTTTACCATATTACAATTCGAGATATTATAACATATATCCCATCCTTATTCAATAAAAGCGATATAAAAAAGAGCCACACAAAAATGTATGACTCTTTGACTA
>CAZEKQ010000006.1:0-39981 GCA_964512735.1 uncultured Eubacteriales bacterium | reverse complement strand
TTCAATAAAAGCGATATAAAAAAGAGCCACACAAAAATGTATGACTCTTTGACTATTTTTTTGAATTTTATGTATAACAAATATGTTTGAAATCAGCCAGTTTTGAGGTTGTGTACTTGCTTTTTCATTGGCACTACTTCTTTTTTAGCTGACTTGCTCTCCATTGCTACTGTTTCTCTGATAAATTCAGAAGATGCTTTTAGGCATTTTTTTGCCTCAACAGTAAATGCTAGAAGCATAAAGTCGTGGAAACTATTTGGAAAATGCTTGCCACGGTATGTAACATAGTCAACTCCGTGCTTTATAAACTGCTCTTCCATCTTTCTCTCTTCTCCCCTTGTCATAATGTCAACCGCACCAGAAACAAGGAAAGTTCTTGGCATTTTTTCATTAATATATGGGAGAGGACTTACATATTTAAAGTAAGGAGATTGTCTAACATCTTTTACTCCTAAAAACTCTTGCATCATACTACGGCAAACAGGCACCTTATCCATTGGCAATCCGTTCCACTTATCAAGGTCATAAAGCCCACAATAAAGCATTGCACCTTTAATTTTAATGCTAGTTGGTCTAACACCTAAAGCTTGTGCATACTCTGGTGAACACTGACAAGCTGCAACAACAGATGCCATATGCGCTCCTGCTGAGTCGCCCGAAATAAACACATTGTCAAGGTCAAGATTATATTTGTCTGCATTTTCTTCTAGCCATTTAAAAGCTTCAAAGTGAGTTTGAATTTGGTATGGGAACCTATATTTTGGTGGCAAACCATAATTGATATTCATTACAAACACGCCATCGTCTGCAATCTGAAGGCAAAATCCTGTACTATTTTTCTTATCTCCGATTAACCATCCACCACCGTGGATATTTACAAGCACTGGATATTTGTCATAAACTTTATTTGTTTCTGAATAGTGAAGGTCGCATTTCAAAAGTTCGGGATTACTGTCACTAAAGCAAACATCAAGCTCATCCGTTACGCTTGGATAGTTTAGCTCATTGCACCACTTATACTTTGCAAAATTGTCAAAATTAAAGATGCCACCCAAAAGTGTTGATTCCAAAGACATTTACATTACCTCCAAAAATTAATTCTTCCACTTATTATTTTAGATTTGTTTCACACTAAAGTCAATATTAATTTTACGATTTGTAAGATTATTGAAATTCTACTATGTAATATTTGTGCAAAATACACAAAATATTTTAATCTCTTTTATTTAACATTCAATTATAATCGAGTTTTTTCTACTTTTTTAGTGCTTTATTATATATAAATGAACATTTTATTATATAATTCTGTTATTCAATTTTTATGTGCATTTTTCGTGAAAAAATACAATAAATTCTAATATTTTTTAGTGTTAAACATTTAACACTGCACAATATGTTGTCCGAACGACCGCGTATTTTGTTCTTCTTTGCTAAAAATCAAACAATAGTTTTGTAACTAATAATCAAAAACAAAGATTTTTATTATACTTTATCCGTATGTTTTCATAAACCTTTTTCTAAAGCGCTTTTTTTATTGATTTGAAATGTTGCAAGTGATAAAATAAATACGAAAGAAAGCTTTAAAATCATCTTTAAAATCATAATGTAATGAGGGGATTTTTATGTTTTATGACGTTGCAATTATTGGTGCTGGTGTCATCGGCTCCTTAACTGCAAGAAACCTTTCGCAATACAATCTAAAGGTTGCATTGATTGAAAAGGGTAATGATGTGGCGTGTGCAACATCAAAAGCAAACAGTGGTATTGTTCATGCTGGATTTGACGCAAAACCAGGAACACTAAAGGCTCGCCTTAATGTTGAAGGCACTAAAAAAATGGCAGATGTGTGCAAAACTCTCTTTGTTCCTTTCAAAGAAATCGGCTCGCTTGTTATTGCATTTTCTGATGATGAGGTTGAAACTTTAAAAGAACTTTATCAAAGAGGTATTACAAACGGTCTTGACGCTGACTCTATGGAAATTCTAGACAGGCAAGCTTTAGTTAAACTAGAGCCAAACGTTAGCCCAGATGCTGTTGGTGCTTTGTTATCTAAAACAGCGGGAATTGTTTGCCCTTATGAGCTTACTGTTGCTGCTGCAGAGTGTGCCGCTGCAAACGGAGTTGAGTTTTTGCGAAACTGTGGCGTAAACTCAATTAAATTTGAAAATGATATGTTTATCCTCAGCACCGAGCAGGGCGAAATATCAGCAAAGTATATTATCAACGCTGCTGGAGTGCATTCTGATGATATTGCCAAAATGATTGGTGATAATTCAATTAACATTACACCTCGTCTTGGCGAGTATGCACTTTTAGATAAAAGTGTTGGTAATGTTGTTAATCATGTTATTTTCCAATGCCCAACAGAAATGGGAAAAGGTGTTTTGATTGCTCCGACTGTTGATGGAAATGTTATTGTTGGACCAACAACCGTTGAAGTAGATAATAAAGACAGCGCTGCTATTGCACAAGATGCACTAAGCAATGTGTTTAAATCTGCTAACAAATCTGTCCCCTCTATTAGTATGCGTAACACGATAACATCTTTTGGTGGTCTTCGTGCGCATGATGTAACGAGTGATTTTATTATAGGAAGTTCAAGTGTTAACAAAAAGTTTATTAATGTTGCTGGAATTGCTTCTCCAGGACTTGCATCTTCTCCTGCTATTGCAGATTATGTTTTAGAAATTTTACAATCAATATATAATGGCGAACTTGAAAAAAAATCAGACTATAACCCATCTCGCACAGAGCCTATCAAGTTTCGCGAAATGTCAGACGAGCAAAGACGCGAGCTTATCGCAAAAAACAAGGCTTATGGCAGAATTATTTGTCGCTGTGAAACAGTAACAGAGGGCGAAATAATCGATGCTATTAACTCACCTGTTGGTGCTAGAGATGTTGACGGTGTTAAACGTCGCACAAGAGCCGGAATGGGTCGTTGCCAAAGTGGTTTTTGCGGTTCTAAAGTTATGGAAATACTTTCAAGGGAGCTTAATGTTCCTGTTAACGAAATAACAAAGTTCGGTGGCAAATCTGATATTTTGTATGAAAGGACGAAGTAAAGTGAACTCAACTCTTAAGTATGATTTAGTTGTTATCGGCGGAGGTCCTGCCGGAATGGCTGCAGCTCTTGAAGCTAAGAAAAACGGCGTAGAAAAAATTATTATTCTTGAGCGTGCAGAAACTCTAGGTGGTATCCTTGAGCAATGTATTCACACAGGTTTTGGGCTTCACTATTTTGGCGAAGAACTTTCAGGTCCTGAATACGCTCACAAATTTATTGAGCTTGTTGAACAATCTGATATCGATGTAAAAACTGATACAATGGTTATTTCTATTTCAAAAGAGCGTATGGTTACTGCTGTTAATAATCAAGATGGCTTTATTCAAATTGATGCTACTGCTGTAATTCTTGCTATGGGTTGCCGTGAGCGTGCACGTGGTGCTCTTGATATTGCAGGTTCTCGTGCTTCTGGAGTTATGACAGCTGGTGCTGCACAAAAGTTTGTAAACATTGATGGATATATGCCAGGCAAAAAAATCGTTATCCTCGGAAGTGGCGACATTGGCCTTATAATGGCTCGTCGTATGACACTTGAGGGTGCTGAAGTAAAAATGGTTTGTGAGCTTATGCCTTACTCTGGTGGACTTACAAGGAACATTGTTCAATGCCTTGACGATTTTGACATTCCACTAAAGCTTAGTTGCACCGTAATTGAAGTGCACGGTACAGAGCGTGTTGAAGGAATTACCATTGCACAAGTTGATGAAAATAGAAATGTAATAGACGGCACACAAGAATTTGTAGAATGTGACACACTCTTGCTTTCTGTTGGACTTATACCTGAGAATGAATTGTCTAAGCAAATTGACATAGATATGGACCCAATCACAAGCGGACCTGTTGTTAATGAAATGCGTCAAACAAGTCTTCCGGGCGTTTTTGCTTGCGGTAATGTTTTGCAAGTTCATGACCTTGTTGACTATGTTACAACCGAGAGCCAAATCGCAGGACTTGGTGCTGCAAAATACATTTCAAATCCTAACAATGATGATTCCAAATATGCATTTACTAAGGGTGGAGATGGCGTTAGATACATAGTTCCACAAAAAATAAATGTCAATTCTAAAGAAGAGATAAAATTATACTTCCGTGTTGCTGATGTTTATTTAAAGTCAAAGTTTGTAGTTTCTGTTGGCGATGAAGTTTTAATTGAAAAACGCAAACAGAAATTTGCACCAGGCGAAATGGAAAATGCTACTTTAACACTAGAAATGCTTGAAAAAATAAAAGAAAACGATGAAATAGTTATTTCAATAAAGGAGCGCTAATTATGATTAAGGAAATGGTTTGTGTTGCTTGTCCTCTTGGGTGTCAATTAAAAGTTACACTTGATGAAAATGATGCCGTCACAAATGTTACTGGAAATACTTGTAAGCGTGGCGTTGAGTACGCTCACACAGAATGTACAAACCCTACAAGGTCACTTACAACAACTGTTAAAGTTGAGGGTGGCAGACTTCCTGTAATTCCTGTTAAATCATCATCAGCTCTTCCAAAAGGACTTTTATTTGAAAGTATGGGCGTTATTAATGACACTTGTATAAACGCTCCTGTAAAGATTGGCGATATTGTTGTTAAAAATATTCTCAACACTGGAATAGATATTCTTGCAACAGCTCCAATTGGCGTTTGCAACTAAAAGTTTTTATTATAAAACATTAAAAGAGGACTACTTTTTAGTAGCCCTCTTTTTGTTATTAAACATCATTTTATTCCTAATTTTTGCTTTTTCAGCTCTCGTATTTCATCTTTAATATCTTTATCTACTCTAGTGGATTCTATGATTTTTTGCAATGTCATTTTTAGTGTTTCATCATCTAAAATATCAGAGCAAATAAGACTCATTGTTTTATCATTATATTTAATAAAACAAATAGAAAGAGTCCAGGCAACAGCCATTTTTACATAGTATCCGCTATGATTTACATTGCCTAAAATCTTAAGAACTGAGTCTATGTACTCATCAACTATAAAATGATTTTGCAACATAACAATTGCAAAACGCAACTCGTATTCTTCTTTAGACTTAAAATATGTATCTAAAAAATCAAAAACTTCTGCCCTATTTTTTTGTGCAAACTTAAAACTTGAACAAGTGCTATCACAAACTGACCAATTGTCAATTTTAGGAACAAAACTTCTAATGTATTCAAGTCTAGTTTGACAATCCACATCAATGTAGCCTAAAACAAATCCCTGTAGCATTACCGTTTCAAAATACTCATCACTTACAACTATTAAAAACGAACGCCAATCCCCTTTTGAAATCTGCTTTGCAAGCTCTCGCAAAATAGGAATACGCACACCTATCATATTATTACAATTAGGTATAAGGCTTGAGCTAAATTTTTTGTATTCTTCTTGTGCAAGACTTAGTAGGTGTTCCCTGAATAAATTATAATTTTTATTCGTCCACTGAAATTCTTTAAAATCCACCCTATTCACAACCTTTTATAACTTTTAAATTATGCATCATAAGAGAGGTTATTTTGCAAAACAATTGCAGATGCACAAAAAATTGATGCACAAATAAGCTCTGGAAAAGGAATTCCTACAAGCCAAATTTTATTTTTTTGTTTATCATCAATTTCACCTGATATTAACAGTTTTGAAATTTCAACAACAATTTTTCTTTTTTCAAACAAGTCTAAATTATGCTTTAAATTATCAATAAAAACTGGGTCAATAAACCGTACTAAATAATCTATCTTACCCTCTTTTAGCTTTTCTTCATTCGCTTCTTCAAAGCTGTTTAAAATTTTTGATGAAAGCTCTTGCACCGAATATATAACCCTTGTATCTATCTTAAAAATATTTGCAGCCGCCTCTGCACACAACATGGTGTTTGAAAAATGTTCAAAGGGATTTTCAACACACTTTCCCATATGATTTACAATATTCTCTCGTGCCATTCTCTCAATGTGTCCTTCACAAGGCAAGCAACAAAATATTTTTTTAAACAACTTTCTACTTTGCTGTTCGTATTCACTCATATTAAATTTTTCACCTTTTTTAAAAGAATAAATATATCCGTCAAGCATATCAAATTCTTTTAATGTGTCTAAGTACGCTTGCTCCATATAGATTTTTGAAAGCTCTTTGTCAAACATTAGCATCTTACTTGTATTTAACTGTCCCTCGCTTGTAAGCGCCTTGCTTCTAATATAATGAATGTTTGTAGTATCACTCACTAACATAGGGTCTGGAGCACTGCTAATATCGACCACTACAACATCTGTAGCACCTGCATCAAGAGCCATTTTCAAAGGCATATTTTCTGTATATCCACCGTCTACAAAACTTGAATCGCCAATTTTCTTTGTTTTAACAAAAGGAAAACAAGCAGCACTAGCCAGTATATAATCAGCTATTGTGTCCTCTGGCATATCTTGCGTAAAAAGTTGGGTCGCCTTAATTTGTGGAAACTTTGTTGTAACTAATCCGTATTGAATTTTTGAGTTACGCATTAAGGATTCGTCCATCATATTGTATACTAAATCTTGTAACGGGCCAATTTCAGCACCGCCGCTTTTTATAATTTCCATTGCAAGCATCGAAATTTTTGCATCCATATTTGCATCTTTTGGTATTTCATTTTCTGCAAAACTTGTAAATACTTTTTCCATCCCCATATTTTCCCATATATCTAGTGCCTCATCATATTTGTCCATTACAATAAGTGCCCCATTAAGCGCCCCAACCGATGTGCCTATAACCATATCTGGCTCGAAACCGATTTCACGAAGTGCCCTCCACGCCCCAATTTGATAAGCTCCCTTACCGCCACCACCGCTAAGTACAAGTGCTCTTTTTGTTTCCATATATCCCCCTCCAAAAAAATCAAACAAAAATTTTGGTTTTATTTCTTACTTATTGATAATATTATATATAAATATAATCATTATATCAACTAAATAAATGTTTTTTTATAATAATTTGACCTTATGTAATTACACGAGTATAATTGATGTTAGTTTTATTTTTAGTGAGGATATTATGAAAGAAGATAAGGCAAAAAATCTAATAAATTACTTTGGTGCAACTCTAATAATATTGGCAATTGTACTGTTAGTTATGACACAAAATATAAATTTTGATTTTATCAAGGCTCCAACTATTTATAAAGATGCGGGCTTTAGTTTTAATATTGAAGAGTTCACAAAAATTCAACAAGATTATTTTAACTTTAGGCAACGGATGACAAACTTTGAAGAATCTATTGCCCAATTTGGAAACACTGGTTATGTTATTATTGTTATTCTATTTTTGTTTGCTCTTAAAAGCGTCATAACAATTGTGCCCATTTCGGCTACTTGTTTTTTAAGCGGTGCTTTGTTGCCGTCACTTCTTTTAGCCGTTTTTGTCAACTTTTTAGGGCTTGCAATTTTAATGTCTATAAAATATTTTTGGGGCAAAAAATTTGGCGGCGGAAATATATCAAAAATTCTTAAAAGGTACCCATTCATTTCAGAATTTTTAGAGCACAACGGGTCTGGAAATCCGTGGGTTTTGTTCGCTTTTAGGCTCGTACCTAGCTTTCCTGTCAATCTTATAAGCCAGCTTTATGGAAGTATGAAATTTAATTTCAAAAACTATCTTTTAATTTCTCTAGCTGGTTTTTCTCTCAAGCTTGTTTCCTTTACCATAATGGGTGGAAACGTCTTCGACCCACTCTCGTCCGCTTTTATCGCTCCGATAATCACTATTTTGTTTGTGTCAGGTTTTTCTATGCTACTAATAAACGCAATTATCTCGTTTATTACAAAATATACAGGCGATAAATACAAGCAAAACGAAGATAAGGCAAGAAATATTGAAAAAGAGTAAAATGCACTTGATTTTTAATCAAATGTTAGCTATAATAATTGAGCACATAATTCTTAATTGAGCTTTGTGTGCTTATGATGTGGAGAGATGGCTGAGCTGGTCGAAGGCGCACGACTGGAAATCGTGTGTTGGCTTATACCCAACCGAGGGTTCGAATCCCTCTCTCTCCGCCAGTTAATTTCAAATACGAACAACGAACATTATTTTGTTTTTATCAATGGTCTTTTTGGTTGCATATTTATAAGATGAATTGCCCACCTAGGTTTAATACTTAGGTGGGTTTTGTTTGCTTTGTTTTCTGCTTTATCTTTTTTCTTATCTGCTTTTTTATGCTCTCTTAGAAATCTTTTTCTATTGCAAAGTCAACTTCTTCTTGCATCATATAAACCTTTTTATTGCCATCTTCTAGCTCTTCTTATCCGCCGTCGACATTTTCATTTGTTTGATTTTCCATTTTAATATCTTCTGCCATTTTTAAACCTCCCGCTTAAAGCCCGTCAGCTATAATGTCCGCTCACAATTTTACGTCATAAGTGAGCTCTGGGCTCTTATATATAAGAGCCTTGCAAAAGCAAAACTCTTTAATAGACAATGTTTAATTTTTTTATTTGTAGTCAACTGCAAAAAGACATAACAAAAACCCACTCATAAAATGGGCTTTTACAGGGTTTTTATAAACTTTTTTGTTTTTTCATCATACTCTACACTCGTATTCTTTAATTCTGCTTCTAATTCATCTAATGGCATACCAAAAAATCTTTCACTATATTCTTCCTTTTCATCAAGAGACATATCATCAATGTTTTTATCATACATACTAACAACTCTATCGTTCATTATAATCCCACCCATATTTTTACTTATTTCAACGTTTAATTAATTGCAAAACATCACAAAACTAAACCACACTTTCAAGCGGGTTATATTTGCTTTAATCTATAACAATTAGGAATACCCTCACATCCATTTAAAATGGAATTATATCCGCAACTTTTACATGAAACTCTAAGATTATTATTGCCCGCATCATACCTTGCAGTGACTTCACCTTCACAATCCGGACATCTTAATGCTTTGATATCTTCTTGTGTACCATCAAATAAAATATCCTCAACATCATTCCATGTCATAATTCCACCCCTTTACTCTAAAATATCGATTTATTAATAATATTATATAAATAAAACTTCAGATATTCAATAGAAAAACAGCCGGTCCAGAGAATATATCCCAGTTGGCAGTCTTTGTATATCTTCTCTTGTACCTCTATTTCTGCGCCTGACTTAAACTCTACTGTAAGCCTATCATTAAAAGCTGTTGCCTTGTCAATTAGTATACAAGTACATTTTGAAATGATATAATACTTTTACAACATTAAAAAGGCGTCAAAAAGGAAGAAAGCTTTTAGGGCTGATTTATATAGAGACATTAAAACTGCAAAATAAACTAAATAAATATGGAGCACTAATAGAGCAGTTTACAAGCTCAATATTAGAAGATACTCTAACAGGAGGGATAGCCAAATGAAAAGTCAATCAGAATTAGAGTTTGAGAATGAAGTCATTGATTATCTAACCCAAATTGGCGGGGTCAAACAGTGGGAATATAAGAAAGAGATAAAAACTACTGAACAGCTGTGGGATAACTTCAAAAATATTTTAGAACAAAATAATCGTGCACGGCTGGATGAGCCATTATCAATTACTGAATTTAATCAAGTTAAAAAGATTATCACAGATATTGACTCGCCATATCGTGCAGGGCAATTTTTATATGGTGTTAATGGTGTTTCTGAAATCGAGGTGGATTTGGATAATGGCAAGCACGTGTTCTTGACTGTTTTTGACCAAGCTCAAGTTGGTGGTGGCAATACAGTTTATCAGGTTGTTAATCAAATCAAGCGCCCTAAAGTTGTTGACGGAAAGCCAAACCGACGTTTTGATATCACTCTGCTCATTAATGGTCTGCCCATTATTCAAATAGAGTTAAAAAAAGCGCTTCATAGCACAACAGAATCTTTAGACCAAATGAAGCAATATATTGCCGAAAAACAATACAGTGGAATTTTCTCAACTTTACAGATTCTTATCGCCATGACCCCTTATGATATTCGCTACATGGCTAATACAAAACTAGAGAGTTTTAATCGTGATTTTGCATTTAACTGGCAAAATGAAAACGACGCGCTTCCAATTCGTCGCTGGACAGATTTTGCGGACCAAGTTCTTTCTATACCAATGGCACACGACCTGGCAACTCGTTATATGATACTTGATGCTACAAAGAATAAAGAAAGTATCAAGGTCATGCGCCCTTATCAGGTTTATGCCACCAAGCGCGTTCTTGATAAAGTCAGCAAATTTGATTTTAGATGCGATGATGGCAGGTTGGGTTATATTTGGCATACAACCGGTTCAGGAAAAACCATCACAAGTTTTAAAACAGCGTGGCTTGCGAGCCGTTTGCCCAATATAGATAAAGTTGTTTTTTTGGTGGACCGCATTGCGCTGACCAACCAAACAGCTGATGCTTATCAAGCCTATGACCCTCTTGCAGGTTTTGAAGGAAAAACAGGCGTTGTGGGAGATACAGCAAAGATTTCTGATCTTCATAATTTGCTAACGAAGAAAACTGATAAAAATATTATTGTCACAAGTATTCAAAAAATGCATCGTTATGTTGTTCGCGATAACTTTAAAACGCTAGATGAAAATATACTCTTTATTGTGGATGAAGCACACCGCTCAACGGGTGATGGTACAGAAAATGAGGGAATGCTTGAAAGTATTCGCAAGGCTATCCCCCATTCTGCTTGGGTTGGATACACAGGCACACCGAGATTTCCTGAAACACGAGAAGTCTTTGGTGACATTCTACACACATACACCATTAAAGAAGCGATAGCCGATAAGAATGTTCTTGGATTTAATGTTGAGTTTAAAGAAACAATTGAAGTTCCCGAAAACCCAACAAAGGAAGATATTGATGACAACATTCGTGGTAGCGTGTACGATTACAGCCCCGAGCACGTCGATTTAGTTGTGCAAGATATTTTTGACAACTGGAAAAAACGTTCAAACAACCGCAAGTATAATGCATTGTTTACGGTTCATGTTGGTGGAAATAGAGCTTCTACCCCCCGTGCAATGGAGTACTTTGATAAATTTGTGGAGGAAAACAAGCAAAGGCACGAAGAAGACAAATTGAAAGTTGCCATTAGCTTTTCCGCCGATACATCCAATAGTACCAACCAATTACAAACCAATGAGAATTTGCATAGGGCAATCAACTTTTACAACCAATCATTTGGTACCGCATTTGATATGACAACGGTGAAGCAATACACCGAAGATGTGGTTCGTCGATTGAATAAAACTGCTGATGACGGCAATTTTTTAGATTTAGTTATCGTGGTAGACCAGTTGTTAACTGGGTTTGACGCTCCTGAACTTAATACGCTTTATATCGACCGTACTTTAAAAGGTGGCAATTTAATCCAAGCCTATTCCCGTACAAACCGTATTCACGATACTGTGGACAAGCCGTGGGGAAATGTAATCAATTATCGTTGGCCAAAACAAAATGAATATGAAATGAATATGGCTTTTGCTATTTATTCAAATCGTGATTCAGCAAGCGAACAAATGACACTCGAAGAATTGAAAACAGGAAACGAGGAGTCCGGAATCATAGCCAAACCATTCAGCACAGTTCAAGCCGAAATGCAAGCAGTTGTTAAAAAGCTTGCTACACTGACAAGCGATTTTATTCAACTTCCACCCAGTGAAAAAGCACAAGATGAGTTGTTTGATGAGCTAAAAGAATACAACCGTTTACTTAGCCAGTTGAAGCAATATTCAAAAGATGACAACGGCGAGCCAATTTCTGCTTATGATGCTCCAGAAGCCTTTTATAAAAAGCTTGGTATTACAGAAGAACAAGAAATCATCTTGACCACAGTGATTGCCGGTGAGCTGAAAGAGCGCCGTGCAAAGCGTGAGGATATTGACATTTCACAAGTGAATCTATCCATGATACATATCCACGATGTGCGGATTAATTATGATTATTTAGTTGATTTAATTGCAAAAATGGCAGACGAAGTTTATGCAAATGAAATGGAAAAAGCGGCAAGCACCAGAAATGATATTAATATTGAATTGGCAAAGTCTGAAAACGAGAAAGAAAAAACTAAAATACGCAATTTTGTATCCAAGGTTTTCGACAAAGAATTTGAATTTGGTGACTACCCCGCTCCCCGTAGTGTTGATGAAATGAACCAAGCCATTGACTCTGTGCAAAGGGATACAAACAATAAGCTTTTGACGGATTTTGTTCGTACTTGGGGACTTGATAATAGCACAAAGCCAAAAGAGCTTGCAACCTTGATAAAAAAGCACCGTGTGGGGCAAGAGGACATGGACAGGCAAAACGAACTGACAAAGATAATGAACGAAGCCCGTGCAGATTATAAAGAAATTGCATCTAAGGAGATTGCAGAGTTATCTTGGGTAAAATACCGCATTGAGTTTCGTAAAGCTTTTTATAAAATGGCTGATGAAATTAAACGCGGAGAATAAATAAGAAGTTACATAAAAACTCAAAGGAGAGCGAAAATGAGTGATAAAATAAAAGCACCTTTGATAAGGTTTAGAGGGTTTACACAGGATTGGGAACAGCGTAAGTTGGGGGATATTACTGAATCTTTTTCTGGTGGAACACCTTCTGCTGGAAATTCTCAATATTATGGTGGTACTATTCCATTCATTAGGTCGGGTGAGATCTCATCTGTTAAAACTGAATTATTTGTTACAGAAGCGGGACTAAATAATTCATCAGCGAAAATGGTTAAAGTTGGGGATGTTCTTTATGCACTTTATGGAGCAACAAGTGGGGAGGTTAGTATTTCAAGGATTAATGGTGCTATTAACCAAGCAATTTTAGCAATTAGATCTACTAAAAATGATGACCATTATTTTATTGGTCAATGGTTGAGAATGCAAAAAGAGCAAATTATTGCCACTTATTTGCAAGGGGGACAAGGCAATTTAGCAGGCTCCATTGTGAAGGAATTAATGATAGCCCTGCCAGCAGATAAAAGGGAGCAAAAATTAATAAGTTCATTTTTAAGTAACCTTGACAACCTTATCACCCTTCATCAGCGTAAGATTGATTTATTAGAGCAAACAAAACGAACTTTTTTGCAAAAAATGTTTCCAAAAGATAAAGAGGACAAGCCTGAAATTCGCTTTGATGGGTTTACTGATGATTGGGAACAGCGTAAGTTAGGGGAGGTTCTGCTGTTATTAAAAGATGGAACTCATGGAACACATCTAGATGTAGAAGATGGCCCATTATTATTAAGTGCAAAAAATATCAAGAATGGTGAAGTAAATTGGGATGTTACTGATCGTAGAATATCACAAAATGACTATAATTCTATTCATTCTAAATTTTGTTTAAAATCAGGAGATATTCTATTAACAATAGTTGGTTCAATAGGAGAAACTGCTATATTAAAGGATGTTTCAGGAGTAACATTTCAAAGAAGTGTTGCTTTTCTAAGGCCAAACAACGAATTAAAATCTCAATTTTTATATACAGAGATACAGACAATGAAGTTCAAAAAAGAATTAAATGATAGAAAATCTACTTCAGCACAACCGGGAATATATCTTGGAGATTTATCACTCATTCCTGTTATGTATCCAGAAAATATAGAGGAACAGACTAAAATAGGATTGTATTTTAAGAACCTCGACAACCTTATCACCCTTCATCAGCGTAAGCTAAATTCACTAAAATCAATAAAGCAAACTCTACTTAAACAGATGTTTATATAAAAGGAGATAAATTATGAGTACTGCAGTTGAGATCACCGCAAAGCTATGGGAAATGGCGAACAAACTCCGTGGCACAATGGATGCAAGCGAGTATAAAAACTATATCTTGCCATTTATGTTCTATCGCTATTTGTCAGAAAATCAAGACAACTATTTGAAAGAAAATCACCTTGAAGATTTTTATAAAGTAACAGATTATGATGAAAAAAAAGAGTATCTCGAAGAAATCTCCAAAGGCATTGGCTATGCAATTGACCCTGCATATACTTGGGAGCAAATCGTATCAGAAATTGAAAAACACAAAATTAGAGCCAGCGATTTTCAAGACATATTTAACTCATTCAACGCGAATGCAAAGCGTAACCCCATTGCAGAAGAAGACTTCGCCAATGTCTTTTCTGATGTCAATCTTGGCGATACACGTCTTGGCTCATCTACTAACGAGCGTGCAAAGTCACTTAATGACATTGTGTTGATGATTAATGAATTCAACTTTAAAGACGAATCGGGGCACGACATTCTAGGTGACGTTTATGAATATTTAATTGGTCAGTTTGCTGCCAATGCCGGAAAAAAGGGTGGTGAATTCTACACCCCCCACGAAGTCAGCCAAGTTTTAGCAAGGCTTGTTACAATGGACGCAAAAAATACAGGAGAGCAATTCCGTATTTATGACCCTGCAATGGGTTCGGGGTCGCTGTTATTAACCGTTAAAAAAGAATTATCGTATGGTGATGAAGTGGGTAGTGTCGATTTTTATGGTCAAGAGCTGAACACAACCACTTATAACTTGGCTCGCATGAATTTGATGATGCACGATGTAGGTTATCGCAATATGCAATTAAGACGCGCAGACACCCTTGATGCCGACTGGCCTTTTGACGAAAAAGACGGAGTTCAAATACCCTTGAAGTTTGATGCCGTGGTTGCAAATCCGCCATATTCTCAAAAGTGGGATATCAAAAGTATAGATCGCGAAAAGGATGTTCGTTTTAAAGGTTATGGTGTCGCACCTGCCTCAAAAGCAGATTATGCCTTTGTTCTTCATGGACTTTATCATCTTGAAAAAACTGGCACAATGGCGATTGTTCTCCCTCATGGTGTATTATTCCGCGGTGCTGCTGAGGGCAAAATCCGTAAAAATATCATTGATAATAATTTGCTTGATGCAGTTATTGGACTACCCGCAAACCTTTTTTATGGAACAAGTATTCCAACTTGTGTATTAGTTTTTAAAGGTCGTGAGGCTCGTGGCGAAAATAAAGATATTTTATTTATTGATGCGTCAAGTGAATTCAATAAAGTCAAAAATAAAAACGAACTTACGACAGATAATATCAACAAAATCATTGACACCTATCGTAACCGTGAAGATGTCGAAAAATACGCATATGTTGCTGACTTGAGTGAAATCAAAGAAAATGATTATAACTTGAATATTCCCCGTTATGTCGATACATTTGAAGAACAACCAGTTATTCCGCTTTCACAGTTAGCGAAAGAAATGACTGACGTAAATATGGATATTGTCAAGTCTACAAATGAATTATTGGGATTGCTCGATGAACTCAACGGAACAACACCCGAAGCAAAAGAAGAGCTGGAGAAGTTTATTAAAATGATGAGTGAATAGAAGTAACATAAGTTTATTTCTCGCTTAAGATGCGACTTTTTAATATTGTAAATCATTTTAAAATCAAGCATAATAAATGCTATATGGTTTTAAATGTAGTACAGATGAACTGCCATTGAGTGTAAATATTAAAAATAAATATTTGCAAAACAGAATAATAACAATTATAATTATATTTAAAATATCGATTTGTAGATGTAAAAATTCTCGGTTTAATTTGATGGCTTTATTGGACATTGCAAAGTATGGAAAGCAATCGGTTACGAAATAATAGTTTACAAGGCATCTTAAATACTATAATAATTATTATGAGCCTGCAATAATTTGTAGGCTCATAATTTTTCTATATCTCATTAATTTTGAAAATACATCTGTAACATTTTCTTAAAATCAACCGCCAAGTTTGTCATTATCCTCCAAGTCTTCAAGCATACGGATTACTGCAAAAACATCTTTGATGTCTTTGCACATTGTATACTCCACTTTTTCATACCGTATCATATCATTGATCTTTTTAATCACCCTGACATTTTGCACGCAATTCTCATACATCTCTACATATAAACAATGTAAATATTTTTAAAACAAAAAACCTTGACAAACAACGCTGTTACGCAATTTGTCAAGGTTTATGCAATGGCTGCGGAAGAAGGATTTGAACCCTCACAAACAGAGTCAGAGTCTGTCGTGCTACCGTTACACAATTCCGCAATATGCAAGAGGTATTATACACTCTTATCTATTATATTGTCAATAGTTTTAGAACTTTTTTGCATTGTTTTATTTCAAATATGATGATGTTAGTTGCTATCTTAATCTTTAAATCTATGTATAATAAAAAAATTATAAAACCTCTACTTTGCTTATATCTTCTATTCTAAATATCTCCATCTTTTTAAATCCTTTTTTATCTATTGATACAAGCCTTATCCATTCATCATCCAAATCTTCGACTTTATATTGAACGGATTGTATTCCGTCTTGAAATGAAATTTTACAATCTTTCCCCTTTAGTTCTTCTAAAATTTTAGCCATATACAGCTCTCCCTTTTCTTTTTTTGCAATCCTTTTCATCTGTCTTTCTAATTTTTTCACCCTTGTGGGCAAGCCAATCAAAGAAATTGATAACGCTAAAGCTACAAAACCAAATATGCCTAAAAACTCCAAAAAATCACCTCATTTTAAACTGAAAAAATTGCTTTTGCCACTTTGTCACTTGCTGTGCCATCAATACTGCCAAAATTAAAGTACTTAAATCCACCATTTTTATGTTCATCAAAGTCTTTATTTTCTAATATTTTTACAAGTTCAGGCATTGTTTTTGCAACTTTTCCAGGAACATAGCTTTCATAGTCAAAATAAAAATCTCTGCTTTTCTCATAATCTTTTAAGTCAAATGCATAAAAAATCATTGGCTTTTTTTGAATTGAAAAATCCATACATATTGATGAATAATCTGTAATTAAAACATCACAAAGCAAACAAAGTTCTTTAACATTTTCAAAGTTTGTAACATCAATTGCGCCATTCATATCTAGGCTGTTGCTATTATGTATTTGGGGGTGCAAGCGTAATAACACAACATAATCATCCCCAAGTGCCTTTTGTACCTTTGATACATCAAATGAATTTAAAAGCTCTTTATCTTTAATTTTATCTTCACGAAAAGTTGGTGCATAAAGCAATAGCTTTTTATTCTCACAACTTGGATACTGTTCGTCAAAACTTTTTCTAAGCAAGTTTATATTATGATTTTCAAAGTAATAATCTGTGCAAGGAGAGCCTAGCGGAAGTACTTTACTGTTATCAACTCCAAATGCTTGGGCATAAATTGATTCTATAAGCGCAGAAGAACAAACAACAAAGGTTAGACGGCTATTTGCTTTTTTTTCGCGCTTTCTTATTTTTTTAGGAACTTCAATATCCATCCCAAACTTTTTAAAAGCGCCTTGAGCGTGCCACAACTGGACTACCACCGTATTTTTGCTTGGCTTTGCATAAGCCATTGGCATAAAATTATCATTCAAAAAAATATATTTTGCCCTTGCTACATTATGTGCTCCAACAGTAAAAAAGCACAAAGCATTTCCAAGAGAGCTAAAAAACGCTTTTGCTCCCTTACCTCTTACTATTTCTAGGTCCTTACGGGTTATCATTTTTGTTTGATAGCCTCTTTTTTCCGCCTCTTTTTTCATATATCCAAGGCTATCATTAAACGATGCATTGTGCATAGAAATAAGGACCACACTGTTTTTTCTTACTCCAAAAAGTTTAAAGAAATTAAAAAATACAGCATATAACGCAAACAAAATACTTTTCATAACTTATTTTTCCCACTTCATTATTGTTTTGCCTATTCTTCTATTTACATCTAAATCAAAAGCTTTGTGTATATCTGTAATGCTTCTTACGTCGACAACATCACCGACAAGATTTTCAAAATACTTAACTACGCTCGGATGCTTTTTATAAAAATCTACAGAATTTTCAAAATCCACTCTACCGCTACGACTACTACCATAAACACGCAAGCCTTTTTCAAGTATCATCCTTGTGTTTATTGCTACAAAGTTTTCGCTAACACCTGTAAGTGCTACTGTGCCCTCTGGATTTATATGGTCAATTATTTGATTAATTGCACTTTGGGCGCCAGTGCCACCAACACACTCAAATGCGTGATCTATTATCAAATCGTTTGGAATTTCTGAAACATCATATGTCTGATGTGCAAAAGTAAAATAAGACAGTTTGTCCGGATTTGTACCAAAAACATATATTTGCGAATCAGGATAAGCATACCTTAATAATACAGCCATTATAAAACCGAGATTTCCATCGCCCCACACGCCTATTTTTTCTCTTCTTTTATGAGCTATTTCATCAAACCTTGTTAATATATGCATACTAACGCTTACAAGCTCTGTAAAAGCTGCAACGCAAGGGTTTATATCGTCACCTATTTTTACAAGTCTATCGTGTGGCATAAGCACATAGTCTTGTAAAAAACCATTGTGACCGCTTGACCTAAAGTAGCTCGACGGCCTGTAATTTTCGGCTATAATATCATCATTTTTGGTTGGTGTATTAGGTATTGCAATTACTCTGTCCCCTGGATTAAACTCACCCTTTGGGTCAAAAACAACCTGCGCCACACATTCGTGGATAAGTGCCATAGGCAATTTACTTTTAAGTGCTGCTTGTGAGCGAGTGCCCTGATAATAGCGTTGGTCTGCCTTGCAAATTGCAAGATAAATTGGGCGCACCAAAACATTGCCCGACGAAATGTCAAGCTCATTATAAGTTACTTCTATCATCCTTGGTGCTGTAAGCTGATATACCGCACTAATCATTGGTAATTGCTCCTTCAATCATCGTCTGTGCGACTCTTAAATCAAATGGATATGTTATTTTCATATTAAACACTTCGCCCTGTACTAAATGCACTGGTTCACCCTTGATTGAAAATATTTTACACGCGTCTGTTAGCTTATCTTTTTCATCTTGTGTCAAACTCTCATACAGTTTTTTTAATTTATTCGCTTTAAAAGACTGTGGAGTTTGCCCTTGAAACAGCTCTGCCCTGTTTGGAATACTACTAATTACTTCCCCGTCCTTACTTTCTACAATCGTGTCCGTTGCTGGAATAACGGTATCACAAGCACCATATTTTCTTGCGGACTCTATATTTTCCTCTATGATTCTATGTGTCACAAATGGGCGAACAGCATCGTGCGTTACTATTATTGTTTCATCATCAATACCGTAGTTTTTATCTATATAGTTTAGTGCGTTATAAAGTGTGTCATTGCGTGTATCTCCACCCTCTAAAACTACTATTTTTTCATCTTTAATAGATTTTTTTATAATATTTTCGGTATGTGAAACCCACTGTTTTGGACAAAGTACAATGACTTTTTCAAACTTAGAGTTTACATAAAATTTTTCTACTGTATGAATAATTATCGGGCTTTTACCTAGCATTAAAAATTGCTTTGGTGTGTCAGAATTCCCCATTCTGCTACCCATTCCACCAGCTAGAACAACTGCAAAAACCATTAATATTACCCCCTTATTTGTTTATCATTTCAGTGTATTTATCACAAACTTCATCTACATTTCCGTTTTCAATAATTTGCCCCTTTTGCAATATTATCGCTTTGTTACATATTTTGCGCACTTGTGATGTATTATGCGAAACAAAAAGAACTGTGATACCCGTATCTATCATTCCACGAAGCTTTGCCTCGCTCTTCTTTCTAAACTTTGCATCTCCAACAGATAAAACCTCATCAAGAATTAAAACCTCGGGTGAAACTGCTGTTGCAATTGCAAAACCAAGCCTTGCCTTCATTCCCGATGAGTAGTTTTTAAGTGGAACATCTATAAACTCTTCAAGCTCTGAAAACTCAACAATTTCATCATATTTTGATTGAATAAATTTTCTTGAATATCCCATTGTTGCGCCATAAAGAAAAATATTTTCTGCCCCTGTGTAGTTCGGGTCAAACCCTGCTCCAAGCTCAATCATCGGAGCTATTACACCCTTTACATTTACACTACCTTGTGTGGGCTTCATAACCCCTGCAATAACTTTAAGCAAGGTACTCTTACCAGCACCATTAAGCCCCATAACTCCAAGCCTGTCCCCTTTTTCAACATTAAAGTTGATATCTTTCAAGGCCCAAAACTCGTTATAACGAAGCTTTCCTGTTGCCATTTTTATCATATATTCTTTTAAATTATCTATCTTCTCATTGTTGAGATTAAACATCATACTAACATTCTCAACTTGAATTACAGGTTCTGCCAAGAAAAAACCTCCAAACAATTATAAATGCAAAATAAACTTGTCCTGCTTTTTGTAAAAGGCAAAAACGCCAACAACAAGGAAAAACACACTAACACCTAACGAATAATAAAACCAATTCCAGTTCCACATTTGCCCATAAAGCACACAACTACGAAACATTGAAACTATGGAATAAAGCGGATTTGCCATAAGAACCATTTCCATATTTCTGCTAAGTTTCATATCCTCCACAACAAAAAAAACAGGTGTCATATAAAATAATAGCATACAAAACACATCATAAAGATACTCAATATCTCTAAAAAACACTTCAAAAGTTGCAAGTAACATTCCAATACCTATACAAAGCAGCAGCAGTATTAATATGGGCACTATTGCAAGTAAAATATACGGCGTTATCTCTACTTTTTTGGGAGTAAAAATATTAAAATATCCCATTACAAAAATAAGAACCGTGAGCGAAATTGAAAATGTAATAAATGTTGAAACAACACTAGACAAAGGATATATGTATTTTGGCACATAAACTTTTTTTACAATAGATGCGTTTGAAACCACAGAGCGCATTGCTTTTTTTGTAGCTTGCGAGTAAAAGTCAAAAATTAGTCTACCACATAAGAGGTAAATAGGATAGTTTACCATTCCTTTGCCTCTGCCAAAAATTCCACCAAAAACTAAGGCTAAAACAATCATAGTAAGCAGTGGTTGCAAAAATGTCCAAAACACTCCAAGTATAGAGTTGCGGTACTGCAATTTTATATTCTTTTTAATAAGCTCCCAAAGCAAAAAACGATATTTTAAAAAATTCTTAAAATACTGCTTTTTCGTTGGCTTTTTTTCCTTTTTTACTTCCGTCATTTTATAGACTACCTCCGCCACTTCCAAAAGTAACTAAACATAGATTTTATATGAATTACCATAAGCTTGAAATTACGCTTGCTATCCCTGCCCCAAACATGATAAACAATAGCATCTGGATAAAAAACTGCACGCGATGTTTTTCTAATCTCTCTTGTTATATCGCAATCCTCAAAATACATAAAATAACGCTCATCAAAGCCACCTATTTTTTTAAATGCTGATGTTCTAAAAAACATAAAACACCCTGTTGCATTTTCAATATCAAATGGTTTTGACCAATCATTATCAATCATTGTGTATTCTCGAAGCAAGCTACTAGGGTTTTGCTCATCCCTTAAACGACTTGCTACTAGATATTTAAACTTAGGGTTACGCTTTCCAAGCATTTGATTTCTTCCATCTGGAAAGCATATTTTGGGTGATAGCAAATTAATATCCACATTCTCTTGCATATAATTTGCCATTTTTGAAATAACATCTTGTGATATTACAATGTCTGGATTTACAACAACATGATAGTCGGAATCAATAATATCAAGCATTTTATTATGCCCTGCACCAAATCCTATGTTTTTTTCTGTTTTAATAATTTTAAGATTTTTTGCATTTGAAAATTTTTGTTCCAAAAGTTCTATTGTTCCGTCAGTTGAGCCGTTATCCACAATGTATAATTTAAAATCCACACCTTTAGTGAATTCGAGCAATGTTTCTACCGTTTTTTCAATGTAATTTATATTGTTATAAGTAACTATACAAGCCGAGACCTTTATGCTCATAGCTTTTCTCCTTACTTTCTAAAAAGATTTTTGCAAAGATTCATTCGCCATTCTATTTTGTTTTTAAATTTTGTTTTTCCACCTGTAACATTTTTATCATGTCTGCGATAAAAAATTAAAGGCTTATTTAAAAACTTAACCTTATATTTTTTCTCTGCTACAAGGCCAATCCATTGGTCATGCATTGGCAAACCTTTTGGAAAAGGGAGAATATCGTCCTTGAGTTTTGACTTAAACGCCATACAGCAACCCATATATGAATTTTTTATAATATTATTTAAAAAGCCTGATTTGCTATTATGGTTTATAAAAAAAGACTCATAAATTATATTTAGCTTGTCATCAGTAACTATTGCATCGTGCAAAACTAAATCAGCGCCATTTTCTATCTCTCTCATAACACTTTTAACTTTATCATCAAGCCAAACATCATCTTGGTCACACAAAAAAATCACATCGCCCGTCGTGTTTTTTATTGCATTCTCAAAATTCTTTATAACCCCTTTGCAGGGACCTTCAACATATTTTATTCTTGCATCATTTTTCGACATTTCTTTTATTAAATCTGACATTTTAGAATTCGGACTGTCATCCGAGATGATAACCTCATCCCCCATACGCAGTTGACTAAGCACCGATTTTAGCTGAGCTTCAATATATTCTTCACCGTTAAAAGCTGCAAGTGCTACGGATATCTTCAACTATAAGCAACCCCCATAAATTATAGATTGATTTATTATACTATCAAAAAGCATTTTTTACAAGGTTTTAGACTTTTTGTACTAGCTGTATAATGCATTTATATTATTTATTTTTCTTTTATATTCATAGTTCTTTTAGTTTTCACTTCAAAATATTGCTATTTCAAAATATCTGATATCTGCTCTGGGTTATCAACAATTATGGTCGCACCCTGCTTTTTTAAAAAGTCTTTTTCACGAAATCCCCAAGAAACACAAATAAAATCAAGCTTTGAATTTTTCGCTGTTTGAATATCAACCTCAGAATCCCCGATGTATACTGATTTTTCTGCTTCACTTCCAAGCATAGATAATGCTACATTTACAGTATCTGGTGCTGGCTTTTTAGAAATACCTTCTTTTTCACCAATTGCAACAGAAATATATTTAGAAAAATAAAGTTCATTTAATTCTACAACGGCATCATAATATTTGTTTGAAACAATGGCAAGCTTGTACCCTTTTCCAGACAAATCCTCAAGCAAATTCAAAACTCCATCATATGGCCTTGTCTTGTCATTGCAATGCAACGAATAATGCTCTTTAAACGCTGAAAAGACATTGTCAAAATTCGGATTTTTTGCACCCTGTGGAATAGCAAGCTCCATAAGTCTAAAAACTCCGTTACCAACAAATCCTTTTATCTCAGACAAACTTTTTTGTGGCATATTAAACCTTGAAAGAGCAAAATTAACACTATCTTTTAAATCATCAATAGTATTTAAGAGTGTTCCATCCATATCAAAAATAACCGTATCGTACTTTTTCATTTTTATCACCCGTATTATTTTTCAAAAATTTATTGCTAAAACAATTTACACAAAATTGCAAATTGTTAAGCCGTGTAGCGTTTGTACTAGCCCCTACGCCTATACTATTATACTTGTTTGTTTTGATTTTTACAATGAGTTTGTTAGTGTATAAAAACATAACACTTTTTTTAATGTCAAAGTTCAAAAAATAAACCCCCGGGCTTTATGCTTTCACATTTTAGCTGGGGGCTTGTTTTTTATTAATCGCTTTCCACTAAATCTTTAGTTTTGTTAAAAACGAATAAACTGCAATCATTTGTTTGCTTGTGCCGCAAAAGCTCCAATTTGCTTATCCATAATCGAGATATGATTTGTAAGCCAATTAATTACCATTGTATTTGCTTTGAGTATTACGGCTATGTTGCCACCAGAATCTTTAAATTCTGTGCGTAGCTTTGTAAGCTCTGCAATAAAAGCTGTATGGGCTTTCTTTTGATTTTCATAGCCTGGATAACCTATATTTTGCATATATTTTTCCTCATCAGCAAAATGCTTTTTTGTATAATCATCAAGAAAATCTAAAAGCTCACTAATATACTCTTTTGCTTGATTTTTCTTGCCCGCATCAAAGAGTTTTTCGGCTTTTTCAAACCAAATTTTATGTTGCTCATCAATTGTAGGAACTCCTACAGAGAGCGATTGTGTCCAAGGCATATTATTTCCCCCATTCAATTTTTTTGATAAAGTGGATTGCAATATTTTTTGTAATAAATCAACTTATCTATGTAATTTTAAAAACAATACCTGCCCTATTCAAAACAGAGCAGGTACGATTTTTTACATACTCTACAGGTCTATATATGTAGTTGGTTTGAACTTTGTGCTTTTTTCATCCATCTCTTCTGAATAAGTATGGGTCTGCAAATGCTTTTCGTAATATGATGAGCTACTTGAATTGTCTGCTTTAAGCTTGAACTTGCTAATTAAATCCTTAAGCATTTGAGCCTGTCCTGACAACTCTTCACTTGCCGCCGCACTTTCCTCTGCTGTTGCACTATTTGTTTGAACAACATCTGATATTTGACCTATTCCAATATTTACTTGTGAAATAGCTTGCGACTGCTCTATGCTTGCATCAGCAATATCCTGTATAACCTCTGCGGATTTTTTAGAGCCTGATACAACTTCCTCAAGCGATTTTGCGGTATCTGATACAATATTTGAGCCTTTTTCTATTGCATCTAGCGAACTTTCAATAAGCTCTGCTGTGCTCTTTGCACTCTCTGCGGACTTGCTTGCAAGATTTCTTACCTCTTCTGCAACCACGGCAAACCCCTTGCCGGCCGCTCCTGCACGAGCCGCCTCAACAGCAGCATTGAGAGCTAGTATATTAGTTTGGAATGCAATATCATCAATATTCTTTATGATTTTACCAATTTCATTTGAGGCAGAACTTATCTCTTCCATTGCCTCTATCATCAGTTTCATTTGCTCTTGGCTTTGCTCTGTTGCAACGCCTGATTCATTTGCGATTTGCTTTGCTCTTTCTGCATTTTCTGCCGTTTCTTTTATTTGCTCTGTAATTGTATTAACGGTGGATGCAAGCTCTTCTATCGAGCTTGCTTGCTCAGTTGTCCCTTGCGACAGAGCCTGTGCGCCTGACGCAACTTGTTCAGCACCACTATCAACTTGAGCCGCGGATTCATTAATTTGCAGTAATGTAGAATTTAAATTTGTGAGCATTGCCTGCATATTGTCTTTAAGTTTTTTGAATTGTCCAACATATTCTCTCTTTGCTGTAACTGTTAAATCCCCATTTGATACACTTAATAAAGTTTCGGATATTTCATCTATGTAGCCTTGATAATTTATTAATCTTTCAATGGTAAGGTTAAATGCCTTTGCAAGCTGACCTACTTCATCTTTAGAATTCACCGAAAGCTCTACATCAAAATTACCATCCGCAATTTGTTGTGCGACAGTTGCAACTTTTTTGATGGGCTTCGCAATTCCATTACTGACAAAATAGGTAATTATAGCAGCAATAATCAATATGAATACTGTTAATAATACAACAGCCCTAACAGTCGATACCATTCCTTCATTTAAAATACTATTAACAGACTCAATGGGTACACCAACAAAATAAATACCTATTATTTGTTTATTGCTATCATAAATAGGAGCATATCCTGTCATATACTTAGACCCAAGAATGTCAGCTTCACCAAAGTAATCTTTACCATTTGATATTTCTTTATACGCTTGTCCGTTTGTGTCCAACTCAGTGCCGACTACTCTTTCCCCTTTATCATCTTTAATTGTAGTCAATACTCTAATATATTTGTTGCCATCTTTCGCAAAAACAGTTGCGACGGTATCCATATCTTGAGAGAATTTATCAATATACTGAAAATTTCCATCGATAGTTTGATTATTTTTGTCGATTAATTCACCATTACTATTTAGACTAAGAGAACCAAACTGTTCATCAAGATAAGTTTTAAGCATGTTATTGGAGCTGGTCAACCTATCCTCAACCAGTGTGTTGATAATTTTATCGGTGACATTAAAACTTTGAAACAGCCCGATACTTATCGTTAACAATGACGAAATTGTAATTAAAGTAAGTATAATTAAAATAAGTTTTCCTTTTAAACTCTTCATTGTGTTGAACCTCCTGACAATATGTCATATTTTAATATTTGGACATTAAATCGCATTAGAATCTTCTTATTTTGAATTTGTATTACAGTGATTCAAGACCCACATAAATTAGTAATATTTTGCAACGCATTATGCGTACCATAATTAACCTACAAAGTCAATATTATAATTTTTTTAAAATGAAATTTTGTTAATAATGTGACATTCTATGTATATTATAAATTTATTTTTGACTTTTAAGCTCTTGAAGCACATATTCCAAAAATTCTTCTTTTTTTACCTCCTAGCATAACGCATAGCTTCATTATTTATTAATTATTAATGATTTTCTGTGAGCCTATCAATAACTGATACAAGATTTGCAATTTCTGGTTTTGAAATTTGCTCGTCTGCACCTAGAACCTCACCTTTATGCCTTAATTCATCACTTATTAAAGACGAAAATAATATTACAGGAATTTCTTTTAAAACGCTATCTTCCTTAATAAGTTTCGTTAGCCTGTGTCCATCCATTAAAGGCATTTCAATATCAGAAATCACACAGGCAACGTGTTCTTTAATTGGGTCACCTGATTCTTTTGCCTCTTTAAGATAGTCCCATGCCTCTTGGCCGTTTTCTGTTTTTACAATATTTTTATACCCAGCTTTATGCAAACTCTCTACAATGAGTTTTGCAAGCAACATTGAGTCCTCTGCAATTAAAATTGTTTTTTCTATCTCTGGTCTGTGGCCTAATTTTTCGACAGTTTCAACCTGTATGCTAGACTCTGGACTTATTTCTGCTATAATTTTTTCAAAATCTAAAATAGTAATAAGCCTGTTTTGGTATTCTGCAATTCCAGTGGCTACCCCTTCTTCTCCTCCATAAATAACTTTATCTGGTTTTTTTATTGCTTGCCACGAAACCCTGTCAATCCCAACAACGGACTCAACGTGAAAAGCAAAATTTAAGCTGTTAAAATGTGTGACAATAAAAATGTCGTGACCGTTTCTATCAAATTCTGGTAGATTTAAATATTTGCCAAGGTCAATTACGGTGATTATTTCCTCTCTTGGCTTAAAAACTCCTTCAACCACCTCGTGAGAATTTGGCATTGATTTTACTTTTTGTGCCATCATAATTTCGCGCACTTTTGCAACATTTATGCCAAACAATTCACCCGATATTGTAAACTCCATTATTTCAAGTTCGTTTGTTCCTGACTCTAAGAGTATTTCTGTTTTTTTATCCTTAACATTGCTCATAATCATTATCTCCTTTTAGCTTAAAAATCAAACCAGCATAAAATATTACTCAAGTATTAACCGAAAAAACAAATACACGGAACACTTAAGTAAAACTAATAAAATTATGCTTTTGCTACTACTTTCTGCTAAATTGTAAAATTTCCATTAACTGAATAATAACATCAAATATATATATTGTCAATAGTTGATTGTTTTTGTTCGATATGACTAACTCATTTATTTCAAAATTATATAATGTGCGTATCGCTCACCAAAATCCTTTGCCTACGACCTTTTTCGCCAGTTATTTTTTAACTTTCCAATCTGCTTGTTTTGAGTAATAAAAAGTATAAACTGCCCTCATAACATACCTATGAAATTTGCTTATCGGTTCGCCTTTTCCAAATAAATTTACAGATATTTCTGCTCTGCAACCCTTATCCGTAACTATTTTTATAGCAACGAGATCACTTTTTTTCTTTGATATACAAATTGCTCCAAGACCTTTTATTAAAACCGCATTTCTTCTTTTTAGTTTTTTTGCGATATCTGTTGACGAACTCCCCGTATCCGACTTATCCCATTCGCTTACCTTTATTGTCGCACCCGAAATTTGCGAAAAATCATCTAAATATGGATGCATTTCTTCACCTACGACGCTTAATGCAACGGTGCTAGGCTCTGTTAAATGAGAGATATAAAGTGCATCTGATGATTTATAAATTTCTCTATGTATATTTGCAACCTTTGGTGTTTCTTCACTGTCAAAATTTGAATCAACCAAACAATCATAAGATTTGCCATCTTTAAGAGTTAATTTAAACGAGTTTCCTACCCTTTGACTCTCCCCCAAATCTTCTATTTCATCCGGCATTTTCAAACCTCTGTTTTGAAGATTTAGGTAAAAATCTATCATTTCCATTTCATCGAATTTATCCGCTTTACTCTTTTTTAAATAATTATCCTCAACGGCTATTTTACAGACTTCTTCAAGAGCTAGAGCTATTTTAAAAGCATCTTCATAATCTTTTCCTGCACAAGCAGCACCGTGATTTTTCATAATTACAGCATTGCTGTTCGGATAGTTTTCAAAAGCAGTTCTAACCCCTTTGCATAGCTTTTTCGTTGCTGGTAATCCATAATCACCAATTGGCACAAAATCGCCCAAAATCTCCTTATATTGCTCTGGCACATTATCAACCGGCGTATCTGTAGCACACATTAAACACGCATATTCCTGATGTGTATGTATTACAAAATTGACCTCTGGGCGTATTCTATATGCGTCTGCGTGAATTCCAATTTCATCAGAGGGTCTAAACTCGCCCTCGTAACCCAAGTCATCAATACTTGCAAGAGCGATTTGGTCAGGAGTTAATTTGTCATACGGCATTCCACTAGGAGTGATTAAAAAATGTGTTCTTGAAACCCTTGCACTAATATTGCCCCAAGTGCGTGCTACAAGCCCCAATTCAAACAGTCTATTGCCCGCATCTACTATTAATTGCCTTGCTTGTGGTTCGGTATAAGCCATAATAATTCTCCTTTTAATTATTGTGTTTTTTTATGTAACGCTAAAGTTGCAAAATCGATTTAATTTGTTAAATTTCTCATAAAAAATAACTAAATATTTTATTATCTACTCTTATATTATAGTATCTTTTAATTATTTTTCAAGCGACTTGACACTTCCTTTTAAAATCGTTAACAATTAACTTGTTTAAAAATTAAAAATATATGATGTTTTTATTATATTAATATGATTTTATATTTTATTCTGTAAATTTAAAAACCGACAGTTGAGTAAAATAAAAGCAATATAAAGGCGGATATGATGAAGGTATAAGCATAAAAATCTAAAGGCAAACACAAAAAATCACAAAACAAAGCTTTTCAAAAGCGAAAACTGCAGAACATCAACTTTGGAGAATAAAAAGCGAAAACCGCAGAACATCAACTTTGGAGAATAAAAAGCGAAAACCGCAGAACATCAGCTTTGGAGAATGAAAAGCGAAAACTGCAGAACATCAACTTTGGAGAATGAAAAGCGAAAACTGCAGAACATCAACTTTGGAGAATGAAAAGCGAAAACTGCAGAACATCAACTTTGGAGAATAAAAAAAGTGCCTTATTCGAGCCTACTTACTTCGAGTTGCAGTCCCTGTTCTTTTGTCAATTCCCGAGTACGCGGACGCCCTTTTGGTTTAAGTGCAATTCCAGCTTGTATTTTTCGCTCTTTTAACCGTTCTCTTTCTAACAGTTGTTTTATTTGCATCTTTTCAAAGCCTAAACTTTCTGCTATTTCTTGATGCGTTAAACCTTCCAATTTTAAAGTCTTTATCTTTTCTACTAATTCTTTTGGGAAATGCTTCATTCCTTTTTTACCTGCCATAATAAAAACCTCCTAATGTAATAATTCTACAATAGGAGGTCTTTTTTGCAATGTCCGTTTTCTCGGGTGCGGTCTAGATTTCTCCGTAGACTTGGCTTTAATTTGAAGTAGCGCCCTTTTTGAAATCTCGTTAAATCTTTTGGTCAAAAAGGGCGCTACCCATATATGTGAGGGGTAACAACTGTATTTCAGGTCATATTCATTGATTTTAGTTCCTTTCTTCTAAAACGCAAAAAGTCCCTGATTTCAATAATAAGAAATCAGGGACTTACTTATATTTTATTCGATTGTTATGAGTGGCGCCCTTTTACACAGGGTGCCACAAAGTGGCTTAAAGACTGGTTTTTCAGCACTCTCAAAAAAGGGCACTACTTTTTATTTTGCCACTATGTACTGTGATTTTAGAGGTTATTTTATGTAAAATCGTGATAGTTCAAATACACTGACAGCCGAAAATCAATGTTTTCACATCCATGAAAATGACTTGTAAAAAAACGCTTATTTTTTGAGAAAAAAGGCTTATAAATGGCGATGTCATCGGCATTTCTGCCGATGACATCTTCTACTACCATTTCTTATGGTGCTGGTGACCGGACTCGAACCGGTACGGTGTCGCCACCGAGGGATTTTAAGTCCCTTGCGTCTGCCTGTTCCGCCACACTAGCATATAAAATTATAAATAAAAAATTAAACTACCCTATATATTTTACACATTTTTAAGATTTTGTCAATGGTCGCAATGGTCGGAGTGGCGGGACTTGAACCCACGGCCTCTTGGTCCCGAACCAAGCGCGATACCAAACTTCGCCACACCCCGTTATTGAATATGTGACTAAGTAATTATATAACATCATATTAATAAAATCAAGTTATTTTGTTATTAATTTAAAAATAAAAATGAGTAGTAGCAATTAAGTTACTACTCATTTTAAAATCACTCTAAGTCGTGTTCTTTTATTTGAGGCACAATTTTAAAGGCAACTGCTTGCTTTGCCTTTTCTGCTATATGAGCGCAGTTCAAATTATACAAGTCTAAAAGTTCCAACGCAGGGCCAGAGCGACCAAAAACATCATTTACGCCCACTTTTAAAACAGGTACTGGATGGTTTTCGCAAACAAGCTCACTAACGGCTCCGCCAAGTCCACCAATAACATTATGCTCTTCCGCCGTTACTATTGCACCTGTTTCATACGCTGCTTCCATAATTATATGTTTATCCAAAGGTTTAATTGTGTGGATATTTATCACCCTTGCGGAAATACCCTCTACCTCTAGTCTTTCGGCAGCTTTTAGTGCCTCGTGAACCATAAGTCCGGTTGCAACAATTGTTACATCTGTTCCGTCTTTAAGTTTTTTTCCTTTTCCCCATTCAAAATTATAGGACTCTTCCTCAAAAATTCTTGGAACTGCAAGTCTGCCAAATCGCAAATAAACAGGGCCCTCATATTTTGAAGCTGCAATTGTTGCCGCCTTTGCCTCAACATCATCAGCCGGGTTTATTATTACCATTTCTGGAATTGTTCTCATCAACGCAATATCCTCACAGCACTGATGGCTTGCACCGTCCTCGCCTACGGATATTCCCGCATGTGTTGCTGCAATTTTAACATTAAGTTTGGGATAACCTATTGAATTTCTAACCTGCTCAAAGGCCCTGCCTGCTGCAAACATTGCAAAAGTGCTTGCAAACACAGTATAGCCCGAGAGTGAAAGTCCTGCAGCAACGCCCATAAGATTGCTTTCTGCTATTCCGGCATTAAAAAATTTCTCCGGAAAAGCTTTTTTAAAGACACCTGTCTTCGTAGCTCCAGCTAAATCGGCATCCATTACTATTACTTTTTCATCTGTTTTTCCAAGCTCAAGCAAAGCATTTCCATAACCGTCTCGAGTTGCCGCTTTTATTATATCTGCCATTATTCTGCCTCCAACTCTGAAAGTGTTTGTTTGAGTTCGCTCATCGCCTGATTATATTCCTCTTCATTTGTTGCTTTACCATGCCATAAAGCGTTATTTTCCATGAACGAAACGCCTTTTCCCTTTACACTTTTACAAATAATTGCTGTGGGTTTTCCTTTATTTTCTTTTGCCTTTTTAAAAGCAAAATCAATTTCATCAAAATTATGACCATCAATATTGATTATATTCCAACCAAATGATTCAAATTTTTCAGGAATTGGGTAAGGAGAGTTTACTTCCTCTAATGTGCCATCAATTTGAAGATTGTTATTGTCAATAATTGCTACAAGATTGTCAAGCTTTTTAGCTGATGCAAACATAGCAGCCTCCCAAACTTGTCCCTCTTGAATTTCGCCATCACCGAGAGCTGTATATACTCTATAATCTTTTTTTGAGATTTTTGCCCCCAAAGCCATTCCAACAGCTGCAGAAATTCCTTGACCTAGCGACCCTGTGCTCATATCAATGCCTGGGGTCATACGCATACTTGGATGCCCTTGCAACATTGAGTTGCTTTTACGCAATGTTTTAATCTCATCAAAAGGAAAAAAGCCACGAAGCGCAAGCACGCTATAAAGAGCTGGTGCTGTATGACCTTTAGATAGAACAAATCTGTCTCTGTCTTCCCATTGTGGTTCTTTCGGTTTTACATTCATTTCAACAAAATAGAGATATGTTAAAATATCTGTAATTGAAAGCGACCCGCCCGGATGCCCTGACTGAGCACAAAATGTCCCTTCTATTACTCCCATTCTTACCTTACAGGCATTGATTTGCAACTGCCTTTTTAAATCCAAATCCATAGTTCCTCCTAAAAAACAGAAAAATTGTCATAATCATATTTTAATTAATTAATTAAATATATAAATATTTAATTTAAATTATTTTTCTTTAAGTGTGTTTAAAAAACTGCTAAAGTACTCCGGCAACTCACTTGAAAACTCAAGATACTCGTGTGTTTTTGGATGAACAAATCCAATTCGCATTGCGTGCAAACACTGCCCATTGAGATGCTTTGGTGTATTTTTTTGCCCATAAACAATATCACCTGCGACGGGATTTCCTCTTTTTGCCATATGCACTCTAATTTGGTGTGTTCTCCCCGTTTCCAGCATTATTTTTAAATAAGTATAACCACAAAATCGCTCTATTACCTCATAATGTGTAATCGCATTTTTTGAATTTTCTGTAGTTACAGTCATTTTTTTTCTATCTTTTTTACTTCTACCTATTGGTGCGTTAATTGTTCCGCTATCCGTTTTTATATTGCCGTGAACAACCGCCCTATACTCTCTTGTAAAAGAATGTTCTTTTATTTGCTTTGCAAGCTCAATATGTGAATCATTATTTTTTGCAACTATTAGCAAACCACTTGTATCCTTGTCGATTCTATGCAATATTCCTGGTCGAATACCACCATTTATATCTGACAATTTACCGTCACAATGAAAAAGCAAAGCATTGACTAATGTGTTATCTAAATTCCCAACAGCTGGATGCACAACCATTCCTTTGGGTTTATTAACAACGAGCAAATCATCATCTTCAAAAATTATGTCTAGCTTGATTTGCTGAGGCTGCACATTTATTTCTTGCAATTTTGGGGGTGTTAACTCTATTTTTTCACCTAGATTAACTTTGTATTTTTTATTTATAATCCTACCATCTACTGTTACATTGTTTTGCTCTATGAGCTTTTGTGCTGTGCTGCGGCTAATATCTTCAAAAACTTGAGAAATAACCTTATCAATACGCTCATTATCAAACTCTTGAGTTATGGTAAAAAACAACATTTCAGGCATCTTTTTTCTCCTGATTTTTTCTGCCTTTTGTTTCTTGAATAAGTTCTTTTACAAGACTAATAATCACCAAAAACGCACCGATTGTTATAAGACAATCAGCAAAATTAAAAACGGCAAAATCAATAAAGGTAAGCTCAATATAATCAATAACATATCGTCTAGTTATTCTATCAATTAAATTTCCAACACCGCCTGATAAAATCAAAGACACACCAATATATTGAAATTTGCATTGAAGTTTTTGAGAAAACAAGATATAAAACCCTATTGCCATAACAATTACTGTCATAACAATTAAAAACATTGTTTTTTCTTGAAGTATTCCAAAGGCTGCACCTGTATTTTCAACATATCTAAAGCGTAAAACGCCAGGGATAAAATCAATCGAGCCTATTGGATGAAGCCTTTCATTTACTATAAATTTAATTGCTTGGTCTATTACCACTAACAAAACAGATATAGCAATGGTCATTGCCCCCGTCATTTATTCAACTCCTAATGCTACTTATTATCACTCTCATTGAAGAAGTTTTTAAGGGTAATAACGTCCTCGTCATCTTCTGAGTAAAACTCTTCAATATTAACTCTTAAATCTGCTATGCTTTCTTCAGAATCATCTCCATCATATCCGCTAGAGTATTCATCGTTTTCATTCTCATTTTTCTCTTGAATTTCCTCTTGATGTTCTTCTTCTTTTTCTGGGTATAGTTTTTGATCATTCTTAGCATCTCTAGAATCTCTATCACTATTATCTACTCCTTTTGCCTCATCACTTATGTATTCAAGGGGAGCATACTCCATATATTTCTCTTCGTCTTCGTCTTTCTCTTCATCAATATATTCATTGATTGTCTCATTTATTTGAGTTTCTTCTTGCACCTTACTATCCTGTTTGCTATAAGAAAAATACTCATCTACTTGAGAATCATCAGTACTTTGGACTTCGCTAGGCTCTGAGAGACTCTCACTAATAAAATCTGCCAAGGGTTTTTCATCATCACTTGTTTGTGATTCTTGATTCGTTTCATATTCTTCAAATGATGGAATATCCTTAACCACTTCTAGTTGTTTTGTATAAATCTGAACTAAAGACTCGCGAAGCTTTGTAGATTCTTTTTTTAGATTCTCTAGTACAAGTTTTTCACGCTCTGATTCTTCTTGTATTGTTCCCATTTGCTCATCATAAGTTTTTTGCGCCTTTGATAGCAAATCTGTTGCATTGTCTTGTGCCATCCTTAAAATTTCATCAGCTTGGCTTTTTGCATCCTCAAGCACTTTTTCAGCAGCGTTGTTTGCTTTTTCCCAAACCAGCGAGGTTTTTTCGTTAACTGTTTCAATGGCTGTTCTAACCTTGTCTTCAGTTTCTTCCAAAGTTTCCTTTGCTTTTTCCTGCGCTTCTAGAATTATTTTATCTTTCATTCTTTCAGCTGTAAGCAAAGCGTTGCGAATATTATCAGAGTCGCTTTTATACTCTGCAAGCTTTTCTGCAAGCAAACTCATTTTTTTAACAATTTCCCCGTTTTCACGAAACATTTGCTCATATGATTCATAGACTTCAGCCATAAATGCGTCTACATCTGTTGATTTATATGCGTTTCTGCCAACTGACTGAAAATCATAATTTTTTAATTGATTAGGCGTTAACAATTAACTTCACTCCTCTTTATATGCGATAAAACTGCACTACATCCCTGTATCTAAGAAATTTGGCACAGCCTCTCGGTGTGCCATATATAGAATTAAAAATTATTGAAAAAACATACCGTTACTTTCAAGTTCGTCAATCAAATCACCCATAACATCAACATTATATGGGGTTATTATAAATGTGCTTACTGCGACTCTTTTTATTTGGCCACCGTTTGCATAAGCAACACCACTTAAAAAATCAACTAATCTGCGAGCTACATCTCTGTTAGCAGATTCGAGGTTTAAAACAACTGTTCGCCTCTCATTTAAATGATCTGCAACCGAGCTTGCGTCGTCAAATCTTTCAGGCTTTGCCAAAACTACCTGAAGTTGTGCTGTGGTATGTATGTTTACAACCTTGTTGTCTCTGTTGTTTGGTTGCGGTGCTATTGCGATATCTTCAACATCTTCATTCCTGTAGGAAACAAATTCCTCATCATCGTTATAACCGTCATAATATTCTTCGTCGGTTACACCAATCATATTTTTTACCTTATCAAAAAAACTTGCCATTTTCTGCGTCCTCCTAAAAATCAGTTATAAACTCTTGCTCCAAAAAGTGCAGAACCTATTCTTATTAAATTTGACCCTTCCATAATTGCCTGCGTATAATCGCCAGACATACCCATAGACAAAATATCCATATATACATTATCTATTTTTTTATCCCTTATGTCAATAAACAGTTTGCTCATATTTGAAAAAAATGTCTGACTTTTTGCATTATTGTCACAAATCGGCGGTATTGTCATAAGTCCTTTTATCCTTACGGACTCTAATTGTGATATTTCATAGCAAGCATCAAGAACTTGTGAAGAATCAAAACCAATTTTAGATTGCTCGTTTCCAATGTTTACCTCAAGCAAAACATCCATCGTTATATCATTTTTTTTTGCCTGCTTTGAAATCTCTTTTGCAATTTTTATACTATCGACCGATTGTATCATTGAAACATGAGGTACAATTTGTCTTACTTTATTTGTTTGCAAATGCCCTATAAGATGCGTATTGCATTTTTCTAAATTCAAATCATCTTTTTTAGATAAAAATTCTTGAACCCTGTTTTCTCCAATTAGGTTTATGCCTTTATCAATCGCATAATTTATATACTCTGGTTCTACAGTTTTTGTAACAGCCATAATGCTAATATCTTTTTCATCTCTGCCACTTTTTAGTGCGGCATTTGCAACGTTTTCTTTTATTATTTTTAAATTTTCATCAATATTCAAAAAATGCTGATTAGCTAATGATTTTTCCATCATACAAGTCAGTCCCTTCAACTACAATATCATCATACAGTTTCACATATCCTTGTGCTCCACGCTTGTTTTCTGCAATTATAAAATCTGGACTTGAATAGAGTATGTTAACTTTTTTAAATCTAATTATGTTACCTGTTTTTACATAAACTCCTTTTTCGCCTTTATCGTTTACTCTTATTGCAGGGGGTGATATTTTAAGCCCTTTGTACTCATTAAAAGCTAGTTGTGCTTTTTCTTTTCTTAAATTTGCAAGGTCAGAATCCATTAAATTGCACTTTAGAATTAGTGCTGTTTTTTTAGAATTTGTATCATTAAGAGCTACAACCTCAGCCTTTAGTTCACTAACAGACGCAAAGGGTAGTAAAACTTCAATTTTGTTTCCTACTTTCATATTTCCTATCATATTACTATTTACATTGCAAACTATATACCAATCAAATTTGTTAACAATTTTTGCCATTGCATTTGTCGGAATTTGGTTGGGGGGTGTTTCTAGCATTGCTTCGATTTCGTTTGAACCTAGCGACATTACCTTGTCATAAGATATTAAGTTTTCATACCCATCAACACCATTAATATAATAACCAGAATGTGTTGCTGTAATGCTACTATAATTTAAATCTTTTTGCTTTAGTGCTTCAAGCTCTGATTCAAGCGACAAGATTTTTGAATTAAAATCAATAGACTTTCCTGTTGCCATTTGCCTTGTAGTTATTTTATCCCTAAGTGCGCAACTGCTGTTTTTAAGCGTTTCTAAATTTCCTGTTGAAATAGCATCAACATAGGCAAAGAGCCTTGCATTTATTTCCTCGTCAACAACATCAACATCAATAGAGTAATTATCTGCTTGGCTTGCCAGCGTTTTATATCGCAAGATACTCTCTTCTAGCTCTTTTATTTTTACATAGTTTGAGGCTGTTTGTGTGTTTGCAAAAACTATTGCAACTTCTTGATTTTTTGCAACACGCTTGCCATCTTCAACAACAGGAACTAAAGTTCCTACCGCATTGTTTTGAATATATTCCTCATCACGAATGACGAAAATATCTGTCTCAATTTTATCATAGGTTGAGTATTCATAAACTGTTTCAACCTTGACCGGCTCATACGCTACCATATACCCTTGATAAACTATATATGCCAGCAAAAAAACTGCACACACGGCTGATATTATTCGTTTAAAAACAATTGTACTATCCAATTATATCAACCTCCAAAAACTTGATAGCCATCAATTATCTCACAAGCTTTTTTCATTACTTGCTGTAAATTTTGATATTCATCGACAAAAATCCAACTGACTCTTTCGTCTTTTCTAAACCAAGTGAGCTGGCGTTTTGCATATCTTCTAGTTTCCATTTTTAACTTTTCTGTTGCTTGTTGTAGGGTTGCTTGTCCATTTAAATATTGCGACATTTCCTTGCAACCAATAGCTTGATTTGCCGTTGTTTTACAGCTCTGGCTTAGATACTCTTTTGTTTCATCAAGCAATCCATTTTCGAGCATTTCATCTACTCTAAAATTTATTCTATCATATAATTTTTGCCTATCTCTAAAATCCAGCCCTATAATGCAGGCATTGTATGGAGATGGATTATCTCGTGATTTTTTAACCTGTTCGGACATAGTTTGACCAGATGTGTAATATACTTCAAGCGCTCTTATTATTCTTTTTTCATTGTTTGGATGAAGGTTTTTTGCCGTTTCTTCATCAATCTTTTTAAGTTCTAAAAGCAGATTTTCTATACCTTCTTTTTCTGCTCTTTTAAGAAGTTTTTTTCTTATTTCCTCATTTTTAGGTGCTTGCAAAAACTCTATATTATCAATAAGCGCTTGTGCGTAAAGTCCAGTGCCACCTACTAAAACGGTCCTTTTTCCCCTTGAGGTTATATCCTCTATAGCTTTGCTTGCAAGCTCTTTATACATAGCTACACTAAAATCACAATCCCTGTCGATAGCACTTATAAGATGATGTGGAATTCCTTGCATTTCATCAAAACTAGGCTTTGCCGTTGCTATATCCATACCCTTATAAATCTGCATTGAATCACACGACACAATTTCTGCATCGTATATTTTTGCAATTTCAATTGCCAGTGCTGATTTGCCAGACGCTGTTGGTCCAACAATTGCTATTATGGGTATTTTACTCATAGCTTTTGCTTGCTCCTTTTAAATTCTTCCAAACTGCTTTTCAAGTTGTGATTTTGTCATTTCAATAAAAACTGGTCTACCGTGCGGGCAATAGCGAATTGTATCATCCAAAAGCAACATTTTTACAAACTTTATAAGCTCATAATCGCTAGTTTTATCCCCTGCTTTTATTGCTGCTCTGCACGCTGTTGAATGATAAATCCAATCAAGTTGCTCGGGCTCGGGCTGCCTACTCGAAAGCAAATATCCTGCAAGCTCCTGAATTATTTGCGAAACATCTTGCTCACCCAGTTCAACAGGACATTCTCTAACCACCACTGTTCCCGCTCCAAAATCGTCAATCTCAAAACCTGCATCACTTAGCAATTCTCTGTTATCCATTAAGGTGCTATACTCCTCTTTGCTAACCGTTACGGTTACAGGGGCGATTAAAATTTGGGTATTTGACAATTTTTGCCTACCCTTAATTTTTTCAAAAATCATTCTTTCGTGGGCTGCGTGCTTATCTATTATTAATATTTTATTTTCAAGTTCAACAATTATGTAAGCTTTAAAAGCTTCTCCAATAACTTTAAAATCTATTTGGTTTTTATTATCTTGCACATTTTTCACAGGTATTTGCTCTGTTTTTATTTCTTCCGCTTTTTCTAAAATCTCGCTTTTTATACTTGCATTAACATCTTTTATAATGCTTTGTTGTGTATTCGACTTTTCTATAGTTTCACTTGCCTTTAAATCAGTTAAAGGCGGTGTATCTTTTTCGTGTTTATTTTCATACCCTATCTGCTTTGGTTGCTCTAAAATTGTTTTGTAAACACTTTGCGCAGGCGATATTTCTGGCTCTTTTGGTTGATTTTTTGTAGCAACATAATCGGCGGATTTTGACTCTTGCCAAAAATTATTATTGCTTTTCGAAAAAGTAATTTGCTCTACTTCTTTTTCTTTTTTTAATAACACATTATTTCCAAGCTTTGATAAATCAATTTGTGCCGGTGTGTCCTTTTTATCTATCGCACTTTTTACTGCATAATAAACTGCGTCAAAAATCTTTTTTTCATTCTCAAATCTTACTTGAATTTTTGCCGGATGAACATTGACATCTACACTCACATATGGTGCTGAAATATTTAAAACACACGATGGGAATTTGCCGTGCATTATAGAGTTTTTGTAAGCTTGCTCAAGTGCTGCCAT
Source organism: uncultured Eubacteriales bacterium (assembly GCA_964512735.1). Classification (GTDB taxonomy): domain Bacteria; phylum Bacillota; class Clostridia; order Oscillospirales; family Acutalibacteraceae; genus RZYX01. The sequence goes on along the minus strand of CAZEKQ010000006.1, from coordinate 328 downwards.
TGCCGTTTGGCTTTTTACAAGCCTGCCATTTAAAAAGAAAAACTGCATACTACGGTTTGCTCTGCTTGCAAGTGGCTTTGACACAAAACCAGAAACTCCTATGCCATTTAACTCATAGTTTGTAGGAATAAGCCCTGATGAAAACTCCTTGCCAAAGACTGCATAAATGGCAGATTCAAGCTTGCCATTGCCTGGAGTTAGAAGCGTTTCTTTTCCATCTCTGATAAACCTTACGCTAATTTCTGGATGCGAGAGTGCAATTCTGTCCACCACACCTGCAACAGCATTACCCTCTGTTACATCTTTTTTTAAAAACTTCATCCTAGCC
>CAZEKQ010000005.1:0-68656 GCA_964512735.1 uncultured Eubacteriales bacterium | reverse complement strand
CGCTATCGCCAAGAGCATCAAAAACAGCCTTGCCAACGCGTGTCATTATTACCATGTTAAGAACAACATATATAGAGTCTGTAAGTTCAACACCAATTTTTGAAAGAGGTGAGCCAATAGGTCCCATTGAGTATGGAATTACATACATTGTGCGCCCCTTGTAGCTATCTTTCGCAATTGAATAAAGCATATCATATGCTTTTGCAGGGTCCATCCAGTTATTTGTTGGGCCTGCTGCTTCTTCTGTTTCAGCGCAGATAAATGTGCGATGCTCTACACGAGCAACATCATTTACAGCTGTGCGGTGAAGGTAGCATTCAGGAAGTAAATCTTGATTTAGCTTGTACATTTCACCCGTTTTGCAAGCCTCAGCGCGAAGTTCTTCAATTTGCTCCTTTGAACCATCTATCCAAACTATCTTGTCCGGATTTACAAGTGCAACATTTTCGTCGATCCATTTTAAAACATTTTGATTCTTTGTAAGTTTTTCCATAAGTATTGTTCTCCTTTCATAATACCAAAAAGTATATGCCTACAAGTTATATTATAACCGTTAATTCATTAACTTACCATTGTATGAATGAAAGAATCTTATAGTCTTTTGTTAGGTTTTTTTGTGTTATTTTTTACTTTTTACACAAAAAATCAAAAAAAGCTATTAAAAGAGGTTAAAAATTGGTATAATAATAGTAATATATATTTTTTATTTTTTAATAAATTTAGATAAGGAATTTTTTTATGAAACTTTCAATTATCGTCCCTTGCTATAATGAAGAGGATAATGTTTTAATTTTCTATGACGCTATAAAAAACGCTTTTTCAAATGTTTCATTTTCCTATGAGGTTGTTTTCATAAATGACGGAAGCGAAGATGATACTTTCAAAAATCTTAAAAAAATCTATGCCCAAAGCTCTATTAATATCAAAATTATCAACTTTTCACGCAATTTTGGTAAAGAATCTGCAATTTATGCAGGACTTGTTGAGTCTAAAGGTGATTTTGTTAGCATTATTGACGCAGATTTGCAACAAAATCCAAAACTTATACTCGATATGGTCGATTTTCTTGATAAAAACGATAATTATGATTGCGTAGCAACTTTTCAGGAACAAAGAAAAGAAGGAAAGTCACTTGTATTTTTTAAAAACACATTTTACAAGGTTATAAACAAACTTACCGACTTAGATTTTGTAAATGGTGCAAGCGATTTTAGAACCTTTAGGCGTTCAATGGCAGATTCGTTAGTTAATATGTCTGAATACCATCGCTTTTCTAAAGGGCTTTTTTCGTGGGTTGGTTTTAACACACATTATATTCCTTATCAAGCGGATGAGCGAGCTTCTGGCAACTCTAAATGGTCGTTTAGAAAACTTTTTAAATATGCAATTGACGGCATTATGGCATTTTCTACCACACCACTGCGACTATCTTCATTTATCGGTATGTTTACTGCTGTTTTATCTGTTTTTTATCTTATCTTTGTTATTATTCAAAAGCTTTGTTTTTCAATTGCTGTTCCAGGATATGCAACTATTGTCGTGCTGATACTTTTTTTAGGCGGTTTACAGTTATCCGCACTTGGAATTATTGGGGAATATCTTGCAAAAATTTATATCCAATCTAAAGGCAGGCCTATATATATTGCAAAAGAAATTATAAGCTATGAGGATGGCTTAGATTTAGACGATAAGAATGATTAATTTTGCTTTCATATTATTTGTGCATTATAATGTAATATACCTATTAATATAAATAAAACAGTCACCGAGTTAAATTGGTGACTGTTTTTTTGTTATTTTGCTTCAATTATAATTTCGTTTTCCTTTACATCGCAAACATACGATTGGTTAGCCTCTATTTTACCCTCCAACATTTGCTCTGAGAGTTTATCCTCAATTTCTGACTGGATTGCCCTGCGAAGTGGGCGTGCCCCATAAACTGGGTCAAAGCCTGCGTCCGCTATTTTTTGAGCTACCTCATCTGTAAAAACAATATCAATATCCATTGTTTTTACCCTGTCTGCAAGTGTTTTAAGCATTCTGCGGGCTATTTCACTTATATCCTCTTTTTTAAGCTGGTGGAAAACAATTATGTCGTCTACCCTGTTTAAAAATTCTGGTCTAAATGTTTTTTTAAGCTCTCCCATTACAGAATCTCTTATTCTCTCTTCGCTCATCACACCACCATCAGAATCTCCGGCAAAGCCTAAGCTTCCAACTTGATTTGAAATAAGCTGTGCGCCAACATTCGATGTCATTATAATTATGCAATTTTTAAAATCTATGCGTCTGCCTTGGGCATCTGTGAGTATTCCGTCTTCAAGAATTTGTAAAAGCATATTAAATACATCTGGATGTGCTTTTTCAATTTCATCAAACAGCAATACTGAATACGGTCTGCGCCTTACCTTTTCGGTTAGTTGCCCACCCTCATCATATCCTACATAGCCCGGTGGCGAGCCTACAAGCCTTGACACTGTGTGCTTTTCCATATATTCAGACATATCAAGCCTTATCATTGCATTTTCGTCGCCGAACATTGAGGCTGCAAGAGTTTTGCAAAGCTCTGTTTTTCCAACGCCTGTAGGGCCTAAGAAGATAAATGAGCCAACAGGTCGTTTTGGATCTTTTAGTCCTACTCTACCACGGCGAATAGCCTTTGAAACAGCTTTTACCGCCTCTGACTGACCGACAATTCTCTTATGAAGCTCTTGCTCCATATTGAGAAGGCGCTCGCTTTCCTCTTGCGTTAGTTGAGATACGGGTATCCCAGTCCAGCTAGAAACGATTTGTGCAATTTCTTCTGGTGTTACATCGCCGGTTGAATGGGAACTCCCCTCTTTCCAGCTTGCTTTTTGCTCTTCAAGCTTTTCTGTTAAACCTTTTTCCTCATCGCGGAGTTTTGCAGCACGCTCGAATTCTTGCATATTTACCGCCGCAGTTTTTTCTTGTGAAACCTCTTTTATTCTATCCTCTAGCTCTTTTAAATCGGGCGGTGCCGTGTATGCACGAAGTCTTACCCTTGATGCTGCCTCGTCGATTAAATCTATTGCTTTGTCTGGCAAAAATCTGTCACCAATGTAGCGTGATGACATCTCTACAGAGGCTATTATTGCGTCATCTGTGATTTTTACCTTGTGGTGCGCCTCGTACTTATCACGAAGACCTTTGAGAATTTCTATCGCTTCGTCTTGAGTTGGCTCACCAACAACAATAGGCTGAAATCTGCGTTCTAGTGCTGCATCTTTTTCTATATGCTTTCGATATTCTTCAAGCGTTGTCGCACCTATTACCTGCATTTCGCCCCTTGCAAGTGAGGGCTTTAAAATATTTGCTGCATCAACTGCACCCTCTGCCGAGCCTGCACCAATAATTGTATGCAACTCATCAATAAATAAAATTACATCTCCGGCATTTTTCACCTCATCAATTGCAGCTTTTATACGCTCTTCAAAATCGCCTCTATACTTTGTTCCGGCAACCATTCCTGTAAGGTCTAGTGTAACAACTCTTTTATCCCTCAATGGTTCTGGAACCTCGCTACTTGCAATTTTAAGTGCTAGGCCTTCGGCAATTGCAGTTTTTCCAACTCCAGGCTCACCGATTAAACAAGGGTTATTTTTTGTGCGCCTGCTTAAAATTTGAATTACTCTTTCTATTTCTGTTTGCCGTCCAATGACTGGGTCTATTTTGTTTTGATGTGCCATTTGTGTAAGGTCCCTGCCAAACTGGTCTAGCGTTGGTGTTGTACTGTTACCATTTTTAACCGGAGCATTTCCTCCACCTGATTTTACAGAGCTATTTTGAATTGGTGCACCACCCATTACATAATTTATTTGATTAAAAATATCATTTGGATTAATTCCAAGTTGCGACATAAAATCTGCTGCACAGCACTCTCCCTCGCTCATTATCGCCATTAATAAATGCTCCGTACCCACATAGCTATTGCCCTGCATTCCGGCGTTTGCAATAGCAAGCTCCACAATATGCTTGCACCTTGGGGTAAAATCTGCCGGTGTTAATACTGTTGGAATTCCAATTCCTATTACATTTTTAAGTAAAGTTTGTATTTGCTCTGCCGTTATCCCTTTTCCTGAAAGCACTGCACCTGCAACTGTTGTGTTATCGGCAAGCAATCCCGCTAACAAATGCTCACTTCCAACATATGCGTGCCCCATATTTTCTGCAATTTCGATAGCTCTATTTAGTGCTATATTTGCCTTTTCTGTAAATCCTGTAAATTTATACATACTTATTTTCCCCCTTTACTACGATATTTACATAATTATTTTATTAAAAATTTACTATAAAACTTAAAATAACTCTCTTACTTTTTCTGCTCGAATTGCATCCCGCTCTTGTCTGTCAAGGCGAGCACCTTTACTCGCATTTATTGTTGCTGGTTGCATTGTAATTATCAGCGAATCAATCTTTTCAATTGGAATATTTAGCGTGCCTTGTGTTGATGCCATACGCACATTTGAAATGTCTTGCATAAACTCATCAAAGCTTAGTATTCTAGCGTTTTGCAAGGTTCCGCACGAACGCCAAACTACATCTTGATATCTAAGGTCACCCATCATTTTTTCTCTTGCTGCTCTTTCCTGTTCGATTATTTGGGTTGTGATAGATTTTAGATTTTCTATTGCTGATTTTTCTGAAATTCCTAAAGTCACTTGATTGCTAAGCAAATATATATTGCTTTTTGGATTGCTGATATCTCCATAAACGCCTGCCAATGTAAGACCTAGTTTTGACACGGTTGTAGACAACTTCGACATTTGACGATTAGCCGTAAGCGCTGGTAAATGCAGTAACACTGAGGCTTTCATCGCCGTTCCTATATTAGTTGGGCATTGTGTAAGATAGCCTAAATCCTTATCAAAAGCGAACTGCAGTTTTTTGTCAAGTGCTGTTTCAATCTCTTCTGTAAAGCTATATACCTTGTCAAGCTCCAAGCCGGAAAGTATTCCCTGTATTTTAATATGGTCTTCTTCGCACAGCATTATACTAATACTTTCATCTTCTTGTAATAATAGCGATTTGCCATCCACACTGCTTACAAATTCTGCACTTACAAGACCTCGTTCTGCGAAAGAAATTGCCTCGTCTTGTGTAAGGTCGCTCATTTTAAAACTTTTGAACTTATCTTTGTAAATGTTATCTATTTGCGCTTTTACTTTTTCACAAATTTCTATTTTATCTTGTGGTTTAAGCTTTGACACATATGGATATTTTTCTATGTTTCTTGAAAAGCTAATTCTTGTCGCCATTACAACGTCTATATCTTTTCCTTTTTTTTCATACCACTTAATCATTTTGTCCTACCTCGCTTTCTGCTTCCTTTATTTTGTCACGAAGTATTGCAGCTTGCTCATAATTTTGCTCTTCTACGGCTTTTTCAAGGTCTTTTTTAAGTATTTCTACTTTACTTATTCTTTGTGCATCTTCGCCCATTAAAAAGCCAACTTTGCCGATATGCTTTGATTTTCCGTGAATTCTTTGAATAGATGGCAGAAGTCTGTCATAAAATACTTTGTAGCAATTAGAGCAACCTATTGTTCCGCTTGTTACTATGTCATCAAACGAGCTACCACATTTTTCACACCTTACTGTTTTGGTATTTGAACCGATTGCAAGAGGAAAATCTGACAAAAAGTTAGAAAACATATTCCCCATATTAAACAGCCCAAAATCATTAAACAAGTCGCTATACCCCATATTTTCAGCGCAACTTTGACACAAATGCATTTCTGTACGCTCTGAATTCACAATTCTTTTTATATGTGTTGTAGCGTCATTTTTTCCACAATTTTGACATAACATAATAATTCCTCCTTACATTTCTGCTAGTAATAACTGCTTGAATATTGCTGCCCTTACTTTATCTCTTTGTGCGGGTGCAACTTGCTTTAGACTGCTTTCTGACACGGCGGCAAGCATAAGCTTTGCATCATGAGAATCTATAATTTCTTGATAATTTAAATTGTAAATATGAGCACGACAAGTTTTATCATCAAGCTCGTCTCCAATATTATTTATAACGTGCATAAGGCTTGCATCATTATTGTCATAACTCGCCCTAGTTATTCTAATGTATCCCCCGCCACCTCTTCGGCTTTCTACTATATATCCATGCTCGGGCGTAAATCGTGAAGAAATAACATAGTTTATTTGGCTTGGAACACATCCAACCTGTTGTGCAAGTTCGTTACGCTGAATTTCGGTTTGCCCCTCGTCCTCAAGCATATCTAAAATTAAATTTGCTATCATATTGCTTAAATTCAAATTGTTCACTTCCAGTTCTAACGGGTTTGTCTTTGACTATCTTTGACCTTTATGTTTACATTATAGTTATTTGCATAAAAAAGGTCAAAGGTCAATAAAGGTCAAATCTGTTTTTTATTGTTCATTTTCGCTTGAATTTTTAAAATATCTTTGTTTTCCTTCGTTTTTCTTTGTTTTCCATTTCTATACAATATATTTTCATAGGGCTGTTCTGAAAAACAATCATATTCTACTTTATTTTCTATCTCCCAATCATTTTCATAAGGTAAAATTCCCCCATAGCTTTCCATTTGAACCCTTCCTTTCAACTTTTATTATATGTTAACTAATTTTTTATATTCGTGTTGTAACACAAAAGTTGCGTTTACCATATTATGTTGTTGAGACTAAGGTTTTGGTTGAACAAAAAAATTACATTATCAACCACCTTATGAAAGGAGGAGCTTGGAATATGGGATGCTTTGGTAATAATAACTGTAGTTGGATAATCATTCTTCTTGTTATCCTCGTTTGCTGCTGTGGCGACAACGGTTGTGGCTCAGGCTGTGGTTCTGGATGCGGTTGCGGTTCTGGATGTGGCTGCTAAATCATTAAAATGAACTTATCAAAAGTCTGCAGAGAAATCTGCAGGCTTTAGTTTTTTATTCACATATTTTTTTACACTTATTTTAATATACATATTATATAGTGCTATACTCTGCTAAGTTCTGACTTTTTTATTCAACATCAATATTTTTGTTGTAATCCTTTTGGTCACTTTTTCTTTGTCAAGCATTTGTCAAGTAAAATAGTCCATTTTCTATAGAAATGTGTTGAATATTATCATAAAATCGTATAGAATGTTTGAGGGGCTTTAAGAATACTACTTTTGATTGGAGGCTTATATAATTGCTATTTAACCATAAAACTAATTTTGTAAAGATTGTTTTTGTTTCAATTTGTCTAAGCCTTGCTTTGCTTTGCCTTGGTGGTTGCAACAAAAAAATTGCTCCGCACACATCAACCACTCTTGCAATGGGGACTGTTATTTCGCAGTCTATCTATGATGATGATGCTCAAAATATTGCAAAAGAAATTGATGCCGAAATTAAAAAACTTGAAAATATAAATCTTTCATGGCGAATTAAGGACTCTGACATTAATCGTATTAATGCAAATTCAGGCAATTTTGTTGAGGTTGATGATAAAACAATTGGCTGGATAAAAACATCAATTGATGTTTCAAAAAACTGTAATGGAGTTTTTGATTTAACTGTTGGCTCTCTTACACAGCTTTGGAGCATTGGTAGTGACGATGCAAAAGTTCCAACAAATGATGAGCTTAATCATGCTCTTAAAACTATTGATTATAAGAACATAATAATTTCTGACAACAAAGTTAAATGCGAAAAAGGTCAAAGCCTTGACCTTGGTGCAATTGGCAAGGGCATTGCTTGCGACCAAATAGCAAATGTTTTGGATAGCAAAAATGTAAAAGGTGCCACTGTTTCTGTTGGTGGCAGTATTCTTTTGTATGGTAAAAACCCAAACACTGACAATTGGGCTCTTGGAATCCGTAACCCAATTGGCAAAACTGATGATTATGTTGCAATTTTAAAGCTTGATGAATGTTTTGTTTCCACCTCTGGGGATTATGAGCGTGTTTTTGAAAAAGATGGAATTTCTTATCACCATATTCTTGACCCACGAACGGGATACCCTGCAAAGTCTGAGCTTTTAAGTGTTACAGTTATTTGCAATTCTGGGCTTTTGAGCGACGCTTTATCAACTGCTTGCTTTATATTAGGATATGAAAATAGCATTGGTCTGCTTGAAAAATACGATGCTCAAGGTGTTTTTATAGATAAAAATCTAAATGTATATGCTACTAAGGGGATACAAAATAAAATTAGCATAACCGAGCCTAATTTTAAGCTTGTGAAAGGGAGTTAGAATGGAATCGAACAAGCCTTTTTTAAAGCGTGCTGATATAATACTTATTGTTATTGCAATTTTTATATGCATTGTATTATTTTTACCAAATTTTCTTAACCGAAATTCTTCTGCTGTTGCGGTTGTTTATAAGAATGGAAAAGAAGTGCAACGCATAAAATTAGACAGTGTAGCAAAAAGCTATGAGATAGATTTGGGTACAGAGCCTGTTAACATTTTACTAGTTGAAAAAGGCAGAATTTGCTATAAGTCTGCAACCTGTCACGACAAACTCTGTGTTAATCGTGGTTGGCTTTCAAAATCCGGTGACACTGTTGCGTGTTTGCCCGCTAAAACTCTTGTTGTAATCGAAGGTCAGTCTAATGCAGATGAGCCAGATATTATAAGTTATTAGGATAAATTTTTATGAATAATAAAAAATCAAAAATAAACATTAGTAAAAACACTAGTCGGGTTGCCTTGCTTGGAATTTTGAGTGCGCAAGCCTTGGCACTATCCTTTATTGAGAATTTTATCCCACCTATTCCTGGACTTCCTCCCGGTGCAAAGCTTGGGCTTGCAAATATTGTTACAATGTTTACAGCATCTGCAATGGGTTTTACAAGTGCGCTTTGTGTTACAATTATAAAGGCATTGTTTGTTGGCTCGACCCGTGGAATTACAGCCTTTTTTATGAGCCTGACCGGCGGTGTTCTTAGCACAATTGTTATGTGTGTTTTGCTTAAAATCAAAAAAAATCCATTTGGTGTTCTTGGAATTTCAGTCGCTTGTGCTATTGCACACAACACCGGACAACTAATAGTTGCAACAATAATTTCTGGTACTGCTATGTTTGCAAGCTATGCACCTTTTCTTTTATTTTTTGCGTTGGTTGCTGGTTGCATTACTGGATCTATTCTAAATGTTCTTATGCCCGCTCTTGAGAGGCAAAGCAGTTTTTTTAGACAATAATTTTATTTTGATTAATCTGTGGTGAATGCATTGTTACATTTTTTGTCACTATGATTTTACCGCTATTAATAATATAATTAAAGAAGGACATCCGCAAACGGCGGTGTAAGTCCATAAGGAGTTGAATTAATGGTAAGCGAAAAATTAGAAGGCGTGCTCAAGCCCGTTGCTAAAGGACATGGCGGTGTTTCTGTTTGTCACAGCAAAAACACTTGCTCTCTTGAAATAGTCCGTATGCCAGCTCCAGAGCGTGTTATTCTACCTATGCAACAACACATTGGTGCACCATGTACTCCTGTTGTTAAGGTTGGTGACATTGTCGGCGTGGGTCAACTTATCGGTGATTCTGATAAGTTTGTTAGCGCTCCAATTCACGCAACTATATCAGGAAAGGTAACAGCTGTTGGCCCTGCAAAAATTGCAAACGGTGCAATGGTCCCTTGTGTTACCATCGAGTCAGATGGAGAAATGCGTCTGTACGAGGGCTTAAAGCCTCCAAAAATAGACACAAGAGAAGATTTTATTAAAGCCATTCGGGATTCAGGACTTGTAGGTCTTGGTGGTGCTGGTTTTCCAACGCACGTAAAGCTTGGATTTAAGCCAGACAGCGGAGTTGATACCCTTATTATCAATGTCGCAGAATGTGAGCCATTCATCACAGTTGACCACAGGGAGTGTATCGACAATTCTTGGGATGTTCTCTCTGGTGTTTATACAATTAAAGAGATACTAGGATTTAAAAAAGTTATCATTGCAATTGAGGATAATAAAGGTGACGCTTTTACAGCTCTTCAAAAAATTGCAAATGACAGTGCAGATTTTGACAACAGCGTTGAGCTTATGGTGCTAAAATCTAAGTATCCGCAAGGTGCTGAAAAAGTCTTAATCAATGCGGTTACAGGCAAAAAAGTGCCCCCCGGAAAACTTCCTTCTGATGTTGGCGTTGTTGTAATGAACGTTGCCACTGTTTCATTTATTGGAAGATATATAAAAAATGGTAAACCGCTTGTTAGCCGTTCTTTAACTGTTGACGGCTCTGCTATTTCTGAGCCTAAAAATGTTCGTGTTCCAATCGGTACTCCAATTAGCAAAATCGTTGAGTTTTGTGGTGGATTTAAAGCCGACCCTTACAAAGTTATAAGCGGTGGGCCAATGATGGGTATGGCTTTGGCTGATCTAGATGTTCCGCTTATTAAAAGCAACAACTCTGTTTTAGCCTTTGCACAGGATTCTGTTAAGGTTAAAAAAGAAAGGGATTGTATTCGCTGTGGCCGTTGCGTTCACGCTTGCACAATGAATCTTATCCCAACTAAAATCAAGGATTATGCCGTACTTGAAGATGCAAAACGACTTGAAGAAATAGGCACTATGGTTTGTATGGAATGTGGATGTTGCTCTTTTGCTTGTCCTTCTGGAATTCCTCTTGTTCAATATATGCGTCTTGGAAAGTCAATTATCAGAGAGGCAGGCGAACAAAAATGAATAATAAAAAATTAACCGTTAGTGTGTCTCCTCATATTCGTTCTTTAGATACTACTTCTGGGATTATGCTGGATGTTATAATTGCTCTTATTCCCGCTCTTATTGCTTCTGTTTATATTTTTGGAATTCGCGCACTTTTAGTAACGATTGTTGCTGTTACATCTTGTGTTTTAGCTGAATCTATTTCTCGCAAGGTTATGAAAAGAGAGGACACAATCTCTGACCTTAGTGCTGTAGTTACAGGCATACTGCTTGCATACAACTTGCCATCAACTATTCCACTATGGATGGTTATTTTTGGCTCTGTTGTTGCAATTGTGGTTGTAAAGCAAATGTTTGGCGGAATTGGCCAAAACTTTGTAAACCCTGCACTTGCCGCAAGAATCATACTTATGTCTTCTTTTCCTGGTGCAATGTCGGGTGGTGCTTTTACAAATCCCGTTGTAAAGGATATTACCATTACATCTGCATCACCACTTGCAATAATCAAAAGTGGCGAGTTTGACTCTTTGCCAACACTTAAAGAAATGTTTTTTGGTCTTACTAGTGGTTGTCTTGGCGAAGTTTGTGCCGCAGCTTTAATCCTTGGTGGAATATATCTTGTAATACGCAAGGTTATCTCCCCTGTTATTCCAGTTGTTTATATCTCTACTGTTGCTATACTAATGCTTATCGCATTTAAGGGCGACATAAATATGGTAGCTTATGAAATCCTTGGTGGTGGACTTATCCTTGGTGCAATTTTTATGGCTACTGACTACACAACAACCCCTATTACATTTAAAGGAAAGATTGTTTTCGCTATTGGCTGTGGACTTATAACATCTGTTATTAGATTGTTTGGTAGCTTGCCTGAGGGTGTATCATTCTCAATCATACTTATGAACATCTTTGTTCCACACATCGAAAACCTTACAACTCCAAAACCCTTTGGTGCAGAAAAAAAACCAAAAAATAAGGAGAAAGAGGAGGTAGCAAAGGCATGAAAAAGATGAATGCCAAAGATATTCTCGTTCCAACAATTTCTCTTTTTATTATATGTTTTGTCGCAACCATTCTTTTAGCTTTTGTAAACGGTTTTACAGCTCCAAAAATCGCTGCAATTTCGGCTGAAAATGCAGCAAACTCAAGGAAGATTGTTTTACCTGATGCAAAAGAATTTAAAGAAATGAACAAAGATAAAATAGAGTATTTTGAAGGCAAAGACAAGGACGGTAACACTGTTGGCTATGTTTTCACAACAACTTGCACAGATGACCACAAAGGATATGCCGGAGAAATTAAAGTTATAACCGGCATTGATAAAGATGGAAAGGTTACCGGAATTGAATTTATTAAGATTAACGAAACTCCAGGCCTTGGAATGAACGCAAAGAACGACTCTTTTAAAGACCAATTTAAAGGTAAAACAGGAGTTGTCGGAGTTTCAAAAACTGGCAAATCAGACACTGAAATTCAAGCTCTTACAAGTGCTACAATTACATCTCAAGCTGTTACAAGTGCTGTAAATGTCGCCTTGGAACTTTACTTACAGATAGGAGGCGGAAATTAATGGCTGAGAAAAAATCTCTAAAGCAAGAGCTCACCAAAGGTTTTGTTATTGAAAACCCCGTTCTTCGTCTTGTTCTGGGAACTTGTCCTACGCTTGCAGTTTCTACATCTGTTGAAAACGCTTTGGGTATGGGTATTGCAGCAACTATTGTTCTTATTTGCTCAAATGTGGCTATCTCTGCCCTTCGCAAAGTTATTCCGTCAAAGGTTAGAATTCCTTGTTTTGTTGTTGTTATTGCAGCTTTTGTTTCGTTGGTTCAGATGTTTGTTAAGGCTTTTGCCCCCGCACTTGATGAATCACTTGGAATTTTCCTACCTTTGATTGTTGTTAACTGTATTATCCTTGGTCGTGCTGAAGCTTTTGCAAGCAAAAACAGCGTAATCCCTTCTGCTATTGATGGTCTTGGAATGGGTATCGGATTTACTTTTGCTTTGGCTCTTATGGCTGCTATTCGTGAGTTTTTTGGCGCTGGTGCTTTAACTATAAAGGTGCTTGGAAAAGGATTTTCGATTGATATTACAGAGCAACTTGCAGCTGTTGGTCTTGAGCCAATTCTTATATTCATACTCGCTCCTGGTGGTTTCTTTGTTTTTGGTATGCTTATTGCTCTTGCAAATAAAATTGCCGAAAATAACGGCAAACCAAAAGCTACACTTAACGGATGCGAAGGTTGCCCTATGGCATCTGCTTGTGCCGTTAAAATAAGCAACGAGGAGGCAAGTGCACAATGAAAATGTTTTTAACAATTCTTCTTACTGCAATTCTTACAGACAACTTTGTTTTGTCAAAGTTTCTTGGAATTTGCCCCTTTTTAGGCGTTTCAAAAAAACTTGAAACCGCGGCAGGTATGAGTGCTGCAGTTATTTTTGTTATGCTACTTTCATCTGCTGTAACTTGGCCAATTAATACATATTTGTTAGTAAAAAATGATTTAGAATATCTACAAACAATCGTTTTTATACTTGTTATTGCGGCTCTTGTTCAGCTTGTTGAAATTATACTAAAAAAATATATGCCTGCTCTTTACAATTCACTTGGAATTTATCTTCCTTTAATAACAACAAACTGTGCCGTTCTTGGTGTTGTTGTTCTTAATATTGATAAGAGTTTTACATTTTCACAGTCCCTTGTAAATTCACTTGGAGCAGGACTTGGATTTATGCTTGCTATGGTTATGTTCGCAGGAGTTCGTGAGAGAATGGAAACAAGCGATGTTCCAAAATCTCTTAGAGGACTTCCTATAACACTCGTTGCAGCGTCACTTGTAGCCGTTTCTTTCCTTGGATTTACAGGTGTTGTTGACGGAATTTTTGCATAAGAAAGGTGGAAACATAATATGTCTTCAATTTTTTTGGCTACGCTAATCGTTTCCACTATCGGTGTTGTCCTTGGTATTGGCCTTGCAATTGCATCAATTGTTATGGCAGTGCCTGTTGACGAAAAAGCGGAAGCAATAAACGAAGTTCTCCCCGGTGCTAACTGTGGTGCTTGCGGGTTTTCTGGCTGTGCTGGATATGCTGATGCACTCTCAAAAGGCAAAACTACCGACACCACCCTTTGTGCCCCCGGCGGAAACGATGTTGTTGAGCAAATTGCAACTGTTTTGGGCGTTGCTGCTGGAAACATTGTGCCTAAATCTGCTGTGGTTATGTGCCACGGTACAAAGGCAAACTGTGACACTATTCTAAACTATGTAGGTGTGCAAACTTGTAAAAGTGCCGCTCAGCTTTTTGAAGGGCCTAAGGCTTGCAACTATGGTTGTTTAGGATTTGGTGATTGTGCACACGCTTGTCCTTACGATGCTATTAATCTTTGTGACGGTATTGCAGTTGTAAACCCTCTTACTTGTAGAGCTTGTAAAGTTTGTATTAATACTTGCCCCAAAAATCTTATTGAGCTTGTTCCTCTTTATGAAACTAAAGCGGCAGTATTTTGCAAAAACAAAAACAGAGGTGCTTTAACTCGTAAGGAATGCAAGGTTGGTTGTATTGGCTGTACAAAATGTGTTAAAGCTTGTGAATTTGATGCTATTACAATTGAGAATAATGTAGCTCATGTTGACCCCGACAAATGCACAGGCTGTGGAAATTGCATTGAAGGTTGTCCAACCAAATGCTTGAGCCTTATTACCCTTGGCGGAAAAGATATAGCGGTAAATCAATAATAAACATAATTTTATCCCTGGGCTTTTTAAATAGGCTCAGGGATTTTTGTTTTGATAATTACAAGTTATCATCTTTTACATACTTTATACTATTTGTTGATAAAAACACACAAGTGAAAAGCAAAAAAGCAGAGCAAACAAGCATAATATATGGCCACGGCGTTGCTCTAGCTATTTGAACACACTGACTGTCTACCTTTTCTGCTACGCTTGAATTTAACATATGCACAGAGCTTGTAAATGCAAAAAACATTGTAGAGCTTAAAACAAAAGACACTATTCCCATAATTTTTATTCCTTTGTTTTTTTCTATAATTAAAAAGAAAAATAATACTAATATAGATACAAAACTAAAAACTTCTATAAATCCCATTGTAATTATCAAGCTTTTTATACTCACACCGATATAATCTCCATAGTTTTTTGAAAAATCATAAAGCTCAAAGAGCGTATAATCAGATTCTAAAAAGCCTAAAAACACAAGAGTGTGTTTTAAATTATCTATCGGCACAATTTTAAGCCACTTAAAAAACATTGATACTTGCGTTGGCACACATAAAAAGCACGCCAAATATCTGCTATACATTATCTTTTTATCTATTGTTTTTTCATCCATTATCGACCCCCCTTTTTTAATCCGCTTATAAAAATATATGAATTAAAACTTGCTTTATTACAATTTGCATTTTTACATTGTAGCTTATCACTAAAGCCTTGTTATTTTTTTAACTATATCTTTGGTTGTTTTGAAGAATTGTTTAAATTCCTTGTTATTCTTTTAACAATTCATTGACTTTTACATATAATGAGTATTATAATAGCATCAAGATAAAAAAAGACTTGAAAAAACAAGTCGAAACTTTTTAAAAATTTAGGGGGAAACAATAATGGCAAGAGTTTATAATTTTTCGGCAGGACCTTCAATGCTTCCTGAGGTTGTTCTTAATAAGGCTGCAGCAGAAATGCTAGACTATCAAGGTAGCGGTCAATCAGTAATGGAGATGTCTCACCGCTCAAAAGTTTATGATGAAATAATCAAGGGTGCAGAAAATCTTCTTCGTGAACTTATGAACATTCCTGATAATTACAAAGTTTTATTCCTTCAAGGTGGCGCTTCAACACAATTTGCAGCTATTCCACTAAACTTTATGAACGGTAGTGGTAAAGCAGATTTTGTCATCACTGGTCAATGGGCAAACAAAGCATACAAAGAGGCTTGCAAATATGGTGAGGCAAATGTTATTGCATCCTCAAAAGATAAAACATTTTCTTACATACCAAAGCTAAACAAAGATGATTTTACAAAAGATGCAGACTATTTTTATATCTGCCTTAACAACACAATTTATGGCACACTTTACAACGAGCTACCTGACACTGGAGATGTTCCACTTATTGCAGACATTTCTTCTTGCTTCCTATCAGAGCCAATTGATGTTTCAAAATTTGGTGTTTTGTTTGGTGGCGCTCAAAAGAATGTTGCCCCTGCAGGTCTTACCATTGTAATTATCCGTGAGGATTTGCTTGGAAAAGCCCGTGACATCACTCCAACAATGCTCGACTACAAAGTTCAAGCAGACAACGATTCTCTATATAACACCCCTCCTTGCTACCCAATTTATATTTGCAAGCTTGTTTTAGAGTGGATTAAAAACCTTGGCGGACTTGAGGCTATGAAAGAGAGAAACGAGAAAAAAGCAAAAATGCTTTATGATTTCCTTGACAATAGCAAAATGTTCCGTGGCACTGTTGTTAAAGAAGACCGTTCACTTATGAATGTTCCTTTTGTAACAGATAATGATGAGCTAAACGCAAAATTCATCAAAGAGGCTGAAGCTGCTGGACTTATCAACCTTAAAGGTCACCGTAGTGTTGGCGGAATGCGTGCATCAATTTATAACGCTATGCCTGTTGAAGGTGTTGAGGCACTCGTAAACTTTATGGATAACTTTGAAAAAGAAAATACAAAATAATTTTTATTAATAATAGAAGGTAGGTCTTTATTATGTATAAGGTTTTAACTCTTAACAAGATTTCTCCATCAGGACTCGAGCATTTTAATCGTAAAACTTACACATATGGCTCTGAGCTTGAAAATCCAGATGCTATAATGGTTCGCTCCGCTTCTATGCACGATATGGATTTTGCCGATAATACTTTGGCAATTGCTAGAGCTGGTGCTGGTGTTAACAATATTCCAATAGATAAATGTAGCGAAAAAGGTATTGTTGTTTTTAACACTCCTGGCGCTAACGCAAACGCAGTTAAAGAGCTTGTTATGTGCGCGCTTTTCCTAACATCTCGTAAAATTATTCCTGCTATTGATTTTTGTAAAACCCTTAAAGGTGAAGGTGACCAAGTAGGAAAACTTGTTGAAAAAGGCAAATCTGCTTTTGCAGGTCCTGAAATTCACGGCAAAAAACTTGGCGTTATTGGCCTTGGTGCTATCGGAATTTTAGTTGCAAACTGTGCAAAAAATCTTGGTATGGAAGTTTATGGATATGACCCATTCCTTTCTGTTGATGCTGCTTGGAACTTATCCCGCTCAATTAAGCACGCAAGTTCTTTACAAGATATTTTTTCAAACTGTGATTATATAAGCGTCCACGTTCCTTTGAATAGCGAAACAAAAGACCTTATAAATGCTGCATCTATCGCAAATATGAAAGATGGCATTCGTATTCTTAACTTCTCACGCGGTGAGCTTGTAAATAGTGAAGATGTTCTCGAAGCCCTTTCAACCGGAAAAGTCGCAGCCTATGCTACCGACTTCCCAACCGACGACTTAATCGGTGCAAGTGGTGTAATTGCAATCCCTCACCTTGGCGCGTCTACTCCAGAATCAGAGGATAACTGTGCTAGAATGGCAGTGTTTGAGTTGATTGATTATCTTGAAAACGGCTCTATTAGAAACTCAGTTAACCTTCCTGATGTTGAGCTTCCACGCACAACTGATTGCAGAGTTTGTGTAATTCATAGAAATATTCCAAACACTCTTAACCAAATTACTGCTCCTTTTACAAATGCAAACATCAATATTGATAATATGGTAAATCGTTCAAAGAAAGATTATGCATATACAATCCTTGATACCGAAGGAGATATTGACAATTCAATCATTGAAACAATCCGTGGTATTAACGGCGTTTTAAGAGTAAGAGTTATAAAATAGTTTTTTTAAAGCGACCATCCATAAGGTGGTCGCTTTTTTTGAGTTATGCTTTATAATCAGTGAGTGCAACAAAGGTGTACCCCTGCCCTCTTGCCCAGTCTATTACATCACCTAGAACCTCTGCGTTTGTAGATGACACTGCGTGCAATAGCATTACAGCTCCCGGATGAATTCTTGATGTGATTGTTGTAAAAGCCTTGTCATAACTTGGTTGATTTTTCACATCATAATCAAGATACGCAAGCGACCAAAACACGCTTGTATATCCTAGCGACTCAACAAGCTGTAGCGAGCTTTCAGAATATTCTCCCGTTGGAAACCTAAAATATGGAGAGGTATATCCAAAGTTTGTACGAAGGTAATTGTCACAATTTTCTATTTCACTTGCCATTTGAGTTCTACTTATCGTTGGGAAAACTGGATGAGTTGTTGAGTGATTGCCAACTATATGCCCCTCGTTTATCATTCTTACCGCCATTTGCTGTCCTAAATTTTCTTTTAGGTATGGCAAGGTCACAAAAAATGCCGCCGGCACTTGCTTTTCTTTTAAAACATCAAGGATTTTTCCCGTATATCCATTTTCATACCCACAGTCAAAGGTCAAATAAATCACTTTGTCCTTTGATTTTGTATCAAGAGCCAAAGCACCAAACGAATCTAAATATTTTTGATTTTCAACGGATGTACTATGAGGTTTTCCGTCCTTGCCTGCACCAAAACTATACTGAACACCTTTTGTACTAAGTCCTTTTTCATTATTTGGGTCTTTAGCCGTCATTTTTATTTCTTTTAGTGGCTTTCGCCCTGTTAGAGTTTTTCCTGTTTGCACCTTTTCTTTAGATGGTTCAACCGCAACAGACTGCGCAACTTTGGTAGTTTTTTCACCTTGCTTTGAAGTAGAAATTTTAGTTGGACTAACTGTTGTTTGCTCTTTGCTACCTTTTTCTTTATTACAAGATGTAAAACACAAGAGCATTACACATAAAACAAAAACCTTAGTTGCTTTTTTCATATTTATTACTCCTTTCTATTAATTTTATTTCCAATATGTTAAAAACGCAAGGGACTTTTAAAAAGCCCCTTGAACCTTATTATTTAATAATATTTTGTGCGTTGTCTACAAAATCAGTCATTGTCTTAAATGCTTTATTTGCATTCTTCTTTATTTTTCGTTTAGATGAGCGACTCATCATACCGTTTCCAAGCATCGCAGTTGCCCCACCAATTGCAAGGCCTAAACCTACACCCCTTAGTGCAGATGATGATTTTCCATTCACAATTATCCCTCCATTCTGTGGTACAGTTATTATATCCTAAAATAAAGGGATATATTCTATCTTTTTCTATATTATTCGTTTGCAAAAACATAGTAAAATATGGTATACTAAATGATGTTAAAATTTTATATATGGTTTTTTTCGAGGAGGATTTTTCCGTTGAATACCCAAAAGCGCGCCGCTGCAATACACGACATATCAGGTTTTGGACGATGTTCTTTAACCGTTGCTCTACCAATACTATCTTTATCAGGAATCGAAGCAGTTGCAATGCCAACAGCCTTGCTTTCTTCCCATACGGGAATTAAAGGGTATACATACAATGATTTGACGGATGAAATGCCTCTGTTTTTAAATCATTGGGATAATTTAGGCCTTGAATTTGACGCCATTTTCAGTGGCTTTTTAGGCTCACAAAAACAAATAGAAATTGTAAGTGACTTTATTGACACTTTTAATACACCTAACACTATCGTCTTGGTAGACCCCGCTATGGCTGACCACGGCAAAATGTATGCCACTTTTGATAAAGATTTTGCAAAAAAGATGGCAACCCTTTGTAAAAAGGCAGACATAATTGTTCCTAACATTACCGAGGCATTTTTTATGCTTGATATGGATTATTTTGAAGGACCATACACCCAAGAGCAAATTGAAACAATGTTAAAAGAGCTCTCAAAACTAGGACCTACAAAAGTTGTTTTAACAGGAATTTGTTTTAACGATTGTGAGCTTGGTGCTGCAAGCTATGACTCGCTAACCGGCGCAATTGAATACTCTTTTTCTCCCTTCATTAACCAATATTATCACGGTACTGGCGACATTTTCTCAAGCGTTTTGCTCAGTGCAATTCTAAGAGGTTTTGGGCTTGACCAAAGCGTTCATATTGCTGTTGACTTCATATACGACTGTTTAATTCGCTCTGACAAAGCTAAGTCTGATGCACTGTGGGGAGTGAGTTTTGAGGCAGGATTGCCAAAGCTTGCAAAAACTCTTGGCTTGATTTGAAGTAACTTAAAATGGCTGTTTTAAATATAGTTTTAGTCGAACCAGAAATACCGCAAAACACTGGCAACATTGCAAGAACCTGTGCCGCAACAGGCGCAAGGCTTCACTTAGTCGGCCCTATGGGTTTTAAGATTGATAATGCAAAATTAAAGCGTGCAGGTCTTGACTATTGGCATTTGCTTGATATTACGTATTATGATAATCTTGATGATTTTTTTACTGAAAATAATGGTGGGAGTTTTTTCTACTTTACTACAAAAGCTATGCATAAGCATTCTGATATAAACTATCCAGACAATTCATATATAGTTTTTGGAAAAGAAACTGCGGGTCTTCCTGAAAAATTGTTAAAAGATAACCCAAACAACTGTGTGCGTATTCCTATGATTGATGACGCTCGTAGTCTTAACCTTTCAAACGCTGTTGCAGTTGGTGCTTATGAAGTTTTAAGGCAATGGGATTTTCCAAATCTTTTAAACAACGGCAAGCTCACTCAGTATAATTGGTAATTTTTATTTATCATAAAACAATTAATAAAATCGGAGGGATACAAAATGAATAAGACACTAATTATAACAGACACAAGTAGCGATATTCCAATAGAATACCTCGAACAAGATGAGTTTAATGTTTTATCTATGATATTTAATATTAACGGTAAACCGTTTTGCGAGGGCGTTGACTTTACGCACGAAAATTTCTACGAGATTATTCCAAAGCGTGAAGTTATATCTTCATTTCAAATCCCCGCAGCAATCTATATTGACAGATTTCGACTTGCACAAAAAGCTGGGTATGAAAATGTTTTAGTCATTACTAGCGATTCTAAAACTAGCCCAATGTTTTCATCAGCCATTGAGGGGCGTGGTATGTTTTTAGAGCAAAACCCTGACTCAAAGCTCAACATTCAGGTTTTTGATTCTATGACATATTCTATGGGCACAGGTCTTATAGTTCTTGAGGCTGTAAATCTTGCAAAATCCGGCGAGAGCATTGACACTATAATTTCTACTATCAACGATTTGGCAAAAAGCATACAGCTTATTGTTAATTCTTTTAGTATTCGCAATCTTCGTGCTGACGCACCGCTAGATTGGATTAAAAAAATGGCAAGTGAGATTACTCACCCTTTCCCAACCTTTAATATTATTGAAAGTGATGCTATTGAGCTTCCAATTGTTAAAGGTGACCACACAGCTTTTGACCAGTTTTTTGGCTATTGCTATGAGGCGTTAGTCAAAAATAAACCTCCTTATGCAATTGGGTATGCAATGCGTGCAAAAGAGGCTCGTGCTGTTGCCATTTTGCTTGAAGAGGAGCTTGGATATCCACCTGTTGCAATTTACAAAGTTGGAGCTTTTTCAACTTATTGTGCTGGCAGGGCTGCAATTACTCTAGCTTTTGTTGGAGATAATAGAAAAGAATAATAATTTAAGTTTATTTATATTTTTTACTGTTTATAATATACTTATTATCATTAGATTTTATACACGAAAGGTTTGGTTTTAAAATGGTATTAAACAAAAAAACAATTGAAGACATTGATGTAAGCTCTAAAAAAGTTCTTGTGCGTTGTGATTTTAATGTCCCACTTCAAGATGGTGTAATCACAAACGACAAGAGGATTATGTCTGCTCTACCGACAATAGAGTATTTAATAAAAAACAATGCAAAAGTTATACTTTGCTCTCACCTTGGCAGACCAAAGGGCGAGTTCAAGCCTGAATTCTCTTTAGCACCTGTTGCGGCTCGCCTATCAGAAATCTTAGGCAAAGAAGTAAAGATGGCGAAAGATGTTATCGGTGATAGCGCAAAATCACTTGCAGATTCTTTAAACGATGGCGATGTTATGATTCTTGAAAATGTTCGTTTTCACAAGGAAGAAACTGCAAATGACGAAGAGTTTTCAAAAGCTTTGGCATCACTTGCAGATGTTTTTGTAAACGATGCTTTTGGTACTGCTCACAGGGCACACTCTTCAACAACAGGCGTTGCAACTTTTCTTCCTGCTGTTTGTGGATACCTTATTCAAAAAGAGCTTGACTTTATGAACAGTGCTATTGAAGTTCCAAAGCGTCCACTTGTTGCAATTCTTGGTGGTGCAAAAGTGTCTGATAAAATTGGCGTAATTAATGCACTGCTTGAAAAGGTTGACACTCTTATCATCGGCGGTGGTATGGCATATACATTTATCAAAGCAATGGGACACGGAATTGGAAACTCTCTTTGCGAAGAGGACAAAATCGACCTTGCAAAACAAATGATTGAAGCTGCAAAGGCAAAAGGTGTAAACCTCCTTCTCCCTGTTGATTGCCATATTGGTAAAGAATTTAAAGAAGATACAGAGGATTCTTTTGTTGATTTTGACAAAATGCCAGATGACTGCTTGGGACTTGATATTGGACCTAAGTCACAAGATTTGTTCGCAAAAGCTGTTGCAGATGCAGGCACTATCGTTTGGAACGGCCCTATGGGTGTTTTTGAGTGGGACAAATTTGCTACTGGTACCATTGCCGTTGCCAAGGCTGTTGCAAACTCAAATGCAATTAGTATAATTGGTGGTGGCGACTCTGCTGCTGCGGTTTATAAATTCGGCTTGGCTGACAAAATGTCTCACATTTCAACTGGTGGTGGCGCTTCTCTTGAACTACTTGAGGGCAAAGAATTACCAGGAATTATAGCTTTAAATGATAAATAATCAAATAAAATTTAATTTTATATAAACTTTTTAGGAGTGTTTAACTATGAACAAAGAACTTCGTAAGGCAGTAATTGCTGGTAACTGGAAAATGAACAAGACCCCTATTGAGACTGCTGAGCTTATTAATGAGCTCAAGCCTCTTGTAAAGGATGCAGATTGCGATGTTGTTGTTTGCGTTCCTTATGTTGATTTGCAAACAGCTCTTTACTGCACAGAAAATACAAATATAAAAGTAGCTGCGCAAAACTGCCACTGGGAAACAAATGGTGCTTACACAGGCGAAATTTCTACAACAATGCTCAAAGAAATGGGCGTTGAGTATGTTGTTACTGGTCACAGTGAGAGAAGAACCTATTTTGGTGACACTGATATTACAGTTCAAAAGCGCACCCGTGCAGCTCTTGATGCTGGTATGACTGTTATCCTTTGCATTGGCGAATATCTTGAGCAACGCGAGCAAAATATAACTTTTGAAGTTGTAAGTATGCAAACTAAAATTGCTCTTGAAGGTGTAAAAGAAGAAGAGCTTGACCGTGTTATCATCGCTTATGAGCCTGTTTGGGCTATTGGTACTGGTAAAACTGCAACAGCTGAGCAAGCAAACGAAGTTAACAAGTTTATTCGTGAGCTTATTGCAGAGCTTTATAGCCCTGAGGCTGCTGACAAGTTCGTTGTTCAATACGGCGGTTCTATGAACGCACAAAACGCAGAAGAGCTTCTTGCTCAACCTGATGTTGACGGTGGTCTTATTGGCGGTGCCTCTCTTAAAGTTGCAGATTTTGCCACCATTGTAAAAGCTGCTTCAAAGTAATAGCAAGGAGAATAATGTAATGACAAAACCTCTTGTACTTTGTATAATGGATGGCTATGCCATTTCTCAAGATGAGTATGGCAACGCTATAAAGTCTGCAAAAACGCCAAACTTGGACAAGCTTTTTGCAACTTGCCCTAGCACCACAATTGGGGCGTCCGGACTTGATGTTGGCTTGCCTGACGGTCAAATGGGCAACAGTGAAGTTGGGCATACTAATATTGGCGCTGGTCGCGTTGTTTATCAAGAGCTTACAAGAATTTCTAAATCTATAAATGATGGTGATTTTTTTCAAAACGAAGCTTTTCTAAACGCAATTGAAAACTGCAAAAAAAACAATAGTGCTTTGCACCTTATGGGGCTGTTATCTGACGGTGGCGTTCACAGCCATAATTCACACCTTTATGCATTGCTTAAAATGGCAAAGATGAACGGTGTTGACAATGTTTTTATCCACTGTTTAATGGACGGAAGAGATGTTCCTCCAACATCGGGCAAGGACTTTGTTGCAGAGCTTCAAGATAAAATCGATGAAATTGGCGTGGGTCAAATTGCTACAGTTATTGGCAGATACTATGCTATGGATAGGGATAATCGTTTTGAGCGTGTTGAAAAAGCTTACGATGCGATGGTTTTTGGTAAGGGTATTTATAACGAAAACCCTGTTGCTGCCATTGAGAGTTCTTATAATCAAATAGACGCAGATGGCAAAAACATTACTGATGAGTTTATCGTTCCTACTGTTTGTTGTGAAAACGGGAAAATAAAAGCAAATGATAGCGTTGTTTTCTTCAACTTCCGCCCTGATAGAGCAAGAGAAATCACAAGAACCTTTGTTGATGAAGATTTTGACGGATTTAAACGTGAATTTTTCAATGTGTTTTTTGTTTGTATGACACAGTATGATGCAACAATGCCTAATGTTGAAATCGCTTTTAAACCACAGTCTCTTAACAATACTTTGGGTGAGTATCTTGCATCTAAAGATAAAAAGCAATTGCGTATTGCAGAAACTGAAAAGTATGCTCATGTAACATTTTTCTTTAACGGTGGAGTTGAGAGTGTAAACGATGGTGAGGACAGAATTTTAGTTGCCTCTCCAAAAGTTTCTACATACGACCTTCAACCTGAAATGAGCGCTTATGAAGTTGCAGACAAGGTTGTTGAAGCTATTAATAGTGATAAATATGATGTTGTTATTCTCAACTTTGCAAACTGCGATATGGTTGGGCATACTGGAATTTTTGACGCAGCACAAAAGGCTGTCGAGGCTGTTGATTTTTGTGTTGGTAAGGTTGTTGATGCAACTCTTTCAAAAGGTGGAGCCGTGCTGCTAACATCTGACCACGGTAATGCTGAAAAAATGTATGAGCCTGACGGTTCTCCGTTTACTGCTCACACAACAGCACCTGTTCCTTTCCTTGTTGCAGGGTATGATTGCAAACTAAGAGATGGTGGAATGCTTTGCGATATTGCACCTACTATTCTTGATATGCTAAACCTTCCTGTGCCAGAAGAAATGACAGGAAAATCATTAGTCTAAACTAAATTTTAAAAACTGGAGCATTATTTTAATGTTCCAGTTTTTTTATATCTTAAAATGCTGTAAAGTAGATTTACTTTACCAACGATTTTTTGTAATCGTAAGAACTGTTAAATATATTGTTGCCGTTATTAATGTAAAGTTGTATTTCGTTTTAAATAACACTAAAAACCCTAGTAGATAGAGGAAAAACAATGTAATAACAGAAAAAATAGTAAGCACTCTGCTAGCTGTTTTCTCTTGCATTTTAATGCATAATAAATGATAAATTGCTCTGCCACCGTCAAGTTCAAAAATAGGTAATAAGTTAAATACTGCAAGTGATAGATTTATAGCTATCGCTTTGTTTGTCCAACTCATATTTGGAAGTAATGCTGTAAAAAAAGCTACTGAAAAATTCATCAACGGTCCTGACAGTGCTACAATCGCCTCTTTGCCAAGTGATAATTTTGTATCTTGCCCTCTCGAAATTTTCATTCCCAGTGCATTTATTTCAACATTTTTAGGGGGTTGTTCAAAAAATATTAAGCAAGCTAAATGAGCAAACTCATGCAATACGGCAGCAATAAGTGCAAAAACAGCGGTGTTGCTTTTATCAAAAATCATCAAAAGCATAATCACCGCTGAAAACATAAAACCTATATGTATCTGTGTTCCGAAAAAATTAAACCTCATAAGATACCATCGAGTGCTAAGAGTGGGTTGTATTTTATGTTGCCTATTCTTATTTCAAAATGCAAATGAGGACCTGTTGAATAACCCGTGCTTCCTACCTTTGCTATTGTTTCCCCTGCCCTTATATTTTCACCCGCCTCAACTAACAGTTCAGAACAGTGGCAATAAAAAGTTGTAAGCCCATCACTATGCTCTAGCAAAATATATTTACCCGCCTTATCATCTTCGCCTGTTTTCTTAACAGTTCCATTATATGCTGCCGCAATTCTTGAACCTTCTGGTGCTGCAATATCAAGCCCCCCGTGAAAACCGTACCTGTCTGAAATTGGATCTTTTCTAAATCCAAAAGGCGAGCTTATCTTTCCCCCTGGCAAAGGGTTGCTGATTTTTGCCGTTATAGTATATGGGGCAAAACTCATATTCGTTGGAGCTTTTCCATTTTCTAATATCTCGTTTATGCCACCTTTTCCGAGTCGCATACTTTTTTGTGGAATGGTGCTATGTGTAATTTCTTCGTCTTCATTTTTCCAATTATTGGGGCTTGCCATTGCAAATTCAACAGCATTTTTAAATGCATTTTTTACCCCACTTATTCCGGCATCGTAGGACATTTCTTTTCTTATTTCATTTTTAAAATTATCAAAGGAATTTGCACTAACCTTTGAGAACAATAGCAATCCCCCAAACAGTAAAATGCATAAAATTGTTTGAACCATCGCCATATAGGTCATATAGTCTTTTGGCTCTTCTTGCTCATCCTTTGACCGTCTTATTACAGGGTCTTGAAAATTTTCATCTCTTATGCGTCTTTGTGGTAGTTCCTGCCTGTTTTCCATAATATCACCCTTTAAATATATATTATGGATATGCTGTTTTAATACCTGATAAATTAAAAATTATGATAACCTTGATTTGAAATCTTGATACCCAAATTCTTTTATTATCTCTAACTTTCCGTCAGCTCTTGCAACCGCAATTGAAGGTAGATTTATGCCGTTGAAGGTATTGTTTTTAACCATTGAATATATTGCCATATCACAAAACACAAGTCTATCCCCTGCTTTTAGCTCTTTATCAAAACTATAATCCCCTATTATATCACCCGCAAGACAAGTCACACCGCCAAGCCTGTAATCATACTTTTTGATTTTTGGCGCTTCTGAATCTATTATATTTGGTCTGTAAGGCATTTCAATTACATCGGGCATATGGCAAGCTGCTGATGTGTCTAAAATCGCAATATTTATATCGTTTTTTACTATATCTAAAACTGTACTTACAAGATATCCGGCATCTAGTGCAACTGCCTCACCTGGCTCTAAATATACTTCTACATCATATTTTTGCCTAAAATTTTGTATAGTTTCTATCAGTTTTTGCGTGTCATAATCATCTTTTGTAATATGATGGCCACCACCAAAATTTATCCATTCCATTTGATGAATGTATTCTCCAAACTGTTTTTCTACCTCATTTAAAGTCAAAACCAAATCATCACTATTTTGCTCACAAAGAGTGTGAAAATGCAGTCCGCTAATGCCGTCTAGCATATTTTTATTAAAATTTTCGACGGTTACGCCAAGCCTTGAGCCATAGCTACAAGGGTCATAAATGCCACTTTTTTGTGTTGAATAGTTTGGATTTATTCTTATGCCAATTTTTTTCCCAGACTTGTTTGCTCGACTTCTATACTTTTCCCATTGAGAAAAAGAATTGAAAATAATATAATCGCAAATCTCTAAAATCTCATCAAATTCATCATCTAAATATGCCGGTGAAAAAATATGAGTTTCCCCACCCATTTCTTCGTAACCTAGCTTTGCCTCAAAAAGTCCACTTGCAGTTGTGCCATTTATATATTCGCTTATCAGTGGATAAAGTGAATACATCGAGAATGCTTTTTGGGCGAGAAGCACCTTGCATCCCGCTCTTTTTGCAACTGACTTTAGACATTCTAAATTTTTCATCAACAGCTTTTCATCAACAACATAGCAAGGCGTTTTAATCGAACTTATATCAAAATTCATATCAGTCCACCAAAACAGGGTTAAAGTCCTCTGTCCAAGGAAGCCCCCACTTATTTAGAGCTTCCATAAATGGGTCTGGGTCAAACTCTTCAATATTATATACCCCCGCCTTGCCCCATACTCCAGTCATAATTAGCATTGCCCCAATCATCGCCGGAACACCTGTGGTGTATGAAACGGCTTGACTTTGAACCTCTTTATAGCACTCTTCGTGGTCACAAACATTATAAACATAATAGGTTTTTTCTTTGCCGTCTTTTATTCCTTTAAAAATACAACCAATGTTTGTTTTTCCCTTTGTGCGTGCTCCAAGTGTTGCAGGGTCTGGCAAAACAGCTTTTAAAAACTGTAGCGGAACTATTTTTTGACCGTTAAAATCTATTGGCTCTATTGATGTCATTCCTACATTTTCAAGGCATTTCAGATGTGTTAAATAGCTTTGCCCAAAAGTCATAAAAAAGCGTATTCTCTTAATACCTTTAAGGTTTATTGCAAGACTTTCTATTTCCTCGTGATGCAAAAGATACATATCCTTTTCACCAATTTGTGGAAAATCAAAAACCCTTTTTATTTCCATCGGCTTTGTTTCAACCCACTCGCCATTCTCCCAAAAACTGCCGTTTGCTGTAACTTCTCTTATGTTTATCTCTGGATTAAAATTGGTTGCAAATGGATAACCGTGGTCACCTGCGTTTGCATCTAAAATATCAAGATAATGTATTTCATCAAAATAATGTTTTTGAGCATAAGCTGAAAAAACTCCAGTAACGCCAGGGTCAAAACCACTACCAAGAAGCGCACAAATTCCTGCCTCTTTAAACTTCTCCATATATTCCCACTGCCATTTGTATTCAAACTTTGCAGTATCAAGCGGTTCATAGTTTGCTGTATCTACATAATGTGTTTTTGTTATTAGGCACGCATCCATTATTGTCAAATCCTGATATGGCAAGGCAAGGTTTAAAACTACATCGGGGTTGAATTTGTTTATAAGCTCTACAAGCTCATCTACATTATCTGCATCAACTTGTGCTGTTTTGATTATTGTTTTTCCGCCATCAAGCTTTTGCTTTAGTGCATCGCATTTGCTTTTTGTTCTGCTTGCAATCATTATTTCTTCAAAAACTTCGCTGTTTTGGCAACATTTGTGGATTGCTACACTTGCAACTCCACCGCAACCTATAATTAAGGCTTTTCCCATTTTTTTATCCTCCAAGTGTTAATAAAATTTCTCTTAAAGCTTTGCACGCAACCATTGTGGATACTCCGCTTTGGTCATAATTTGGTGCAAGCTCGTTTATATCACACGCTACAACATTTAGTTCTTTTGATTTTATAATTACATCAAGCAACTGCAAAAAATCTACTCCGCCCGCCTCTGGAGTGCCAGTTCCACAAAAAATACTGGGGTCTAAAACATCCAAATCAAGAGATAAATAAACTGGTTTATCCTTTAACTTCTCCACCGTTTTTTCAAACTCATCTAGGGCGAATTTTTGCATTATTGTATGCTTTTTTGCAAATTCAAATTCTTCTCGCTCCCCACTTCTAATACCGTGCTGATAAATTTTGTCATCTCCAACTTTTTCCCAAATTCTTCTCATAACAGTTGAGTGAGATAGTTTTTCGCCAATATATTCATCTCTTAAATCTGTGTGTGCATCAAGATGAATTATATGCAAATCCGGATACTTTTTTAGCGTTGCTAAAACACTCGCAAGAGTTAGCAAATGCTCGCCACCTATCATAACGGGAATTTTTTCGTCGGCTAAAATTTTCTCTGTATACTTTTCTACTATCTCAAGCACCTTTTTAGTGTTTCCAAAGGGTAATTCTAAATCGCCACTGTCAAAAACCTTTATGTCGCTTAAATCTCCGTCTTGATACGGAGAATAAGTTTCTATCCCAAAAGAATCATTTCTAATAGCGCTAGGACCAAATCTTGCACCTGATTTAAAGGATGTTGTGCCGTCAAAGGGCGCACCAAAAATAACTATGTCAGACTCAAAATATTCGCTATCGCAACCAATAAATGTTTGGATGTTTTTATTCATATTCCCTTAGCATCTCCTCAACATAATTTGGCAAGCAAAACGAACCCTTGTGCAGATTTGTATTGTAATATTTTGTATCTATTCCAAGCAAATTCCAGTCGCCACTATTTAAGTCGTTTATCGGATGATATTTTTTTGATGCAAAACCAAAAAGCCAATGCCCTGAAGGATAGGTTGGTATATGTGCTTGATAAACACGACTAATAGGAAAGGACTCCACTATTCTTTTATGCGCTCTTTTCATTGCTTGTGCATCGTTATGATAAAACGGGCTTTCGTGCTGGTTTACCATTATTCCATCATCTTTTAAAGCTTTAAAACAATTGCCATAAAACTCTTTTGTAAAAAGTCCTTCTCCGGGTCCAAAAGGGTCTGTTGAATCCACTATAATTACATCGTACTCATTTTCATATTTTCTTACGAATTTAAGTCCATCCTGATAATAAACACTTACCCTTTCATCATCAAAGCCACACGCCGTTTGTGGCAAATACTCTTTGCAAACCTCAACAACTTTGCCATCAATTTCGACCACATCAATTTGATTTATGCTTTTATATTTTGCAAGCTCTCTTACAGTTCCACCATCTCCCGCACCAATAACCAAAACCTTTTTTGCGTTTAAATTTACAGCCATTGGTATGTGTGCTATCATTTCGTGATATACAAACTCGTCTTTTTGAGTAAGCATTATAAATCCATCAAGGGTTAAAATTCTCCCAAACTCATAGCTTTCAAAAACATCTATTCTTTGATAATCACTTTGTGTGCTACAAATTTGCTTATCAACTTTTATTGAAAACTTAACATTTTTTGTGTGATTTTCAGTAAACCAAAGTTCCACCTAGCGCCCTCCTTTTAATATATTAATACGCTGTATTTCTAAGTCTTCTAAGCCTGTTAAAAAACATCCCTTTTCTTTTGCATATAAAATATAATCAACTATATCTTTTGTGATTTTTTCCCCTGGTGCTAAAATTGGAATCCCTGGAGGATAACACATTACAAACTCTGTGCATATCTCACCAACGCTTTGCTCTAATAGCACACTTTTTTTATCTGCATAAAACGCCTCTTGTGGCGACATCTCTACCGCTGGATTTATATATTCTTGCTTGAGCATCCCGATTTTGTCTTTTTTATAAAGTCTTCTAATTTCAGTCAAGGCACCAATGAGTCTTTCTATATTTTTATAGTTTTTGTCGCCCACAGATACATATGCCAAAATATTTCCTATATCGCCAAACTCTATTTGAATGTCATACTCATCACGAAGTATGTCATAAACCTCTATGCCCGCAAGACCTAAATCAAAGGTGTTAATAGACAACTTTGTAATGTCAAAATCAAATACACTATCACCGTTTATCAGTTCGCTAGAAAAAGCATAATAGTCGCCTATTTTGTTAATTTCTTCCCTTGCGTATTGCGACAGCTCTACAACCTTGCTAAAAACATCTTTTCCGTTAAGTGCTAAGTTTCTTCGTGAAATGTCAAGGCTTGATAATAACAAATACGAGCCACTTGTGGTTTGCGTTAGATTTATAATCTGCCTTACATAACTCGGATTTGCCCCTTCTCCACATAGCAAAAAAGAGCTTTGGGTCAAAGAGCCTCCCGATTTATGCATGCTAAATGCAGACATATCCGCACCCGCTGACATTGCAGAAACTGGCATATTTTCGCCAAAATAAAAGTGAGTGCCGTGTGCCTCGTCTGCCAAAACTTTCATACCTTTTTCGTGTGCTAATTTTACAATTTCTTTTATGTTTGAGCAAACGCCATAGTATGTTGGATTATTTACAAGTACTGCTTTAGCATCTGGATTTTTTAAAATTGCATTTTTAACATCTTTTACAGACATCCCAAGGGCAATTCCAAGTCGCTCGTCCACCTGTGGGTTTATATACACCGGTACTGCTCCACACAATACAAGTGCATTTATTACACTTCTATGCACATTACGTGGCAAAATTACTTTGTCGCCTTTTCTTAGCACTGAGAGTATCATTGCTTGAACTGCGCTTGTCGTTCCGTTAACCATAAAAAACGCTTCTTTAGCTCCAAAAGCACTTGCTGCAAGCTCTTCTGCCTCTTTTATTACCCCTACTGGGTGGCAGAGATTGTCAAGCAGTTTCATAGAGTTTACGTCAACCTCCAGACACTGCTCGCCTAAAAAATCCTTTAAATCCTTATTCCCTTTTCCCCTTTTATGCCCAGGCACATCAAAGGGAACAATTCTTTTTGCTTTAAGCTCCATCAACGCTTCATAAATGGGCGCTCTTTCTTGATTATTCAATTTCATTTCCCCTTAGTATACATTTGTGCCACTAAAAATTTCTATCATTTCTTGTCTTAAACTATTTGTAATGTTAAGCCTTGTTTTTGGAGAAATCTCGTATACATCTGCATTAAACAAGTAGTCTTGTAATGTTACATCTTTTATCAGCATTTTTGTATGAAAGATGTTTGACTGATAAATGTTGACATCTATTGCGTCATATTTTTCCAGTATTTTGGGGTCAATATAATCTTGAATCGAAGTTATTTGATGGTCTATATAAAGTTTTTTGCCCATCACATTTCGTGTAAATCCCCGAACTTTATAATCCATAGTTATAATATCCGAATCAAAGCTACCTATTAAAAAATCAAGCGTTGACAGTGGTGTTATCTCGCCACAAGTTGCAACATCAATATCAACTCTAAAAGTTGCAATTGCATTATCTGGGTGATATTCAGGGTATGTGTGAACTGTAACGTGGCTTTTATCAAGATGAGAAACAACCGTTTCACCGTTCATATTTTTTGTCATAGACTCTTCTGCAATTAAAAAAGTAACGCTTGCACCTTGTGGGTCATAATCCTGTTTAGAAATATTTAAAACCGTTGCCCCTATCATCTCTGTGAGCTTTAGCAAAATTCCTGTTAGCCTTTCTGAATTATATTGCTCGTCAATATACGCTATATAATCTAGCTGTTCACGCTGTGTTTTTGCATAGCAAACATCGTAAATGTTAAAGCTTAGGGATTTTGTTAAATTATTAAAACCATAGAGTTTTATTTTGTTTTCCATAACATACCTCCAAATAAAAAAATAGCCGTATTGCGAATACCACAATACAACTATAGAAAAGTCAAACTAATATTAATTATTATTTGCAAAACAACTGCTTTTATTAATTAATTTTTTAGTTTTCAGAGTCTATATAGCAAGAACTACTTTTACTACTCTTATTGACCGTTTCACAAGTGTGTACCTGGTACACTTTGGTTATAAAGTAACCAACTTATAAAAGTTGCGCTCTTAACGCAATCAATAATGTGGCATAAACCACGCTCGGCAGTTGACCCGGCTGTCCGTCTGGCCTTAGCTTTTATAATAAAAGCGGTCAAGAAGTCCTTGTCATATTAAAATGACTCAAAAACTGTTTTTAAATATAACACACATATTTTTATATGTCAATTAGTTTTTAAGAATTTTTATATTTGCTTTTTTAAATCTTCATATTAATAAACAAAAGAGTAAAACCTACAAATATTCGGTTATTTTTCTTAGTTGAATTTGTTATTTTATTATATCCAAAAACGGCTATTTTTTAATGTAAAAATCTGCTGTAATTGTACAATGTTTTATTGGCATAATAAGTTTTAATAACACTTTTTACTGGAGGAAAAAATGGCAAATAAAAGAAAAATATTTTTAATATCACTAATTTTTATAATTTGCCTTTGCTTTTTTGGATGTTCAAGCCCTAAGAACAATAAGGTTGCAGCCTCAAATCCACTGCAAGCATCAAAGGATGAAGCTACAATTGTTTTAATGTCAGACACCCAATTTTATAGCAAAAGTAATCCTAATATTTTTTATAATATGACGCAATATCTTATCAGCA
Organism: uncultured Eubacteriales bacterium; assembly: GCA_964512735.1. Classification (GTDB taxonomy): domain Bacteria; phylum Bacillota; class Clostridia; order Oscillospirales; family Acutalibacteraceae; genus RZYX01. The sequence goes on along the minus strand of CAZEKQ010000005.1, from coordinate 35,120 downwards.
ATCAAAAAATGTTAAACTTGTCTTATGTTGTTCATACCGGTGATTTGGTCGAAAATTTTGACAATGAGGAGCAATGGCAGGTTGCAAGCAATGCAATGTATACGCTAAGCAAAATTCCACACGGAGTTTTGGCGGGAAATCACGACACTGCCCCTTTGCCAAATAATCGTGAGAATTTTGAAAAATATTTTGGTGAAAATCGATTTAAAAACTATAAATGGTATGGAGAAGGGAATAATGGCAATAGCGACCATTATGACCTTGTAAAAGTTGGAAAAACGGATTTTATTTTTGTATATTTGAGTGATAATCCGACACAAAAAAATATAGATTTTGCAAATTATGCTTTTCAAAAATACCCACAACACATTGGTGTTCTTTGTGTTCACAATTATTTAAATCCGAAGCAAAAGCTAAGCCCTGTAGGCAAAAAACTTCAAAATGAAATTGTTGCAAAAAACAAAAATATCTATATGGTTTTTTGTGGCCATTTTTTTGATACCAACTGTGTTCCTGTTCAGTTTGATGATGATAATGATGGGCAAAAAGATAGAACTGTTTATCAAATCATTGCAAACTATCAGCACATAACAGATGGTGGATATATGTTGTTTATAAAAATTAACGACAGCAAAAAAACTGTTAGTGCTATTTCTTACTCGCCTGTTTTAAACGACTATTTAAAAGACAGTCAAGATATTACAACAAATAGGTTTAGCTTTCCAATTCCTTGGGATACGTGATAATGCATAAAATCTGTATTTTTTTGTCTGCTTTTTTCTCCTTGAAAATATTATATTTTTTGATATAATATATAGTATAACAAATATACAATGCCGTATCGTTTTTCGATACGGTATTTTTTCATTTAGAGGTGTTTTACTTTTATGGTCAAAAAGTATGTTGATGATTTAAAAATTGAGTTCCAAGGTTATGACGGCAAAGCACTGTCAAAAGATGTTATGACGGGCCTTACCGTTGCAGCTGTTGCGCTACCCCTTGCTTTAGCCTTTGGCGTAAGCTCTGGTGCTGATGCTGCCGCCGGACTTATCACTGCAATTTTTGCCGGAATTTTTATAGCTGCTCTCTCGGGTGCATCTTTTCAAATTTCTGGCCCTACTGGAGCAATGGCAGCAATACTGCTACCTTTGTCTGCAAAATTTGGAATAAAGGGAATTTTAACAGCTGGTCTTTTGTCTGGAATTATTTTGCTAATTTTTACATTTCTAAAAGTCGGAAAACTTATTTCATACATTCCTGGTCCTGTAATCACGGGGTTTACATCTGGCATTGCCATTGTTATTGCACTCGGTCAAATAGACAATTTTTTTGGCACTTCATCAAAAGGTGAAAACGCAATTTCAAAAATCTCATCATATTCAGCACTTGGGTTTTCTCCAAACTGGTATGCTGTAATGTTTGGCGTTATGGTTATTTTGATTATGATTTTTTATCCCAAAAAATGGAATGACGTTATCCCCTCTTCACTTGCTGGAATAATTATAGCACTTATAGTTAACATCTTATTTTTTTCAGGCTCATCCGCTCCATTTGTTGCGCAAGTTGGCACTATTCCAAAATCTTTAATAAGCGATGAGGCTCTACTTTTAACGGGGATTGATTTTGCTAATATTTCAAGCCTTGTTTTGCCAGCTTTTTCTATCGCACTTTTAGGAATGATTGAAAGCCTTATGTGTGGCGCTAGTGGAAGCAATATGACGGGGGAAAAGTTTGATTCTAACCGTGAATTACTAGCACAAGGAATTGGAAACATTATTGTACCTTTGGTTGGTGGTGTTCCTGCAACTGCTGCAATCGCGAGGACTTCTGTGGCTATTAAGTCCGGTGGAAGAACAAGGGTTGCGAGTTTTGTCCATTCCCTAACTCTTATTGCATCAATGTTTTTGCTAGGAAGTGTAATGTCGCGTATTCCACTATCAGCGCTTGCTGGCGTGCTTATGGTTACAGCTTTCAGAATGAACGAGTGGAAAGCCATTAAGCAGATTATGAATAATAAATTTAGGTCCCAAATTGCACAATTTTTTGTCACTATGATTTGCACTGTCGTTTTTGACCTCACCATTGCAATTGCACTTGGAATTTTAATGGCGATGTTCTCATTTATAAAGCAAAGTTGTGAGCTTAGCATAACCGTTAGCGAAGTTGATACAAACAAAATTTCAACAAGCAATAATTTTGACCATTCAAAAACAAAAGTTGCCTATCTATCTGGTCCTATATTTTTTGGCACACAGGAAAAGCTTATATCACTATCAGACGAAATAGAAAATACAAAAACTCTGGTTTTATCAATGAGAGGTGTCCCAAGCATTGACGGCAACGGAATTGACGCCCTTACACAACTTATATGTGTTTTAAAATCGCAAAAAGTCGATGTTTTGCTTTGTGGCGTTCAAGAGCAAGTAAGCAGGGAGCTTGATAGAGTTCCATTCAGGCAACTTGTGGGCGAGGATAATTTCTTTTGGGACGCTGTGGCTGCAATTAAAAGTACTGAAAAATCTGCATAAAACAAAAAATCTAAGGCACAACTATGATCAAATATAGTTGTGCTTTTCTTTTTATTAAGGTATTCACAAAAATGGTATTGATTTATTTTCGCATACTTATTATAATAGTTAACACAGTTAAACAATAACACTGTTATCTATAATGTTTGGGGTGATTTTAAAATTGAATTCAAATAACAATGGTATGGATTTTTTAAGGGCAATGCATAACATTGGCAAGCTTAATTTGTCTGACGAGCTAAATATAATGGCAAAAAGTGAAATGATAATCATTAGTACTATTCTCAAATCTGATGATAAAGAAATAAGGGTGTGTGATATTGCAAAAAGGCTTAATGTTTCTACCCCTGCGGTGTCTAGAACTCTTAGCAGACTTGAACAAAAAGGTTATATCAAAAGGACTATTGACAAAACAGACCGCAGAAACACACATATTAAAACAACTCAAAAAGGTAAAGATGCATTTTGCTTAGATATGAAAATTATGAGCGATTTTATGAATAATTCGCTAAAACATTTAGATAGCGATGAGTTAAATCAACTTATCTGTCTTGTCCAAAAATTGCAAAACGGAATTGAAAGCGAACTGCAAGCGATAACTAAAAAAACTAACGAAAAGGATACAATTAATAATGGGTAAACTTATAAAAAATATGAAACCGCATTGGAAAACGATAATTCTTATTATTGTCCTTTTGATTGTTGAAGTTCTTTGTGATTTATCACTACCACGATACACATCAAACATTATTGATGTGGGAATTCAAAGTAGTGGTATTGAATTTGCAACGCCTATTGTTATTCGTAGTGAAGAATTTGAAAAAATTAAAATCTTTATGACGGATGATGAGAAAGCTTTGTGGGCAAGTTCTTACGCTCTTGGTGATGATGGCAATTATCATATAAAAAACAGTTCAAAGGAAAATCTTAAAACTCTTGACGAGTCTTTTACAACTCCAATTGTAATTTATTTTGCCTCCTCTCAAATGAAAAATGATACTGCAAAACAAATGCCAAACAATATGCCAGTGGTAATGCCAAATGCACAAGAGATAAGGGAGCAATTTAGTAGCAAGCTAAATGCAATGGGTGACTCTATGTTGCACTCGACTGCCGTTGCATTTACAAAAAGTGAATACGAAGCACTAAACTTAGACATCAACAAAATGCAAAAAGATTATTTGTTTAAGTCCGGTGGTGTTATGATTGGCGCTACCTTTATAATGATTATTGCTGCGATTTTTGTTTCTCTTTTAGCCGCAAAAGTTGGAGCTAACATTGGTATGAAATTGCGTGAAAATGTTTTTTCAACCGTTATTAAATTTTCAAACACAGAGATGGACAAATTCTCCACAGCTTCGCTAATAACTAGAAGTACAAATGATATTCAACAGGTACAAATGGCATCTACGCTAATACTTAGAATGATGTTGTATGCACCCATACTTGCAATTGGCGGTATTTTTATGGTTTTGCAAACAAATGCAAATATGGAATGGATTATCGCCCTTGCCGTAGTTGTTATTGCGTGCATTGTAGGTTTGCTTATGGCAATTGCTATGCCCAAGTTTAAGCGTATGCAAACACTCGTTGACAGAGTGAATCTCGTATCTCGTGAGATTTTAACGGGCTTATCTGTTATTCGTGCTTTTGGCAGAGAAGAATATGAAGAAAAACGCTTTGATGAGGCTAATACAGAACTTACAAAAAATATGCTGTTTACAAATCGTGTTATGACATTTATGATGCCTATTATGATGTTGCTTATGAACGGGCTTTCTATTCTAATCATTTGGGTTGGGTCGCACAGAATTGATGAAGGTATTTTAGAGGTTGGAGCGATGACCGCATTTATCGCATATTCAATGATGATTGTAATGTCCTTTATAATGCTTACTGTTTTCTCTGTTATGTTACCTAGAGCTGTTGTGGCAGCAGGCAGAATTGACGAAGTTGTAAAAACACCACTCTCTATTTATGACAAGGAAAAAACCTTTACACCAGACAGTTTTAAGGGCGTTGTTGAATTTGATAATGTTTGCTTTAAATATCCAAACGCTGAGGATTATGTGCTTAAAAACATAAGCTTTAAGGCAAATACAGGCGAAACTACTGCGATTATCGGTGGAACAGGAAGTGGCAAATCCACTCTTGTAAATTTAATTCCTCGCCTTTATGATGTAACTCAAGGGTCAGTTTTAATCGACGGATTTGATATTAGAGATGTAAAGCAAAAAGCCTTGCGTGATCAAATAGGACTTGTGCCACAAAAAGGAGTCCTTTTTTCTGGAACTATAGAATCAAACCTGCGTTTTGGTGCAGAAAACGCAAGTATTGATGATATAAAACACTCTGCCGATATTGCACAGGCCTCAAATTTTATAGAAGAAAAGTCGAACAATTATGATAGTGCAATTGCACAAGGTGGTAGCAATGTTTCTGGTGGGCAAAAACAAAGGCTTTCAATCGCTAGAGCAATTGCAAAAAATCCAAAAATTTATATTTTTGATGATAGTTTTTCTGCACTTGATTTTAAAACCGATGTAGCTCTTAGAAAGGCCTTAGAGCCAAAAACAAAAAATAGCACCGTTATTATTGTTGCACAAAGAATTAACACAATAATAAATGCCAACCAAATCTTAGTCCTTGATGATGGGCAAATAGTTGGAAAAGGAACTCACGAAGAGTTGCTAAAAAATTGCGAAGTGTATTTGCAAATTGCTAAATCACAATTATCTGAAAAAGAATTAGGCTTAGAATTAACTCAAAAGGAGGGCAACTAATATGGCAGGTCCAAAAAAATCAGGAATGCACGGAATGATGGCAACCGAAAAAGCAAAAAACTTTAAAGGCTCTATGAAACAACTGCTCTCCTATATGGGTAAATATAAAATCGGTCTTTTTGTTGTTGCTATTTGTGCTGTTGCAAGCACTGTCTTTTCTGTAGTAGGTCCTAAAATGCTTGGAGGAGCTACCACAGAAATCTCAAAAGGCTTGATGTCAAAAATTCAGGGAACTGGTAAAATTAATTTTGAATCTGTTTCTAAAATAATTTTAACAGTGCTTTTCATCTATGTTTTGAGTGCGATTTTCAACCTTTTACAAGGCCTTGTTATGACAAATATAACGCAAAAAGTCTGCTATAGAATGCGAAAAGATATATCAGAAAAAATTAACCGTATGCCTATGCAGTATTTTGAAAAACGCACCTATGGCGAGGTTCTTTCCAGAATTACAAACGATGTTGACACTGTTGGAAATGGGCTAAATCAAAGCGTTACACAACTTATTACATCTGTTTGCACAATTATCGGTGTGCTAATTATGATGCTACTAATTAGTCCCATTATGACATTTATTGCCGCACTTATGCTACCTTTTAGTGCTTTTGTTCTTGGAACAATTATGAAAAAATCGCAAAAGCATTTTCGCACACAACAAGAATATTTAGGGCACATAAACGGTCAAGTTGAAGAGGTTTATAGCGGGCATACAATCATCAAAGCTTTTAATAAAGAGGATGATGTTATAGATGAGTTTAAAAAATCAAATGAAATACTTTATAAATCAGCCTGGAAAGCACAGTTTTTATCAGGTATGATGCACCCTATTATGATGTTTATTGGAAACTTAGGATATGTCGGTGTTGTAATTTCTGGTGCATTTTTAGCAATGAACGGCAAAATCACAATAGGCGATATTCAAGCTTTTATCCAGTATATTAATAGTCTATCAAGACCAGTTCAACAAATTGCTCAAGTTACAAATATGCTACAATCAATGGCGGCATCTGCCGAGCGAGTTTTTGAGTTTTTGTCAGAAGATGAGGAAGAACAAACAGCTAAAAATCCCGTTCACGCTTATAATATAAAAGGCAATGTAGTCTTTGAGAATGTAAAATTTGGATACAATAAAGAGCGAATAATAATAAATGATTTTAATGCAAATATAAAAGCTGGGCAAAAAGTTGCAATCGTGGGGCCAACCGGTGCTGGCAAAACAACAATGGTAAAACTCCTTATGCGTTATTATGATGTAAACGATGGCGCAATTTTGCTTGACGGTCATAATATTAAAGATTTTAATCGTGGCGAGCTTAGAGTTTCTTTCGGAATGGTTTTGCAAGACACTTGGCTGTTTAAAGGCAGTATTATGGATAACATTCGCTATGGAAGGCTAGACGCAACAGACCAAGAGGTTATCGACGCTGCAAAGGCTGCACATGCACACCACTTTATAAAAACTCTCCCAGACGGGTATCAAATGGAGCTAAATGAAGAGGCTAGCAACATTTCTCAAGGACAAAAACAATTAATTACAATTGCAAGAGCAATTCTTGCCGACAAGCCTTTGTTGATACTTGATGAGGCTACCTCGTCTGTGGATACTCGCACTGAAGTTCGCATACAAAAAGCAATGGATAACCTAATGCAAGGCAGAACAAGCTTTGTAATTGCTCACAGGCTCTCAACTATTCGCGATGCAGACACAATACTTGTAATGCGTGATGGCGACATTGTAGAGCAAGGCTCTCACGATGAGCTTGTTGAAAAAGGTGGTTTCTATGCCGAGCTTTATAACTCTCAATTTGAACAAACAGCATAATAATTATATATCAACTCAAAAGTGCTTGACTATAAAATCATATTAAGATATAATTATGCCACGACTGCGAGTATTACTATTATGTATGTATAAAACGAGGAGTTTTTCAATTCCTCGTTTTTTTATTATAAATGGCAGATTATTAAGTATAATATATGATGGTTTTTATTTTATTTGCTTAGTATTAAATCAAAATATAAGTGCATAGGCGCACTTATACATTACAGAAATGAGGAAGATATGAGTACCTTATCCTTTGAAGAACTCAACTTAACGCCCAAAGTAAAAAGGGCAATTGACGAAATGGGCTTTGACACGGCAACTAGCATACAATCAAAAGCTATTCCCGTTATCAGAACTGGAGTAGATGTTATAGGTCGCTCTCAAACAGGAACAGGAAAAACTGTGGCTTTTGCAATCCCTGCAATTGAGCGAGTTGATACACATGAAAGCAAAGTAACATTGCAAGTGCTTATCCTTTGTCCTACCCGTGAGCTTGCGCAACAAGCTTGCCAAGAATTTGAAAGGCTTGCTAAATTTAAGCGTGGCATAAATGTTGTTGATGTGTACGGTGGCGCTCCTATGGAAAGGCAAATTTCACGACTAAAGCGTGCAAATGTTGTTGTTGGAACACCAGGCAGAATAATGGACCATATGCGTCGCAAAACAATAAAACTTGATAACCTAAAAATGGTTATTTTGGATGAAGCCGACGAAATGCTTAGCATGGGATTTAAAGAAGATATTGAAACAATTCTAAAAGACACCCCAGAAGACAGGCAAACCGTTTTGTTCTCTGCAACTATGCCCCCTTCTATTATGTCACTTACTAGAGAGTTTCAAAACAAACCTACTGTTGTTGAAGTTAACAAATCAAAAGTAACCCTTGATAATATCTCACAACTTTGCGTTGATGTTCCAATGGGAAGCAAAAAAGATGCACTAAACTTGCTTTTGCGTTACTACAACCCAAGTTTATCAATGATTTTTTGCAACACAAAGCAAATGGTTGACGAAATTACAGAGCATTTAAACCAAAACGGTTTTGATGTTGATGGATTGCACGGAGATATGAAGCAATCACAAAGAACAAAAGTGATGAACAATTTTAAAAGTGGCAAAACCTCAATTCTCGTTGCAACTGATGTTGCCGCTAGAGGAATTGATGTTAACAACATAGAGTATGTTTTCAACTATGATATTCCTCAAAACACTGAGTACTATGTTCATAGAATCGGCCGTACAGGAAGAGCCGGAAAAACTGGTACTGCTATTACGATTTGCAGTGGAAGAAGACAAGTTTCTGTTTTGCAAAATATTGCACGCTCAGTCAAATCAAAAATAGAAATAATTGACATCCCAAGTGTTGATGATATTTTAAAAAAGAGTGCCGAACTTCAAGCAGAAATAATCGAAAGCTCTTTGTCAAGCAAAGTGGCAGACAAATATACCGATATGGTTCAAGAGCTTGTTGACAAAGGAAATGACGCACAACGCATTGCTGAAGTTGCATTGCAACTGCTTTTTGGTAAGGAAGATAAAAAACTTGTTGAAGTAAAAAGCGAGCGTAAAGCAAAAAGCTATTCTAGCTCTGATTGTGGTGACGGATATCAAAAAATTTGCATAAGCATCGGTCGAAATCACCGAGTAGCACCAAATCATATTGTGGGCGCAATTGCAGAGCGTACAAACCTTTCTGGCAAAGATATTGGCAAGATTGAAATTTTTGATGATGTATCTTTTGTTGGAATTCCATCAACAGTTGCCGATAGAGTTGTTGAGGATATGGCTGGGTGCAAAATTTGTGGCCGTCCTACAAAAACAACTTTGGTTGAAGAAAAAAATAGGCAAAGAAAAGATAATTTTAGAAAGCCAAAAGGCAAATCTAAATCAAATTACAAACCTCGAAAAGGTAAAAGTGGCAACAGGGGCTACTATCATAAATAAAAACAAGGTGAGAAGTTTTATACTCCTCACCTTTTTATTTTAAGCCATGTGTTTTAGCCAAAGTAATATCCAATATAATGGTCCATAACAAGCATTAAAATAAAACCTATAATTAGCGAGTATGTCGCCTGACTCTCATACCCGTGGCTGTGCGTTTCTGGTATCATTTCATCGCTAATTACATAAAGCATTGTACCCCCCGCAAAAGCAAGTGCAAACGGTAAAATCGCACTTGCAACTGTCACTGCAAAATACCCAAACATTGTGCCTATGACCTCTATTACCCCTGTAAAAGCTGCTATTAAAAATGTTTTTCGCTTGCTTATACCAACGGATAAAAGTGGTGCAATTATTACTGCACCCTCAGGAATGTTTTGCAGGGCAATTCCAATTGCAACAGACAAAGCATCCCCTATATTCTCCGTTCCAAAGCTTACGCCTGCTGCTATTCCTTCAGGAAAGTTATGTATCGCAATTGCCAGAACAAAAAGCAAAATTTTATCATACTGCTCGTAGTCTTTATGTTTTTCAATATCCGTTCCTGATAATTTGTGGATGTGGGGAGTAAAATAATCTATTAGATTTATTAAAACTGCACCCATAAGAATTCCAATTGATGTAACGATAACCGCGTGCTTGCCACCATACTCTATAGATGGTAAAATAAGTCCAACAACTGCAGCCGCGAGCATTATACCAGATGCAAATCCTAGTATCATATCATTTACTTTGTGTGATATATTTTTAAACAAAAAACCTATCATAGCTCCAAAAATGGTTGCTCCACCAACACCCATAGCTGTTATCAGCGCTACTTTCATTAAATTACCTCTCTTCTTATTTCTAATATGCAACTTTAAGTTTTTATTTTTGCGCTCTACAATCATTTTATGACAACATAATCTAAGTTGTTATAAAAATTGTAAATTGTAACAATTGAATTAACTTACAAGTTTATTATATCATTTTTAATTTGACCTGTGTTTATAAACAAAAAATATTAGTATTATTGTTGCATTTGTAAAAATTTATTAATTTTATCTATAAATCGTTGTATATTTTTCACTTATGAACTATAATTATAATAGATAACTTTATATATTTTTATATTTCATAAGAATTAACTAAAAACTCAAGGAAGTGATAATTATGAAAAAAACACTTACGGCTACTTGTATGGCTGTCACTTTTATTGTTCTGTCAATATTGCCAGCGTTTGCCACAACAACTAGTTACACTCTAGATGAGCTTAATATGACAATTGATGTTCCACAGGAATTTGCAACGCTTACAAGGAATGTTAAAGAAGATGACCCAAACATTAAACTTTTTGGTTTTAAAACACCACAAGAGGTTGATACTCTATTAAAATCCCACAACGGGTACCTTAACACATCACCTAAAAACGGAGCATTTGGAATTTTGGTTACAATGAAAGTTGAGGACAACGGCAAAAAGCTGTTTGACCTAAACCTGCTTACAAACAAAGAGCTTGACCAAACAATTAAAAAAGCAACCAAGCTAAATTCTAGGCAGATAAACTATACCAGCAACGAAATCTATCAGCACAAGCAAGCAAAATTTATAGTTTTTCGCGGACTACTAAATGACGGCTCTAACCAATCGTATCTTACACAATATTTCACTATATATAACGGTCAAACTATTAGTATAAACCTTTATTCTTACACAGGCCCTGCAACTCCTGAGGCAGAGCTGCAACAAAAGGAAATCGTAGACTCTATAACCTTTACAAAAAAGGTCAAACGCCCGTTTTCGCCATTTAGAGTTACTGGAAAATCAAATCTAGATATGGCTATTGTCGGCCTTGAAGTTGTGGCTATTGGCGGTATATTCTTTGCTATTTCAAAAATTAAGGCACGCAAAAAAGGTGCTAAAAAATAACCTAACTCTGCTGTTGCAACGCTTCAGATTGTTTTTATTACAATTGTTATAACAAAGTTGGACTTGTTTTTTCTATTTGCTTTTATTATTTATTTTAAAATGAGCTTAACAATTCAAAGTGCATTGGGTTTATAGCAAATAGGAAGTCTGGGGCGTTGCTTTTTTTAAAAATCAATTGCTATATTTTCATTATTTCGTATTCTAAAAGCCATTCTAATGAAAGGCTTTTATTTTCTTATTTAATTTTATGTAATTTAATCACAGAAGTTTGCAGACCTATGGCGCATACTATTACTAGTAACCAAAGGAGTTGATTGTTTGCAATACTTATTGTCTTTTCTGGAAGGGATTATAACTTTTATTTCTCCTTGTCTTTTACCTATGCTTCCGGTTTATATTATCTACTTTACTGGGACAAGTAGTGATGGCAAGAAAAATTCGACCCTAAAAAATACACTTGGGTTTGTTCTGGGTTTTAGCCTTGTTTTTATAACCCTCGGTGCTTTTGCCGGTGCAGTTGGCGGTCTTTTAAAAGAGCATAAAACAATGATAAATATAATAACTGGCACTATTGTTATTGTACTCGGGCTTAATTTTACCGGCATTTTGAAGTTCAAACTTTCAAATGGCGACAAAAAAACAAGTATTAAGCCTACTGGTTTTTTCTCCTCTGTGCTGTTTGGCATTGTTTTTAGCATTAGCTGGACACCTTGCGTTAGTGCTTTTTTAGGCTCTGCTTTAATGCTTGCATCACAACAAGGGTCTGTTTTGCAAGGCACAATTATGCTGCTACTTTATTCGCTAGGACTTGGAATTCCCTTTATTTTAAGTGCCTTGTTAATCGACAAGTTAAAAACTACTTTTGATTTTATTATGAGAAATTATAAAACTATAAACATTATTTCTGGCTCGCTTTTAATAATCATTGGTGTTCTGATGATGAGTGGTAAACTAGACTTATTGTTTTCTATCGTTGGAGGTTAATTTTATGAACAATAAAACAAAAATTATAGGGCTTGTTATTTTACTTTCTGTTATTTTAGGTCTTGCAATTTGGGCATACGGCAAGCTATCAAATGACTATTCAAACAATAAAACAACAAATCCGAGCACCACACAAGGTGCAAACACAGAAGGCAAAACTCCATATGAGCAACTTTTTGATGTAACTATTTATGATAGTCAAAATCAAAAAATTTCACTGCTAGAGCTTGCTCAAGACAAACCAACCGTCATTAATTTTTGGGCAAGTTGGTGCGGACCTTGCAAAAGCGAAATGCCTGACTTTCAATCTGCTTATGATGAAAAAGGTAGCGATGTAAATTTTGTAATGATTAATCTTACAGACGGTTTTAGAGAAACTACAAAAACTGCAAACAAATTTATTTCTTCTAGCGACTTTACATTCCCTGTATATTATGATTTGGATATGGATGCCTCTGACAAATACGCTGTTTTTTCTATCCCCACCACCTTTTTTGTAAATGCTAAAGGTGAAATTGTTGGAATGCATCAGGGAATTCTTGATAAAGAGCTTTTAAACGAGAATATAGACAAAATTTTATAAAATAAATACAAATAGATTTTTACAAAACAAAAAGAGGTTTATAATAAAACCTCTTTTTTATGCTTAATTTTATTTCTACACATCAATCTTTTTCTTGAGCATATCGGGATTTGTTGCAAATCTTATTGCATTTTCTCTGCTTATTTTCCCCTCTTTGTATAAATTAAAAAGACTGGTATCCATTCCGAGCATACCCTGTGCAGCTGATGTTGAGATAACAGAATCAAGCTGATGCACTTTAGATTCTCTAATCATGTTTCTTATCGCACTGTTAAGGTGCATTATTTCAAATGCTGGAACAAGCTGACCATCAACAGTAGGTATTAATTGCTGTGATATAACAGACTGCAAAAGTTGGGCGAGTTGCACCCTGATTTGCTGTTGCTGATTTGGCGGAAACACATCAATAACCCTATCAATAGTGTTTGTTGCACCAATTGTGTGGAGTGTTGAAATTACTAAATGCCCTGTTTCTGCCGCTGTCATTGCGATTTTTATTGTTTCATAATCACGCATTTCTCCTACCAAAATAACATCAGGAGATTGCCTTAGGCACGCACGCAAAGCAGTTATATAATCATCTGTATCTGTTTCTATTTCTCTTTGACTTATTACACTTTTTTTATTACGATGCAAATACTCAAGAGGCTCTTCAAGTGTTATTATATGACCATTTTTTGTGCTGTTTATCCTGTCTATTATGCAGGCAAGTGTTGTTGATTTTCCGCCACCTGCAGGGCCTGTAACCAACACTAACCCTTTGGTTTTATCCGCAACTTCCATAACCTGTTCTGGAATAAAAAGCGATTTATAATCTGGAATATCGAACGAAACAAGGCGAATAACTGCCGCTAAAGAGCCACGCTGTTTATATGTGCTAACACGAAATCTAGACAACCCGCTAACAGCTAGAGAGAAATCATCATCGCCCGATTTTATAAGCTTTTCCATTGACCTTCCAGCTTTTTCATATATATCGGCTATGATTTGCTTAGATTTTTCCTGTGTTATTTTTTCTTCATCCTGTGGAACAATTAGCCCGTTCACCTTGTATGAAAGCGGTAGACTTGCAAGCACAAAAATGTCTGACGCCTGTTGTTCTACTGCGCCTTTTAGTATTTGTAATAAATCCATCATAAGCCTTTATCTATCCCCTTTTATTTTATCCTTGCCAAAGCTCCAAGCTGTTGTCCGGCTCCCACTCGCCTGTATTTTCAACTTTCCAATTTACGATATCAACCTTTTTCCTGTCAACCCTAAGTACTACTGCTAACTGCTGACTATCGTCAATCGTCTCAAAATACGAGATGTAAAGCATACCGTTTTTTTCATTTACCAAAATATCTTTTGATATTTTTTCTATATTTGCTTTAACGTTTTGCAAGCTATCTTGCTCATCAACAATTTGATAAACGCTTGCGAGCTTTTCAGTTGCAAGCTCATCCGCTTTGTAAAAATCTGTTACAACTTTTGCAGATTTATTTGCAAGCGAACTCTCGGCATTTGCCGACACCAATGTGAGAACAGAAAATATTGTAAGGCACAAAACAGAAAAAACCATAATGATGGAAGCACCGCCAATATTTACGCCGGCTGTTTTTCTTTCGTTTGCCATAACTGCTTCCTCCCTTAGTTTGATTTTTGTCTTGCAGTTTTTACTTTAATTTCAAAAAGGTTTTTACCGTCCTTTTTTTCTACACAAATCTTTGCCGTACTTTTATATTCATCATCTTCATTTTTAAGCGTTAATGTGTAGCTTGCGTCGTCTTTTTTATCTACTTCCTGCCAGTTTTCATCATAATAAACTATCAACCTATTTTTTTCAAAATCTCCGTCCAATGTACTTGCAACTTTTTCAAGGTCTGCACTGTATGCCTTGTAGGTTTCTGCACAACTTTGAGCCTTTACTGACGCATTGCTAATGTCACGGCTATGGTCTGATTTTATTTTTGACGTGCTAAAAATTTTCATGCAAACAGCTGACGAGATTGAAAAAAACAATATTACAATTATCATTTCCATAAGAAAAAGTCCTGATTTTGAACGGCTGTGCTTATTCATTTGACGCACCTCCGTTTTCACTTTTTGTGCCAATAATAAGAGTCGATGTGCTTCCACTTTTGCCTTTACATTTTATTTTTATAAGTCCACTATAATCATCAACTTTTGCAAACTGCAAGTCATCAACATTTATTATATTCGCACCAGAATCAATAGGAAAGCTTGCTGTTTTTTCGCAAAAAAGTTCCTTTACGCTTCCATCATAAAAATAAATTAAGGTATTATAATCTGTGCCGTTTATCTTCTCGTCCATTGCAAGAGCTGTAACTCCATTAAAGTCGGTTAGATAAACAGAATTTTCATTGTCATAATGCTTTATTTTTGCACTGATATATGAAATACAAGTTCTCTCCTCATATCTCTCCTGCATAATTTTTGCTGTGTCTTTATAAACATTTGCACCAGACATCAACACAAAAAGTATTGTAAAAGCAAAAACACAAAATAAAACCAGTACAAATACGGTATCAACTGAATAAGAACGATTCTTTTTCATTATTGTGGAATCTCCTCCTTACCGTCAATCTCAAGCACTACTATATCTGGCATTATATTAGTAGCGAAAATGCTATATTTAACTGCGTACTTGTTTTTATCAATTCTGATTCCATAATTCTTTTCAAGGTATTCTATATCCTGTGGGTATCTGCCCTCTAAAGAATAACAGCTTACAACAGCCCGACGAACACTATCCTCTAAAATTCGTTTTTCTTCTGCCCTACTGTTAAATTCGGCACTGCCGAGCCCCCATAAAAACATCCCAAAGATTGCAACAAAAAGAATTATAGACAACGAATATCCTTTTAAAATTGAAAATAGAGATTGCTTATTTTTATTTTTGCTCATTTGCACTCTCTCCCCTCATAATGCTTTTGTTACAAATTATCCAATAGTTGACATAATTCCCATTAGTGGCAACATAACCGATAGCAATATAAGCCCTACAATAAGCGACATTATAATTACAAGTGTAGGCTCAACGCGGTTTATCACTTTTTCAATTCCCTCATCAACATCTTGCTCGCTTCTTCTTGCAATTTCAGACATTACAGTGTCTGCTGTACCTGTTTTGAATCCGATTGAAAGCATACGACAATAAAGGGTTGGAAAAATATCTGACTGGGCGATTGCCTCAACAAAATTCTCACCCTTGGACATTAAGTTTCTGCAATTATCTATTTTGCTTTTCATATTATCATTATCCGTTATACGCTCAATCATATTTAGTGATTCATCTGTATCAAGACCGCTTGCAAGAGTCATTGCCATTGCCGAGGCAAATCTTGCTGATGCAATTTTTTTATTAAGCCCTCTTGATGCGTTTATCTTATTATGAAAGGACTTAAATTTGTCACGCAAGGACGGAACAATACTTATAATATAAGCTATAGCAGCGATTGCGAATATCACTCCAAAAATTGTAAACGAATACTTTGAGAGTGCATTACCAAAATTCATAATGCTTACTGCAACAGGTGTCATTTGCGTTCCAAGCTGACTGAAAACATCGTTAAATATCGGTAAAACACGAGTAATTAACACAATTATTACCAAAAGCAACATAAGCATAAGAACTGCAGGGTATACAACAGCATTTTTAATGCTCCTTGAGATTTGCTCCTGCCTTTCATAATGCTCTGACAACGCTTTTAAAACATCTTCAGTGCGACCTGTTTTTTCGCCTATTTCAATCATATCTACAACATATTTTGGAAAGGCACCTGAGTCATCCATCGCCTTGTGAAGAGAATTACCTGAGTCCACACTCTCAAAAAGCTCTGTAAGCATCTCCTTATTTTGCTTGTCTGTCTCATCATCTTTAAGCATTGAGAGTCCCTCATCAAGAGAAATTCCCGCATTTAAAACAAGGCTAAGTTCCATGCATAAAGATGAAAGATATGCCCCACTCAATTTTTTGCCACTCATACAAAAACCTCCGTACATATTAAAAATCTGTTAATAGTAATATTGTGCTGAATAGTTTGAACCGTTTCCAATGTATTGCATTATTGAACTGCTGGAATTACCGCTAGATGCGAAAGTTGGGTCCATAAGTTTCCAACTGTTTCCGTCAAAATAAATTGCTCCATTTATCCAACCAACATTGCGAATGTATACATTTATCCATGCGTGATAGCTTGACGAAGCATATCCAACAACAAGCTTGCACGGGATATTTTGCGACCTTAGCATTGCCGTCATAACTGATGCATAGTCAAAGCATATTCCCCTACGCTGAGCATAAACTGAATTTAAATTTGGCAAATATCCACTTTGAACCGTTGCTGCTTTGTTAGAATCATATGTAAAATGATTTATTACAAAATTATATATTCTGTCAAGCTTTTGCAAATCTGTAGTGTAACCAGTGCATAACTCTGCCGCCTTTAAAACCGCCGTAGTGCTACCATTATAATTTACATATTGATTAGGTCTTAAAAACGGTGCAAACGAACTTGACAAAGATGCGTTGACACCTAACCCGTTAATTGCATATGCATAACCGCTACCTGAAACATTTTCAAGAACAGACACAGAGTATGTTCCACTCCCTTGAGTTAGCGGAAACACTTCATAATTACCACTCATCGACAAATCATATGTATAAGTTGAGTTTTTAGTAATTTGAACTTTAACCCTTGGAACTCCACCAGTGTGCCTTATCATTATATAGCCATCATTTGCGTTAGAGTAGTCAATTGTTGCCCTTTCACTATTTGCCACTGCTCTGCCGGATGCAACAGTTGAATAGATAACAGGTGACGCATACGGGGCATTGGGCGCCCTTGTCGGTGCTACTGTATTGCCCGGCGTTGTTACCACACTTTTGGTTGTTGCACTACCACCTGTTTTTGAGTTACCGCTTGATTTGGAAGACGATGAATCTTTGCTTCCTGACGACTGAGAGTTCCCCCCATCAGAGCTTGAACTTGAGCTATCCTTTTCACTTTTATCCTTCGAATCTTTCGATTTTCCTTCACCTTTTTTCGAGCTGTTTTGACTTGTTTTTGTGCCATTTACGCCAGTTTCTTTTTTGTCCTTGTCGCAACTTACAAGCAACGGTAAAGAAAGCGCAAAGCAAAGTACCAGCGCTAAAATTTTGTATAAAATTTTACTTTGATTGTTATAGAGTTTCATACAAACATACCTTTACTAGAATTCTATTATATTATTATACTATATTTTGGTGCCAAAAACAAACATAATTCTACTTAATTTTATATTGAAATAATAATTATCCATTGATATAATGTATTAAAACGAAATAAGGCGTGGGGGCAACACATTGATAAAGGATAGAATTTATTCTATAATTCAAACCATATTAATAGGTTTGTTTGCTTATGCAATAATTAATATTATTGGTATAGCAATTCATTACAACGAAGGAAACAAAATCTATGGCGAATCTCAAGACAAATACTTCTCTGTTCGTCAAAAAAACACAAAAGATAGCGACTCTGAAAAGTTTGAGGTGGACATTAAGCAACTGCAAAAAATAAATCCAAGCATTGTTGGCTGGATTTATATTAAAGATTCAAGTGTTAGTTATCCGCTTTTGCACCACACTGATAACGAAAAGTACCTCAAAAAAACATATGACAATCGCACAAGCAACTTTGGAAGTATTTTTATTGATTTTAGAAATAATTCAAATCTCTTTGACCGCAATTCAATAATATATGGTCACAACACTAAAAATGGCTCTATGTTTGGCTCTCTTAAAAAATACAAGGATAGTAACTACTTTTATAGCCATCCTAAGATACATATTATATATGGGGACAAAGTATTTGAATACGAGATTTTTTCTGTATACACAACCTTAGACAGTGGGCCTGCATATGTCATTAACTTTTCAAACGATGATGAATTTCAAAACTTTTTAACAGCAATCACAAGCCTTTCTGTTGTAAAAACTGGCATAACTCCAAGCGTAAATGATAAAATTATTACCTTATCTACTTGCACATCTCGTACGGAGGATGAGAGATTTGTGGTGCACGCTCGCCTTGCAGATGTAATCACTTATGATGAAAATCTTACGATTGAATAAAAAAGAGCTACTCGATTTATCTTCGGGTAGCTTTGTTTTTTGACAAAAAATTCATATTCATTTTTTGATACCATTGTAAAGCAGGTTTGTTTTTGATATAATTAAACCTGATTTTATATGGAGGATTTGGTTTTGAATATAATTGGATTTGATAATGATAAGTATTTAACTATGCAGTCACAATTGATTATGGAGCGTGTTGAAAAATTTGGTGGCAAGCTTTATCTTGAGTTTGGCGGCAAACTTTTTGATGATTATCACGCATCTCGTGTTCTGCCTGGATTTAAGCCTGATAGCAAGGTTAATATGCTTTTGCAACTCAAGGATAAGGCTGAAATAATAATAGTCATAAACTCTGCCGACATTGAAAAAAACAAAATACGCGGTGACCTTGGTATAACCTATGACCTTGATGTGCTAAGGCTTATTGATGCGTTTGAGGGAATTGGGCTTTATGTTGGCAGCGTTATTATTGCTCAATATTGTTCACAGCCTACTGTGGATGCTTTTCAAAAAAGACTTCAAAATCTTGGCATAAAAGTGTATCGCCACTACCCTATTGACGGCTATCCATCTAATCTTTCTCATATTGTAAGTGACGACGGTTTTGGAAAAAATGATTATATAAAAACTGAGCGTTCACTAGTTATTGTAACTGCTCCTGGCCCTGGTAGCGGGAAAATGGCAACTTGCCTTTCTCAGCTTTATCACGACCACAAAAGGGGCATAAAAGCAGGTTATGCAAAGTTTGAAACATTTCCTATTTGGAACTTGCCAATCAAGCACCCTGTTAACCTTGCATATGAGGCTGCAACCGCCGACCTCAATGATGTAAATATGATTGACCCTTTTCATCTTGATGCATATGGCAAGACAGCTGTAAACTACAACAGAGATGTTGAAATATTTCCAGTTTTAAACGCTATGTTTGAGCGTATTTGGGGATTTTCTCCCTACAAATCACCGACTGATATGGGGGTAAATGTTTCTGCAAAATGCATTATTGATGATGAAATTTGTTGCGACGCATCTAGGCAGGAAATAATTCGCAGATACTATAATGCTCTTTGTGAAAAGCGAAAAGGTCTTGCAGATTCCGACATAATATACAAACTACAGCTTTTGATGAAGCAGGCAGGAATATCGCCGGATAACAGACCAGTGATAGCAACTTGCTGTGAAAAAGCAAAGGAAACTGATGCCCCAGCTGCCGCAATTATGTTAAATGACGGGCGTATTGTAACAGGTAAAACATCAGAGCTACTTGGTGCTTCTTCTGCAATGCTTTTAAACGCTCTAAAGGCTCTTGCAAATATTTCTGATGAAATACACCTTATCCCACCGATTGTTATTGAGCCTATTCAAAAGCTTAAAACACAGCATCTAGCTAACAAAAATCCAAGACTACATACTGATGAGGTTTTGGTAGCTTTGTCTATCGCTGCCGCCACTGATAAAAACGCAGAACTTGCGATAAGCCAACTTCAAAAGCTACGAGGATGTGAGGCACATTCAAGCGTTATTCTTTCTCAGGTTGATGATACAATATTTAAAAAAATCGGTGTAAATATGACCTGTGAACCTGAATATCAATCGCAAAAACTTTTCCATAAATAATTTTATTTTAATTAATATAAATTAAAGGACAACGGCATTTCGTTGTCCTTTTTCTTATTTATCTGCCATATCTTTTGGTACACTATCATCTCTTGTTTTTCTAATCGGTAGTGCTATTGCGGTTAGCAACAACCCAAGGGCAACGACTGTGCCTACAAATTTTTTATACCCCGTTTTATCTTTTCCTTGATTAATATTATCTGCCAAAACACCAGCCATATTAGACTGTGTTGCGGAGTTGCTACTTTTACCTTGGTTTGTACTGTTTGATGATTTTGTTTGATACTTCCCTGATTTTGATTTGACTTTTCGTGACTCTAATGTTGTTTTTGGACTTTGACTTTCTTTTGTTTTTGCAGTTTCCTTTTTTGTCTGCTCTTTTGTTGTTACTTCTTTAGTTGTTTTTGGTGGTTTTTTACTTGTAGTTTCGTCATCTTTTTTAGTTTGCTCATCTTCTTCATCCTGTTTTAACGCCATTTTATTTAAGTCAATATAATATTCAGACGACTGCCTACCAAATGAATCAACAAAAGCTATGCTAAAATTTGTGCTTTTACTAAGCTGTGGATAAATAAATCTTGCCTCTAATGAATATGATTCATTAGATATGTTGCAAACCTCGAACTCTTTTAAAAAATAATTACCATCATTTGACTGCCCATTTGCCCATCCAGTTACAGTGTTTCCATCAAAAATCATTCTAACAGAACTTTTATCGCCAACATCTTCTTTCTCTGCGACCCTTACGCCTACGCAAATCTCTGACTTTTTTAAATCCATAACAATAAAAAGCTGAGCCATACTAAACCACGAATTCTCATCGCCTTTTAAAATACAAACAGAGCTATCGCCCCACTCCTTTGAGGTAACCACTCCATCTATTTTTATGCTATCTACTGTTGTGCTGATTGCAAAAGAAGTTATTGTAAGTGTGATGCACAAAACTATTGACACAATTATTTTCGAGGAAAAACGAAACATTTCGACACCCCCATAGTGAAAAATAATACCTAAAATAGAGAGTATATTTCACTTTTGTGATTATGTTTCACTAAAAAGATGAAATTCACCCTTTACAAGAGCATATTTATATGTTATTATTTCAATAATTAATTTTGGGAGATGGCATTTTATGGCTAATCTGATTTCTTCTGCAAAAGCATATTTTTACTTTTACTTTGCTTACTTTTTTAGCAAGGTTTATTTGTATTTTACTGCAAGCAGAAGGACCCATTGTTTTTAATTTTTATTTTTTTAAAACAAGAGTCTCGCAGTGGAATACACTGTGAGGCTCTTGTTGTTTTTGTATACTGCAGTGCAAAAAATATTATAATTTTATTGGAGGCTTTTATTATGATTTTGGTTTTAAAGAAAAACACTAGCGATACACAGATTGAAAATTTAGTTACATGGTTTGATGATATGGGAATAGAATCTCATCTAAGCAAAGGAAAATTTCAAACAGTCCTCGGTCTTGTAGGGGACACATCTGCCGTTGATATTTCTTTAATTGAGGGACTTGAAATTGTTGAAACTGTAAAAAGAATTCAAGAGCCATTTAAAAATTCTAATCGCAAATTTCATCCTGACGATACCGTTGTAAGTGTTGGAGATGCAAAAATTGGCGGCAAGTTTTTTCAAATCATTGCAGGCCCTTGTTCTGTTGAATCCGAAGAGCAAATTTGTAGCATTGCAAAGCAAGTAAAAGAGGCAAGAGCTACACTCCTTCGTGGTGGTGCATTTAAGCCTAGAACCTCTCCTTACGCTTTCCAAGGGCTTCGCGCAGAGGGCATTGAGCTTTTACTAAAAGCAAAACAACACACTGGCCTTCCAATTGTTACTGAGATTATGGATTTGTCGCACCTTGATTTGTTTTCCGATGTTGATGTTATTCAAGTTGGTGCTAGAAATATGCAAAACTTTGAACTTCTAAAACAGCTTGGCAAAACAGACAAACCAATTCTATTAAAGCGTGGACTTGCAAGCACACTTGAGGAACTTCTTATGAGTGCTGAATATATTATGGCTGGCGGAAATGAAAATGTTATTCTTTGCGAGCGTGGAATTAGAACCTTTGAAACCTACACAAGAAACACTCTTGATATTTCTGCAATTCCACTTTTAAAAGAGCTGTCGCACCTGCCTATTATTGTTGACCCAAGCCACGCAACAGGTCTGTCAAAGCTTGTTCGTCCACTATCTCTTGCGTCTGTGGCGGGTGGTGCTGATGGTTTGATTATTGAGGTTCACAACAACCCTCAATGTGCTTTGTGCGACGGACCTCAATCAATTACTCCTGAAGCTTTTGGAGATGTTGTGTCTGAGATTAGTCCTTTCCTTAAACTTTTAGGAAAAGAGGGGCTTGGTGGTTTGGTATGATTTTTGGTATTGCTGGATTGGGTCTTATTGGTGGCTCTATGGCAAAAACTATAAAATCAAAACTAGGTGCAACAGTTTATGGTTTTGACAAAAACGAAGCTGTGTTAAAAACCGCTATTAATGAAAAAATAATAGACGAAAAGTTAACCGATAAAACCATCAACAAATGCGATGTTTTATTGATTGCTCTATACCCTACGGATACTGTTAACTATATAATTGAAAATCACAAAGATATTAAGAACGGTGCTTTTGTTTTTGATTTGTGTGGAATTAAAACAATGGTTATGAACTCCCTTGAAAAAACAGCAAAGCACAGTGATTTTATTTTTATCGGCGGACACCCTATGTCTGGCACTGAAAATTCTGGATACGCTTATTCTACATCTACACTTTTTGATAGCGCATCTATGATTTTAACGCCATACGATTGGACACCTGACGAAAAAATCCAAAGAGCAAAATCACTGTTTTTATCCCTAGGATTTGGAAGCGTTAAGGTTACAACGGCAAAAGAACACGACAAGGTCATCGCCTTTACATCTCAACTTGCTCACATTGTTTCAAACGCTTATGTAAAAAGCCCAACGGCGTTATTACACAGTGGTTTTTCTGCTGGTAGTTATAGAGATTTGACAAGGGTTGCAAAGCTTAACGAACAAATGTGGACAGAATTATTCCTTGACAATAAAGAGCCACTAATCAAAGAGATTGACTGCATTTGTGAGCAACTCGCCCTTTACAAAAACGCTTTAAAAAAAGACGACAAAGATAGTTTAAAAGAGCTTTTAAAGCACGGTAGAGAAATTAAGGAACAGGTGGACACATTATGATTACCGTTAATGTTAACGCATCAAAAGAGTATGAAATCCTAATTGACAACAACTTGCTAAAAGACACTGGAGAGCTTATTTGCAACGTTTGCTCCCCTTGCAAAGCTGTGATAATAACAGATGATATTGTAGATTCTTTTTATGCTGGCACTGTGCAAACGTCTCTTGAAAATAGTGGGTTTAGCACCCAAAAATTTGTGTTTAAAAACGGTGAATCCTCAAAAAGCGTTCAAACGCTTACAGACATTTTAGAGTTTCTTGCACAATGCAAGCTTAGCAGAAGTGATTTAATAATTGCACTTGGCGGCGGAGTGGTTGGAGATATTGCAGGGTTTTGTGCATCCATATATTTGCGTGGTATAAAATTTGTGCAAATTCCAACAACATTTTTATCTGCTATTGATTCATCTGTTGGTGGAAAAACTGGAGTAAATTTAGAGTCTGGCAAAAATCTTGCTGGTGCTTTTTGGCAACCCTCACTTGTGATTTGTGATTATAGCACGCTTGATACCTTGCCTAAAGAAGTTTTTGCCGATGGAGTTGCCGAAGCTATTAAATACGGAGTTATTTCATCAAAAAAACTCTTCGATGAAATTGCAAACAATGATATCAGTAACAATATTGAGCAAATAATCTCTGAGTGTGTTTCTATAAAAAGAGATATCGTAAACGAGGATGAATTTGACCTTGGAACAAGGCAACTGCTAAACTTTGGTCACACCATTGGTCACTGCATTGAAAAACAGAGCAATTTTAAAATAACTCACGGCCACGCAGTTGCTATTGGAATGTGTATTATTAGTAAAGCATCTTTCAGGGCTGGGCTTTGTGATTATGATTGCACACCAGAAATTATAAGTGTGCTTGAAAAATATAATTTGCCGACCGTTTCGCCCTTTGACGCAACAACTCTTTTTGCAACGGCTATATCAGACAAAAAAAGAATGGGCGACACAATAACCCTAGTAATTCCGCAAAAAATCGGCAAATGTGTTCTTTATAAAATGGATATAAATAAACTTTGCGATTTTATAAATCTTGGACTTTAGTTTGTTTTTAAGGAGAATAATAATGAATGCTTTAATAAATCCATCTAAAATCGGTGGTGAAATTTGTAGCATACCATCAAAATCATACGCACATAGAATTTTGATTTGCTCTGCCCTTTCAAATGCTCCAACAGATATTGTGATGGATACAAATTTTTCAAAAGATATAGAAGCTACCGCTAAATGTCTTGAGAGTATAGGTTGCAAGGTTTTAAAAAAAGATGACAACTGCATTACTGTTTTTCCTGCAAAAACTTTAAGCACATCGCCCACTCTTGATTGTTTTGAGAGTGGCTCAACGCTCAGGTTTTTGCTCCCTGTGGCTGCAGCCGTGGGCAATAATTCAACCTTTATCGGCTCTGGCAGATTACCTAGCAGACCAATATCCGAGCTTTTAAACCAGCTAGAAAATCACAATGTTTCTTTTTCAAAAAGCTCTCTGCCTTTAACTGTTAAAGGAAAAATGAGCGGCGGAGTTTTTTCCCTTTCTGGAGATGTCAGTTCTCAATTTATTACAGGTCTTTTACTTGCTTTACCTCTAATAAAAGAAGGCGGAGAAATAAAACTTACCTCCCCTTTAGAGTCGAAAGGCTATGTTGATATTACAGTCGAGGTTATGAAAAGTTTTGGTGTAAATGTCAAAAAAACACCCACGGGATACATTGTGCCACAAGACTCAAAATATATTTCGCCACAAAAAATTACAGTTCAAGGCGACTGGTCAAATGCTGCTTTTTGGCTTTGCAGCGGTGCTATTAGCAATGAAGTAATATGCACTGGACTTGATTTAAATTCATCACAAGGTGACAGAGCAATTTTAGAAATTTTAAGGCTCTTTGGTGCAAAAATCGAAACTTATGAAAACACTGTCAGAGTCTCACCAAACAATAAAAACCCGTTTAACTTCGACGCACAAGATGTTCCTGACCTTGTTCCTGTTATTAGCGTAATTGCAAGTGTTGCAAACGGTGTTACAACTATTACAAACACGCAAAGACTAAAACTAAAAGAGTGCGATAGAATAGAGGCAACAATAAACCTTTTGCAGTCGCTAGGCTCAAACGCTAGTTATTGCGATGGTGTGCTTAAAATATTTGGAAACGGCAAGCTTGACGGTGGAAAAGTTTGTGGATACAACGACCACCGAATTGTTATGTCGGCTGCTATTGCTTCTGCTGTATGCTCTAGTAGCGTTACAATAAGCGATGCAAACGCAGTACTAAAATCTTATCCTAATTTTTTTGAGGACTTTAAAAAACTCGGAGGTAATGCAAATGTCATCTAGCTTTGGAGACAAACTAAAAATATCAATCTTTGGTCAATCTCATTCGCAAGCAATTGGAGTCGTTATTGACGGCTTGCCTGCCGGAGTAGAAATTGATATGGACAAAGTTTATAAGTTTATGGCTCGCCGTGCCCCTGGCAAAAACAAATATTCAACACAGCGAAAAGAAAAAGATGCGCCACAAATTTTGTCTGGTATTTTTGAAGGAAAAACTTGTGGAGCACCTCTTTGTGCTATAATAGAAAATACAGACACACGCTCGCAAGATTATAAAAATATTAAAGATGTTCCTAGGCCATCTCACGCTGACTTTACAGCTTTTGTAAAACACGGTGGTGCAAGCGATTTTCGTGGCGGTGGGCATTTTTCCGGCAGACTCACTGCCCCACTTTGCTTTGCTGGGGCTGTTTGTATGCAAATACTTGAGCATTCAAACATTACTATTGGTGCCCATATTTTGCAAATTAGTGACATTTCAGACTTTTGTTTAGACCCTGTTTTTGTATCCGCAAGCGAGCTTGAAGAAATTAAAGAAAAAGATTTTCCCGTTATAAACGCCCCCTTTGGAGAGGATATGCAAGTTCGCATACTTGAGGCAAAAAACGACGGCGACTCTGTTGGTGGAGTTATTGAGTGCTGTGTTGTCGGGCTTCCTGTTGGAATTGGCGACCCTATGTTTGACGGGATTGAAAACAAAATTTCATCTGCAATTTTTGCAATTCCCGCAGTTAAAGGTATTGAATTTGGCAATGGGTTTGAGGCTTGTTCTCTTTTTGGTAGCCAAAACAATGACGAATTTTATATTGATAACGAAAAAATAAAAACAAAAACTAACAATGCCGGCGGAATACTTGGTGGAATTTCTAATGGAATGCCCCTTTTATTTAATGTTGGAATTAAGCCTACTCCCACAATTTCAAAAGAACAAAACTCAATAAACCTATGCACAAAAGAGCCAGAAAAACTTAAAGTTCACGGCAGACACGACCCGTGCATAGTTCCACGAGCCGTTGCGTGTGTAGAGGCTGCTACTGCAATTGCTCTGCTTGATTTAATACTTTAAACTTTATTTTAGGAGAATGATAATGGATATAAACAACGCAAGAAACGATATAGATAAAATTGATAACGAGCTAGTTGAGCTGATTAAAAAAAGAATGGGAATTGTAAAGAATGTTGCACAGTATAAACAAGAAAACTCCTTGCCTGTGTTTGATAAATCAAGGGAGAGAGAAATTCTAAACCGTGTCGCTGAGCTTTCTGGAGAAGAGCTTGCAAACTACAACCAAATTCTTTTTTCAAATCTATTTAGCGTTAGTCGTTCTTATCAAAACCGTATTATAACATCTCAAAGTCCGTTAAAAACTAACATTGAGAGTGCAATCAAAAACACGCCCGACATTTTTCCGAGCCGTGCTGTTGTTGCCTGTCAAGGCGTTGAGGGGGCATACTCACAAGCCGCTTGCGACAAGCTTTTTTCAAATCCTAACATTATGTACTTTAATGAGTTTGAGGGTGTTTTTGGCGCCGTTGACAAAGGGCTTTGTAAGTATGGTGTTTTGCCTATCGAAAACAGTACAGCAGGCTCAGTTAACGAAGTTTATGACCTTATGAAAAAGAACAAATTTTATATTGTACGCAGTATTCAAATGAGAATTGAACATAATTTGCTTGCAAAAAAAGGTGTAAAACTCTCTGAAATAAAAGAAATTTTCTCGCACGAACAAGCAATTAATCAATGTAGCGAATTTTTAAAATCACTTGATGTTAAAGTAACTGTTTGCGAAAACACTGCTATGGCAGCAAAATATGTATATGAAAGTGATAGAAACGATGTTGCCGCACTTTCATCTCGTGATTGTGCAGAGCTTTACAATCTGTGCATTTTGAGCGATAATGTAATGAATAGCGACAATAATTATACCCGCTTTATTTGCATATCAAAAAATCTAGAAATTTATCCAGGAGCAAACAAGGTAAGTCTTATGCTTTGGCTTCCTCATAAGCCAGGTTCACTATACAACATTATTTCTCGCCTTTCATCGCTTGGGGTAAACCTTACAAAGCTTGAGAGTCGACCAATTCCAGGCAAAAATTTTGAGTTTATGTTTTATTTTGACCTTGACGCAAATGTAGCGTCCCCCGATGTTGTAAGATTATTGTGCGAGCTTGATGACGAATTAGAGCAATTTGTATACCTTGGTAGCTACTGCGAAGTTTTTTAAAGGAGCGATTTTATGTTATTCTATGGACTTGTCGGAGAAAATCTTACCCACAGTTTTTCAAAACGAATTCACTCTATGCTAGGTAGCTATTTTTACGATCTTTTTAGCGTTGACAAAAACAAGTTTAGCGAGCTTATAAACAAGCGTGAGTTTGGCGGGCTTAACATAACAATCCCCTACAAACAAAGTGTGTTGCCAATGTGCGATGTGCTAAGTGACAACGCGCGTGAAATTGGCAGTGTTAACACTGTTGTTAACAAAAACGGCAAGCTCTATGGATACAACACGGATTATTTAGGCTTTAACTATATGCTAGAAGCGAATAATTTTGACCTAGCTAATAAAAAAGTTCTAATCCTTGGTGGTGGTGGCACATCGCTTACTGCAAGCGTTTGTGCAAAAAATGCTGGCGCTAGTGAAGTTGTCATAGTTTCACGAAGTGGCAAAAATAATTATGAAAACATTAGCAAGCATTTTGACAGCCAAATAATTATAAATACAACACCCGTTGGAATGTTTCCAAACAACTCACAGTCACTTATTAATCTTTCAAATTTTGAAAAATGTGTTGGGGTTATTGATGTTATTTATAACCCCCTTAACACTCATTTATTACTACAAGCAAGAGAGCTTGAAATACCATATTGTAACGGTCTATTAATGCTTGTGGCTCAAGCAAAATATGCATCAGAGCTGTTTTTTGATACTACTATTCCCGATGAAAAGATAATGCAGATTTATAAAACGCTTTCTTTTGATTTGTCAAATATTATTTTGATTGGTATGCCCTCTTGCGGAAAAACAAGGATTGGCAAGCAACTCGCCTCTACGCTCAATCGTCCTTTCATTGACACTGACGCAATGATTGAAAGTAATGCAAAAATGACAATCCCAGAAATTTTTGAAAAGTATGGCGAAACCGAGTTTAGACGACTTGAAGAAATCGCTATAAAATCTGCCGGTGCAAAAAACGGCGTTGTTATTGCTACTGGTGGTGGAGCTGTTTTTAAAAAAGAAAATTGTTACAATCTAAAGCAAAATGGTACAATGGTTTTTATTAAAAGAGATATTGAAAAGCTGTCATCAAAAGGTCGCCCATTATCCCAAAATCCCGAGGCGATAAAAGCACTATACAATCAGCGTTTGCCAATTTATAACAGATGTGGAGATATAATAGTGCTTAACAATAACAGTGTTGATAATTGCGTTCAAAACATTATAAAAGAGTTTGAGGAGGCATTTATTTGAAACTGCTTGTAATTAACGGCCCAAATATTAATATGCTCGGTATTCGTGAAAAAAACATCTACGGCGACGGCTCTTTTGAAGATTTGCAAAATTATATTTTAGAAATTTGTAATAAACATAATGTTGAGTGCGAGCTTTTTCAATCAAACCACGAGGGTGAAATTGTTGATAAAATTCAAGAGGCATACAACAACGTCGATGCAATACTTATAAACCCCGCAGCATACACCCACACAAGCGTTGCAATACTAGATGCACTAAGTGCTGTTTGTATTCCTTGTGTAGAAGTTCATTTATCAGATATATATAAAAGAGAAGAGTTTAGGCACCATTCTTATGTTTCCCTTGTTGCCAAAAAGACTTTTTACGGGATGGGTTTTAAAGGATATAAAAAAGCAATAGAATTTTTGGTAGATAATTGTTATAATAAAAGTATAAAGTAAGAATAGGCTCGAAACCTTTGCTACTTTTTAAAATTAAAATATCTATAACTATACTGATAATAACTAAAGCAAAAGGAGTTTTAATATGAGTATTTTAGTTTTAGGTGGTGCAGGCTACATCGGCTCACACACTGTATACGAATTAATAAACATAGGGAAAAATGTTGTCATTGTTGATAACCTTAGTACGGGACACACCAAATCAATTCACCCTAGTGCAAAATTTTACGAGGGTGATATTCGTGACCGAAAATTTCTTGACAGCGTCTTTGAAAATGAGGATATTGAAGGAATTATACATTTTGCCGCAAGCTCAATTATTAGCGAATCTATGGCAAACCCTATCAAGTACTATGATAACAATGTTTGTGCTACAAAAGTTTTGCTTGAAAGTATGCTTGCAAATAATGTTGATAAAATTGTTTTTTCCTCGTCTGCATCTGTTTATGGCGACCGAAACCATATCCCCTTGTTGGAATCAGATGAGCCAAAACCTAAAAATGTCCATGGTGAAACAAAATTAGTTGCAGAAAGAATGTTTAAGTGGGCAGATAAAGCGCATTCAATAAAATGCGTTTCTATGCGATATTTTAACGCTTGCGGTGCTCACATTTTTGGAAATATTGGTGAGGATCACAGGCCAGAAACACATCTAATCCCCCTAATTATGCAAGTTGCAAATGGCAAGCGTGAGTTTGTAAGCATTTATGGAGACGATTATAACACCCCTGATGGCACTTGTATTCGTGATTATATTCATGTAACGGACCTTGCAAAAGCACATATACTAGCACTTGATTACTTAATTGGCGGTGGGCAAAGCGATGTGTTCAACTTTGGAAACGGTATTGGGTTTAGCGTTATGGATGTTATTAAATATGCACGCATAATAACCGGACATCCTATACCTACAAAAATCGAACCACGCCGTGCGGGTGACCCTGCTAGGCTTATTGCATCATCTGCAAAAGCAAAAGAGATTTTGAAATGGGAGCCTAAAAACTCTCAGCTTGATACGATTATCCAAACCGCTTGGAACTGGCACAGCAGTTATCCAAACGGATATTAACAAACTAAACAAACCTTCTGTTTGCAAAATTGCTTGACTATTTGACTGGCAGTAATCAAAACGATGTGTTCAACTTTGGAAACGGTATTGGGTTTAGCGTTATGACGGCATTGGGTTTAGCGTTATGACGGCATTGGGTTTAGCGTTATGACGGTATTGGGTTTAGCGTTATGACGGTATTGGATTTAGCGTTATGACGGCATTGGGTTTAGCGTTATGACGGTATTGGGTTTAGCGTTATGACGGCATTGGGTTTAGCGTTATGAGTGTTATTAAATTAAACAAAAACAGCTCCATATCAATTACGATATTGGGGCTGTTTTTTTATTTTATGGTTGCCACTGATATTTTTCAAGCTCTACCCTATCATCTTGCAAAAACTCTATTCCTTCCATTTCAAGCAACATTTTCTGAGCTTGCTGTCCACCAAAAGCAAATGCCTTTGACAGTTCACCATGCCTATTTACAACCCTATGACAAGGGATTTTAGATGAGTCCGGATTTACATGAAGTGCGTACCCTACGACTCTTGACCATCGCGGATTTCCTGCAAGCCTTGCTATTTGCCCATATGTTGCAACTTGTCCTTTTGGAATTTTTTTAACTATATTATAAATTTTTTCATAACTATTCATAAGACTTTTACCCCCTCTTTATCCCTATTATACAACACTAAAAAATAAAAATAAAATATTTTTTAAAAAGTATTGACAATTGAATGGTTATTCAACTATAATAAAAACAGTTGAACAGTTGTTCAATCGTTTAATGTAAGGAGTTGATTTAAATTGAGTATACCCGCAGAGAAAAATATTGGATGTGACTGCGATGTTATTCATACCGATGTTGTAGAAAATGCAAAAAGCCATTTGCTTGAGGATAACACAATTAACAAGCTTGCTGATTTTTTTAAGGTTTTTGGTGATTCTACAAGAGTTAGAATTCTTTGGGCATTGGATAAAAATGAAATGTGCGTGTGTGACCTTGCATATTTGCTTGATATGACAAAGTCTGCTGTATCCCATCAATTAAAAGTCCTTAGAACTTCTAATTTGGTTAGTTGGAGAAGAGAGGGTAAAAATGTTTTTTACTCCCTTGCAGATGACCATGTAAAAGACATTTTAGAAAAAGGACTCGAACATATCAACGAGGAGTAGGTGATATTTATGAAACACAAATATATTTTAAAAAATCTTGCCTGTGCAGGTTGCGCCGCAAAAATAGAAGCACAGGTGAAAAAAATTCCAGAAGTAAAAGACGCTTCCTTGAGTTTTGCAACAAGCACTCTTTCTGTTACAACAACAAATAGTTATAGTGGTGATTTAGACAAAGATGTTGAAAAAATAGTCAAATCCCTTGAGCCTGATGTTGATGTATTAAAAAAGGAAAGCTCTCACAACCACTCGCACGACCATTCACACGGTGACGGAGATTCAAAAATAATACTTATTCGCATTGCTTTTAGTGCAGTTTTTTTCACTTTAGCAATTCTTTTCAAAGACTTTTATAGTTTGCGTGCTACAATGTTTGTTTTAGCTTATATCATCGTTGGGTACGATGTTGTTTTTAATGCTATTAGAAATATCTTTAAAGGTCATTTTTTGGATGAAAATTTTTTAATGGCAATTGCCTCACTTGGTGCTATGGCAATAAAGGAGTTTCCTGAGGGTGTTGCAGTTATGCTGTTTTATCAAGTTGGGGAGTATTTTCAAGGCAGAGCGGTCAATCACTCTCGCAAGTCTATAGCCTCACTTATGGACATTCGCCCTGATTATGCGAACATTTTAATTGATGATAACATTAATCGTGTGTCACCCGAAGATGTAAAAATTGGTGACACCATAGTTGTAAAGCCGGGTGAAAAAATCCCTCTAGACGGCGTTGTTCTTGACGGAACATCAATGATTGATACATCTGCGTTGACTGGTGAATCAGTCCCCAGAACTGTAAAATCGGGCGACGATGTTTTATCGGGCTGTATTAACCAAAGCGGAGTTCTAACAATTAAAGTTCAAAAAGAATTTGCACAATCGACTGTTTCAAAAATCCTTGACCTTGTCGAAAATGCAAGCTCTAAAAAAGCACCTACTGAGAATTTTATAACAACTTTTGCAAAATACTACACACCTACAGTTGTTTTTCTCGCTCTTGCACTGGCTATTATTCCCCCACTTGCGTTTAACGGAGTTTGGAACGATTGGATTTATCGTGCATTGCTATTTTTAGTTGTATCTTGTCCGTGTGCCCTTGTTATATCTATTCCACTTGGATTTTTTGGCGGAATTGGAGGAGCGTCAAAAAACGGTGTTTTAGTAAAGGGTGGCAACTTTCTTGAAGCATTGAGCAAGGCAGATACAGTAGTTTTTGACAAAACCGGCACTCTAACTCAAGGTGTTTTTAAAGTTAATAAAATTATAAGTGAAAACTCCTTTAGTGAGCAAGAAGTTTTGCGTTATGCCGCTTGTGCCGAAAGTTTTTCAAATCACCCCATAGCTCAATCAATTAAAGATGAATACAAAAATGATTTGAGCAATGAAAAAATAGAGGATTATGAAGAAATTAGTGGTCATGGTATTTTTGTAAAAATCAACGGTTTAGATGTGCTTGTTGGTAATGCTAAACTACTTTACAGACATAATATTAATTTTAAAGAGTACGATGATGTTGGGACGAAGGTTTATGTGTCTATAGACGGCGTTTTTGCAGGCTGTATTATCATTTCAGATAAGATAAAAGATGATAGTGCAAATGCAATAAAACAGCTTAAAGATTTAGGTGTTCGCAAAACAGTTATGCTAACCGGTGATGCAAAACAAGTCGCTCAAAGCGTTGCAAACGAACTTGAAATTGACGAAGTTTTTGCAGAGCTTTTGCCAGACCAAAAGGTTGAAAAGCTTGAAGAGCTACTAAAAGATATGCCAAAAGACCGTAAACTCATTTTTGTTGGTGACGGCATAAACGACGCACCAGTGCTTGCACGGGCTGATGTTGGCATTGCAATGGGTGGTGTTGGCTCTGATGCTGCAATTGAGGCTGCTGATGTTGTTTTGATGACGGATGAACCATCAAAATTGTCAAGTGCCATAAGGATTTCAAGATTTACAAAACGAGTTGTAACACAAAATATTGTTTTTGCTCTAACTTGCAAATTCATCGTTCTAATTCTTGGAGCACTTGGAATTGCAACAATGTGGGAAGCCGTTTTTGTTGATGTTGGTGTATCTCTTATCGCTGTTATAAATTCAATGAGAGCAACAAAAGCTAAGTAAATTCGGCAAAACAGAGCAACTTTATATCTTTTAAAAAATAAAACAAATCTCCCCTATTATAGTTTTTAAAAAGAGTATAATAGGGGGATTATTGTTAAACGGCTTTGCAAGTCGGCATTTTTATTTTCTTTTTATTTAGCTCTTGATTTTTATATTCATATCATATATAATATTCTTCGCGAATGGACATTTAGCTCAGCTGGTAGAGCATTCGCTTGACGTGCGAAGGGTCAGCGGTTCGAGTCCGTTAATGTCCACCATAAATAAAGCCTATAACTACGTTATTTTTAGCGTATTTGTAGGCTTTTTTATTTTTCTAAAGATGCAAGAATAAGCATAAAAAAGCAAGGTTATTCAAAAAAAGTTGACAGTGAATAATAAATTATATTAAAACAAAAAATAAGTTATCCTTTACAAAATATAAAATTATAAAATACAAAGATAAAATTAACACGCATTTACTTGAAGTTAATATTGTAATTTGATATAATGTGCAAAGTTACCACAAATGGAGGTAAAACTATGAATTACTTGTTATGTCTTTTAATTGGTTATGTTTTTGGTTGCTTGCAAACATCTTATATAATCGGAAAACTTATAAAAAAAGTTGATATTCGTGATTTTGGTAGCGGAAATTCTGGTGCTACAAATGCTATTCGTGTTTTTGGCAAAAAGCTTGGTATGTTTTGTCTTATTATGGATGCACTAAAAGGTGTTGCCGCAATTTCTGTTGCAAGATACTGTTTGGACGGTACAACATTGCTACTTCTTATCACGGGCTTTGGTGTGATTTTAGGGCATAACTATCCATTCTATATGAACTTTAAAGGTGGCAAGGGTATTGCTGCCTCTCTTGGTATTTTTCTAGCTATTGATTATCGAGTGTTTTTCCTTGCAGGGATACCTTCGCTAATTTTTCTTGCAATGACAAAATATATGTCGCTTGCCTCTCTTTCGTATTCTTTGTTGTTGTTGCTATTTATGGGAGTTTTTTATTACAACCAACCGCAAGGCATACTAATTATTTTATCAA
>CAZEKQ010000004.1:17822-76390 GCA_964512735.1 uncultured Eubacteriales bacterium | reverse complement strand
ATTCTACGATAGTCCTTTTTTATTACTGTCTTTTAACTGGGGTGCGGTCTAAAAGCTTAGTGCTACAATTATTATTTATTTTTGACGCATAACAATTGACATAGTCTGTAAAAAAAGTTATCATAAACAGTAATGAATTAAAGTGAGAGGAGCAATACACGCAATGAAAGATAGGGACAGAAGAAAGTTACACGCTACACTTATTTTGCTTGCCTCAATTTTTGTGGCGGTGGCAACAGCACTTTCAATAACTTTTATAGCTCTTGGCGCACTTATTGTATATGTTCGTAAAAACTTTTTAGTTTGGAACGAGAAAAGAAAAGCAGAAAATGCTGAAAGAAAAGAGCAGGGAATTGAAAAAAAAGAGGGACTAGTCGATAAAATCAAATCAAAATTTGGAAAGAAAAAAACTAATGATGTTGATGAGTCTAACGATTTTGGAAATGTGTCATCAGCAGGGTATAATGTAAAGCCTTTTGAGTTTGACAAAATTGATTATCCACAGGAAGAGATAGAGATTGAGGTTACGGGTTCAAACTACCTTGAAAATTATGAAGAGAGCGTTAGAAATGTAAGTGATGTAAAACAAGAAAACGAAATACCTAAATATAATGATTATGAAAACCCAAATCAATCCGGAACAGCAAGCAGGTTTAGGGGAATTCAGTTTTAAGTTGCAAGCTTTGGCATCGCTATTAATTTAGTGGTGCCATTTTTAAAGAACATTTTATATGTGCAAAAGAATTGGTTTTTATGTGTTTGATAACTAAAATATAGTGAGTTTTTAAAAAATATGCAATAATCAAATATTTTTCTTGCGAAACTTGCTTGTTTTATATATAATATACATTTGTAGACACAAAATTTTGACACAGGAGTAGATGAAAATGTCATATATTTCAGATGTACTTGAGCAGTTGAATAAAAGCAATCCAAACGAGCCTGAGTTTATACAAGCGACAACGGAAGTGTTAGAGTCAATAGCACCTGTTGTTGACGCAAACCCGAGGTTTCAGGATTGGGCGCTTTTAGAGCGTTTGGTTGAGCCGGAGAGGGTAAATATTTTTCGTATTCCTTGGGTTGATGACGCAGGAAAAACTCATGTGAACCGTGCTTATCGTGTTCAATTTAATAGCGCTATAGGACCTTACAAGGGTGGTATTCGTTTTCATCCATCTGTAAATCTTAGCATAATTAAGTTTTTAGGATTTGAGCAGACTTTTAAAAACTCTCTTACAGGTCTTCCAATGGGTGGAGGAAAAGGTGGTTGTGACTTTGACCCAAAAGGTAAGAGTGACACAGAGATTATGAGGTTTTGCCAAAGCTTTATGACTTCACTTTATAGAATTATTGGGCCACGCGTTGATGTTCCGGCGGGTGATATTGGAGTAGGAGCAAGGGAAGTTGGCTATATGTATGGTCAATATAAGCGTATAACTGGCGTTTATGAAGGCGTTTTGACTGGAAAAGGTCTGTCATACGGTGGCTCGCTTGCAAGGACAGAAGCCACAGGTTATGGCCTGATTTATTTGACACAAGAAATGCTAAATGACCATAATGATTCAATCGAGGGAAAAACAATTGTTGTTTCTGGCTCTGGAAATGTTGCAACATATGCAATAGAAAAAGCTACACAGCTTGGTGGTAAATGTGTTACAGCAAGTGACTCAAGCGGTTATGTTTATGACCCAGACGGAATTGACCTTGATGTTTTAAAAGATGTAAAACAGGTTCGCCGTGCAAGAATTAATGAGTATGTAAATGCTCGTCCAAATGCAAAATTCCACGCAGGTAAAAGAGTTTGGGAAGTGCCTTGTGACATTGCTCTTCCTTGTGCAACACAAAATGAGTTAGATGTAAATGACGCAAAAGAGCTTGTAAAAAATGGCTGTAAGGTTGTTGCAGAGGGTGCTAATATGCCGTCAACACTTGAAGCTACAAAGGTGTTTTTAGAAAACAAGCTTTTGTTTGCACCGGGAAAGGCTGCAAATGCCGGCGGTGTTGCAACATCAGGCTTGGAGATGACACAAAACACACAAGGGCTTAGCTGGTCTTTTGAAGAGGTTGACACAAAGCTTTGTGGAATAATGAAAAATATTTATGGCAATATGGCTGACGCAGCAAAAGAATATAATGCAAAAGATAATTTTGTTGTTGGCGCAAATGCGGCAGGATTCTTAAAGGTTGCAGATGCAATGATGGCACAAGGAATTATATAAATAATATATAAAAATAAAAGAGGTGTCCTTGCGGATGGCCTCTTTTTAATATATAATTAGTATGAAATTATATAATTTGTGAAATATGGTGATGTTGGTGAATAAAGAAAAAAAGAAAGAGCTTATAATATATTTTATTGCGATATTATTCTCTGTACTATATATTTTTGTTGGCAATAAAATTGCAAGAACAAACACGCCCGAGCTTGACGGCGGTGGAGATATGAATTCAATCAAGGCAAAGGTAATAGAGATTACAGATAGAAATGAAGATGTAAAAGGCTTTGGAATAACGCAAAGTCTGCAAAGTATTGAGATTGAGTTTAAAGCAATTGTACTTAGCGGAGAAAACAAGGGCGAAGAAATTTTGTGCTTGCAAACAATTGGTGATGTTTATGAAAATAAGCTAAAAGAGGTTGAGCAGGGCGACAAGGTTTTGCTCTATCCAAACACGCAAGATGATTCAAGCTATGAATGGTTTTTAGGCGACTATATTAGGCTTGACGCAATGATTTGGCTTAGCCTTTTATTCTTTTTGGCTATTTTAGTTTTTGGCAGAAAAAAAGGACTGAATACAATTGTATCCTTGGTTTTTACTTGTCTTGCCGTTTTTATGGTGTTTATACCATCTATAATATCAGGTAAAAACATCTATTTTTGGTCAATTCTAACTTGTATATACATAACGATTATGACGCTTATAATAGTAAATGGGGCAAATAAAAAGAGCCTTGCCGCCGGTGTTGGATGTTGCAGTGGCGTTTTGGTCGCAGGTATTATAACTTTAATAATGGATAAAATTTTAAGTCTGACAGGTTTTTTGAGTGATGAAACAGGGCGACTTTTATACATAAACGAGGATAATCCTATTGATTTGAGGGCGCTTATTTTTGCAGCAATAATAATCGGCGCAGTTGGAGCAATTATGGATGTGGCGATGTCTATTTCATCTGCTTTGCAAGAAATTGGTGAAACGGGAAGCAATGTAACACCAAAACAACTGATAAAATCAGGGCTTACAATTGGAAGAGATATTATGGGGACGATGGCAAACACACTAGTTCTTGCGTATATAGGAAGCTCGCTTTCAATAGTGGTGCTGTTTGCGGCATACAGTCATTCGATGCTTGATTTGATGAATATGGAAATGATAATTGTTGAGATGTTGCAGGCGATTGCAGGTAGCCTTGGAATATTAATGACAATTCCGCTGACAACAATTACTTGCTCTGTTTTGTATAAAAAAGAAGCATAATGTCTTGCAAAGTTTTGGACATATGTTATAATAATCGTAACAGATTGTATATGGTCTTTTGTTTCGCCTAAACGGCGATAGATGAATTAAAAATAAAATAAATGCTCCGAGCAAACTGTTCTAAGGCTTTTGCTATGACTGTTTTGCCATTGGGTATATTTGGAAACTTATATGCCTTCCGTATTTGAAAAGGGGTTTTAAGATACTGGATTTTCTTTTTGAATTTCTATAGTGTTTTTTATCAGCTCCTTTTTTAAAAGGGGCTGTTTTGATTTCTTATGGTGCGTATGTGTATCTCCAACACAGTACCAATGCCCACATATTTTGCTTAGATACATCCACCAAAGTATTTAAAAGCAAAACACATTCAAAGGCCAAATTCAGCTAACAACTGTGTTTGGCTTTTGGACATTTCGTTGACAAAATTATGCTAATGTGATAAGCTTTTTTTTAATGGTATACAATAACAAAAACAAAAAATTAGGAGGTTTTTTGCATGGCAAAGTCAAAAAAGCAAAAGGGCAAAAATTATAGGGGCAAGCTTTTTAACATTTTTATTCCTGTGAGTATTATTGGTATGGCTGTGTTGACTGCAATCGTTGTTGTTATTAATCCGTTTAATATTGTT
Source organism: uncultured Eubacteriales bacterium (assembly GCA_964512735.1). Taxonomy (GTDB): domain Bacteria; phylum Bacillota; class Clostridia; order Oscillospirales; family Acutalibacteraceae; genus RZYX01. Next base: position 72,288 of record CAZEKQ010000004.1, on the reverse strand, counting down.
AAAATAATGAAAAACAATTATCCTGAGATTAAAATATAGGTTTAAAAGGATAAAGCGGAGGCCACACGGCAACCGCTTTTTGTGTTGTTGAAAGGAAGTTTTTTATGAACATTTGGCACGATATTGACCCGCATAAGATTAATGTAGAATCTTTTTATGCAGTAATAGAAATAAGCCGTGGCAGCAAAATGAAGTATGAGCTAGATAAAGAAACGGGGCTTATGTGCCTTGATAGAGTTCTCTACACATCAACCCATTACCCTGCAAACTATGGGTTTATTCCGCTAACATATGCAGAGGACGACGACCCGCTTGATGTGTTGGTTCTTTGCTCCGAGCCGATTTATCCGATGTCGCTTGTAAGGTGCTATCCAATAGGTGTGATGTCGATGATGGATAATGGTGCGGCTGATGATAAAATAATTGCAATACCGTTTAATGACCCAATGTATAATTCGTACACAAGTGTCAATCAGTTGCCTAAGCATATTTTTGATGAAATGTTGCACTTCTTTTCTGTTTATAAAGCACTTGAGGGCAAAACAACCGTTACAGATGAGGTAAGGGGACTTAAAGAGGCTGTAGAAATAATAGAGAGCTCAATAAAAAGATATGATGAAAAATTTAAGAAGTAAATGCGAAAAAGCCACAAAAGGTAGATGGATTTGTCCACCTTTTGTGGTCAAATAGTAAAAAAGATAAAAACAGCACAAAAACACTTGCATTTTCAAATGGTTAAGGTTATAATAATAAAGCATTGAAAAAGAATATATCGCGGAGTGGAGCAGCTCGGTAGCTCGTCGGGCTCATAACCCGAAGGTCAGTGGTTCAAATCCGCTCTCCGCAACCACAAAGAAACCCCATAACTACGTTAGTTATGGGGTTTCTGCTTTTATCTAAATCAAGGTGGCTTTCATATTTGACAGTAAGAAATCCTGAAATCTACGCAGTTATGAGGGATTGCGGGCTTTTTTATTTTTGCAATTTATTTGTTTTCACATTTGGTGTTTGTTACGGTTTTTTATTGTAATCGCTTCACTTGTCTGGACCTGTGATTTTGCAAATGCGTTGGCATAGAAGTTCGATGTAGTGGTTGATTTTGCAAATGCGTTGGCGTAGAAGTTCGATGTAGTGGCTGATTTTGCAAATGCGTGGGCATAGAAATTCGATGTAGTGGCTGATTTTGCAAATGCATTGGCATAGAAGTTCGATGTAGTGGCTGATTTTGCAAATGCGTGGGCATAGAAATTCGATGTAGTGGCTGATTTTGCAAATGCATTGGCATAGAAGTTCGATGTAGTGGTTGATTTTGCAAATGCGTTGACATAGAAGTTTGATGTAGTGGTTGATTTTATAAATGCGTGGGCATAGAAGTTCGATGTAGTGGCTGATTTTGCAAATGCGTGGGCATAGAAATTCGATGTAGTGGTTGATTTTACGTGCGATGGTCATAAAAAACAACATAATATTTCACAAAAGAAATACGATTTTGTGAACGTTTACAAAGTGCATACGATGTAGTATAATGTAGAAATATAATACTAGATAAAAGGAATGAATGTTTTTATGAAAAAAAGGGCTGTTTCGTTTTTGGTTTGCATCGCATTGCTGTTTACATTAGTTGCGTGCAATAGAAAAAACATTGAATCTGACTCTGGCAATAAAAATCTAAGCGTAACAATTGATATAAACCCGAGTATTAAAATTGAAATAACTTCAAGCAATGTTGTACATCTTGTGACTGCTGTTAATGATGACGGAAAATCCATTCTCAAAGATAATAAATATTCCAACAAATCATTGCAATATGTTTCAAAAAATGTTATTTCTGATTTGGTGAGTGGCGGATATATTAACAATGCAGACAAATCAACAATATTATTAACATTTAATAGTTTAAAATCTGACAAGACAGATAAAATAAAATCGGAGCTTGAGAGTGCTATTAAAAACGCCGGATACTCAGCAGATATTTATGCGCTATATATTACAAGTGAAGATAAAGAAATTAAAAAACTTGCAGAAAAAAATAACATATCTTATGGAAAGGCATATTTTTGTACTATTGTTGCAGAAAATTCAAATGGAGCCATTGAGGTAGAAAAAATGGTGACAGATGATATTTCACAAATAAAAGATAAGGGTGAAAAACATAAAATTCCGGTTTCTGATATTGTAAATAAGGCAAATAAAAAGGTTGAAGTTTCGGAATCTCAAAAGGTCAAAACAACAAAAACAAATAAAACCACAACAAATTCTAATAAATCAACGACGAAAACGAGTACCACAAAACCAAAGACTACAAAACCGACTACAACTAGAACGAAGACTACAAAGCCTTCAACGACAAAATCATCTACAACGCAAGTTCCACCAGCAAAAAGGACTCCGACTGCTGATGAGCTTGAGGTTTTTGGGCTGATAAATAAAGAAAGAAAAAGTGAAGGTTTGGCAGAATTAAAGTGGACAAATTTGCTTTTTAGTTGTGCAGTTATAAGGTCTGGTGAAATATTGACGGATTTGGGGCATGGAATCCGCGATGGCTCAAGTTGCGCAGATTTGAAAAATGTTACCGGATTTACAAACGATGGTAGTTATATTACTGAAAGTATTGCTCGTTGTTTAGAGGACAAATATTCCCCTGAATTTTTACACCAAACACTAATGGGGTCAACGGACCATAAAAATGTGATATTAAATACAGCATATACCCGTATTGGAATTGCTATAATTAAGGGCAATGATGGATATTATTATATAGTTGAAGAGTTTTATGCTTAATTTTTAAAACTTTTAAAACCCATATAGTCGGCAGTTTACCGATTATATGGGTTTGTTTTTATTATAATTTTTCTTTTATAAATCTATCAATTTCTTCTTTTGTTGGCATTGCATCTGCTGTTCCTATTTTTGTAACAGCAAGGTTTGATACAACACTTCCGTATTTACAGGCGTCAAAAAGATTTTTACCATCGGCTAGTGCTGTGGCAAGCGCACCATTAAAAGCATCGCCGGCACCGGTTGTATCCACCGCTTTTACATCATAGTTTTTAAAGTGTTGGTGACCCTCATTATTTACGGCTAAAGCTCCGTTTTTTCCAAGGGTGATTACAACCTCTTTTACTCCCTTGCCTAAAAAATAATGGGCAGCTTTTAGTGCATCTTTTTCATCTGAAATTTTAATGCCCGTTAAGATTCCAGCTTCAATTTCATTTGGAGTTATAATGTCGATTTTTTCATATAAGCTACTGCTAATTGGTTGAATCGGTGCGGGATTTAAAATAACTTTAACGCCGTTTTTATGCGCAATGTTTATAATTTTTTCGACTGCATCAACATTAGTTTCAAGTTGTGTTAATAAAATTTTAGAGCTTTTTATTTCACTTTCAATAGCCTTAATATCGGTGTCGTCAAATGTGCTACTAGCCCCCAAGGTTACCATAATTGCGTTTTGGCTTGTGTTTTCATCAACCATAATTAGAGCTGTTCCTGTTGGAGATTTGCCCGTTTTGAAAACAAAGTCGGATGACATATTGTATTTTTTTAGCGCGTTTAAAGCGACATTTGCAAATTCATCGTTGCCTATTTTTATAACTGTGCTTACATTTCCGCCTGATTTTTGTGCAGCCACCGCCTGATTAAAGCCTTTGCCACCTGCACCCATTTGAAACATATTGCTTTTTACAGTTTCGCCAGGAACAGGTAAATGGGTCGCCCTTGACATTAAATCAACAATAAAGCTACCAAAAACTAAAATCTTATCCATTTTTTAAAAACCTCCATATTTGTATTAGAAATCATAAATAGTATAGCATTATAATTTAATCTGTAAGTTTAAATTATACAAAAAAAATTGATTTTATTAACTGATTATATGAACAAAAGATTAAAACTTGGAAAGATATTCAATTTTAGAATTATAATAGAGTGAAAGTATGCTATAAGTAAGTATGATGTTTTATTGGCAAAATAATTTCACATCACTTTTATAATTTTAAATAAAAATTATAATAACTTAAATTTGTTTTTGCTAAATTCAATAATTTCTTCATCTCTGAGTTTGCACAGCTCGTTTGACATAGCACTTCTGTCTACAAATAAAAAATCTGCAAGCCCTTGCCTGTTAAAGGGAATTGTAAAGCTATTTTTTCCAGTTTTTTTTGCCTCTGTGGATAGATAGGTCATTAGCTTTTCTCTTGTTGTTCTTTTAGATGCAAGCTCGATTTTTTGATTAAGTGCAACATTTTTGGTTGCAAGTATTTTCATCATATTAAAAATCAATTTGCTATGAAACAAGCAAGAATTAGGACAAGTTGTGATAATTCTATTGTAATCTATTAGCATAATGTCACAGTCTTCTTTTGCTATTACATTAATAGGCAGAACATTTACATCGGCACAGGCAAACGATTCGGCGAACAAATGCCCCTGGTCTGCGGACGCTACTATGTTTCTGTTTCCATAAAAATCGTCTTTTACAATCTGAACCTCGCCAGACAAAACAATGCCCACAAACTTTGCACTATCGCCTTCTTTAAAAATAGTTTCTCCAGATTTAAAGCTTGCCGTTTTTGCAGACAGGCATTGCAAAAGAGAGTTTAGCTCGTTTTCTTCTATACCTTTAAATAAAGGGACAAATTTTAAAACATCAAAATATTTTTTCATTTTATCACCCTCCGTTGTAAAAACAACATACTTGTTATTTTTATTGTAGTACAATAGCATCACAAGGTCAACAAAAACTAAAAATTACTTTTAGGAGGATATATAGATGACAAGAAGAATTATTCAAATTGATGAAGAAAAATGCATTGGCTGTGAGGCTTGTGTTTCTGCTTGCCAAGAGGGAGCAATAGGAATGGTGGATGGAAAGGCAAGGCTATTAAGAGAAGACCATTGCGACGGGCTTGGAAATTGCTTGCCAAACTGCCCAGCAGACGCAATATCATTTATCGAAAAAGAAATCAAACCGTCTGGTTGTAGTACTGAGAATAAAGGCACAGAATTTAACAAACAGGGTGATGATTTGCCTTGTGGTTGCCCTGGAAATCAGTCAAAGCAAATTAAAAGAGAAGTAGCACCAGCGAATGTTTTACAAACTGTAGGAGTTGTTCAATCACAGCTTACACAGTGGCCGGTTCAAATTAAGCTTGCACCAATTAATGCACCATATTTTAACAATGCAAACTTGCTAATTGCGGCTGACTGTACGGCATATGCTTATGCAGATTTTCATAATAAATTCATTAAGAACAAAGTTTGCCTTATTGGCTGTCCAAAGCTTGACGAGGGTGATTACGCAGACAAACTTACGGCTATAATTAAAAATAACGATATAAAAAGTGTAACTGTTGCCCGTATGGAGGTTCCTTGCTGTGGCGGAATAGAGAGTGCAGTAAAAAGAGCTTTGCAAGCTAGTGGCAAGTTTATTCCATGGCAAATTGTTACAATTTCAACAGATGGAAAAATTTTAGACTAAAAGCTTTGAAAAATAATATTTAGGAGGAATTTATGATGGTTGAAAAAGTCTATAAAATGACATTAGGCGACACCAAAACAATGGAAAGAGTAATTGCTGATGAAAATATTCATTATATGCATATGATTTTTAATAAAGATGAGGGCGCTCCAGAGTATTTTTCTAATGCAATTGTTTATATGACTGTTGTTAGAGGAACGCTATCAATAGCTCTTGATGAGCAAGAGATTCACAGGTATGAAAAAGGTACAGTTCTTAATATTCCGTTTAATACAAAGATGAATATTAAGAATTTAGATGACGAAGTTTTAGAGATTTTTGTAGTAAAAGCTCCAGCACCAAAGGCTTAAAATTTTAATTTAAGATAAATTTAGGAGGTACGAAAAATGAAAAAATATGTTTGCATTCCTTGTGGATACTTTTATGACCCAGAAATTGGTGACCCAGATGGTGGGATTGCTCCAGGAACAGCGTTTGAAGATATTCCGAACGATTGGGTTTGCCCAATTTGCTATGTAAGCAAAGACGATTTCGAGCCAGTAAAAGATTAGTTTTAGGGAGGGAAATTATTATGAGTATGTTTTGTTATCAATGTCAAGAAACCGCAAGAGGACAGGGTTGTGAGGTTAGAGGTGTTTGTGGAAAAAATGAAGATGTTGCAAAGCTTCAAGACCTGCTAATTTATACAACAAAAGGTATTTCTGAAATAGTTATAAAAGGCGATGTAGATGTAAGCACTATTACAGAAATTAACCACGAGCTTTTAAACAGCTTGTTTATTACAATCACAAACGCAAACTTTGATGAGGATTCAATCGAGGCTCAAATTAGAAAAAACATTAAGCTAAGAGATGAATTAAGAGCTAAAGTATCTGGCGTAAGCTTTGGTGATGCTGCTACATTTGAGGTGGGCGACAGGGCATCAATGCTTGAGAAGGCGTCAAAGGTTGGAGTTCTTGCGACTGAAAATGAAGATGTTCGTTCTCTTAGAGAAATGATTATATACGGACTAAAAGGAATGGCAGCCTATGCTCATCACGCACTTAACATTGGAAAAGAAAACTTAGAGATTTATAAATTTATTTATGAAGCACTAGAGGCTACAATGGACGATTCTTTAACTGCTGATGATTTGGTAGCTTTGACTCTTAAAACTGGTCAATTTGGAGTTACTGCTATGGCACTTTTGGACGAAGCAAACACTTCAAAATACGGCCATCCAGAGATTACAAGCGTTGATATCGGAGTTAGAGCAAATCCAGCAATATTAATTTCAGGTCACGACCTTACAGACCTTGAGCAACTCCTAGAGCAAACAAAAGGCACAGGCGTTGATGTTTATACACACGGTGAAATGTTACCAGCTCACTACTATCCTTTCTTTAAAAAGTATGATAACTTTGCAGGAAACTATGGTAATGCTTGGTGGAAGCAAATTACAGAATTTGAAACATTTAATGGTCCAATTTTGTTTACAACAAACTGCATAGTTCCACCAAAGAGTGAAGAAGTAAGAAAAAGAATATTTACATCAGGGGCAACAGGATACCCAGGTTGCACTCATATTGATGCAGGTATTGATGGCAAAAAAGATTTTTCACAAATTATTGAAATGGCAAAAGAGTGTAAAACACCTGTAGAAATTGAAAAGGGCGAAATTGTTGGCGGATTTGCACACAATCAAGTTTTTGCACTTGCTGATAAGGTTGTTGACGCGGTTAAAACTGGAGCTATTAAAAAGTTCTTTGTAATGGCTGGTTGTGACGGCAGAATGAAGTCAAGAGACTACTACACAGAGTTTGCCCAAAAACTACCTGAGGATACAGTAATTCTTACTGCCGGATGTGCAAAATATCGTTATAACAAGCTAGAGCTTGGAGATATTGGTGGAATTCCGAGAGTGCTTGACGCAGGTCAATGTAACGACTCATATTCACTTGCACTTATTGCACTAAAGCTTAAAGAGATTTTTGAGCTTGAAGATATAAACGAGCTACCAATTGTTTATAACATTGCTTGGTATGAGCAAAAGGCTGTTATTGTTCTTCTTGCATTGCTATATTTGGGAGTTAAAGACATTCACCTTGGACCAACACTTCCAGGATTTTTATCACCAAATGTTGCAAATGTGCTTGTTGAAAAATTTGGCATTGCAGGTATTGGCGAAGTTGATGATGACATAAAACTCTTTATGGGTGAATAATTTTTAAAGATTTTAAAAGGGGAATGCTAGGTGCGTTCTCCTTTTTATTTATACCTGTGATTTTGAAATGTTTGTTAGAATTTGATATAATATAATTTGGTTAAATATTTATAATAAAGGGAGTAGAGTTTGTGAAGAGTTTAGATGGTGTTATTTTTGATGTTGACGGTACTTTGCTTGACTCTATGTATGTTTGGAAAAATGCAGGCCCCAATTATTTAAAAAGCAAAGGCATTGACACAACAGGGCAACCAAACAAAGTGTTTAAAGCGATGACACTTTTGCAAGCAGCACAGCATTATCAAGAAGAGTATGGAATAAAAGAAAGCACAGACGAGATAATTGCCGGAATATATAAGGGTATTGAAAAATATTATTTTGATGATGTAATTTTAAAAGATGGAGTAGCAGATTTTTTGCAAAAACTTTATAGCGATAATGTTAAAATGTGCATTGCAACAGCGACAGACAGATATCTTATCGAGGCGGCTTTTAAGCGTTTAGGCATCTCTCATTATTTTTCTCAGATTTTTACATCTAGTGAGGTTGGCATTGGTAAAAGCAACCCCAAAATTTACTTTAAAGCATTAGAGCATTTGCAAACAAAAAAAGAAAACACACTTGTTTTTGAGGATGCATTGTATGCAATTAAAACAGCAAAAAAAGCAGATTTTAAAGTGGTTGGAGTTTATGATAAATTTGAGAGTGACAGTCAAGACATTATAAAAGAGATTGCAGATTTTTACATAAATTCTTTTGGGGAACTTGATGATGTTTTAAAAAGTTTCTAAATAAGCAAAAAACATATTGACAAAATAATAACAAAGTAATATAATGATGATGCAATGTATTTGCTTGTGGTTTTTCACTCGGGAATACAGGGCATAGGTTTTTTAAAAAATTGTTCTAACCGTAAAGATTTTTCTGAGCGGAAGGTCGAGTGTATAAGCATTATTTTTGAGTGTTATACTCCCTTTCTGTCTTGGAAAGGGAGTTTTTGTATTTTAAAGGAGGCTTTATAATGGAAAAAAGAATAGGCATTGTAGGAATAGTGGTTGAGGATTTGTCGTCGGTAGAAAAGGTTAACGATACTTTGCACGAGTTTGCCTCCCTTGTTATTGGCCGTATGGGTCTACCGTATAAGGAAAAAGAAGTTTCTGTAATTTCGCTGATTGTTGACGGCACAAATGACGAGATAAGCTCGCTTACGGGCAAGCTCGGCAGAATTTCTGGTGTGGCAGTCAAATCAATGGTAACAAAAAGCTTAAAATAATATAGGGGTGTGTAAACTATGAGTTTTTTAGATAAATATAAAAAAGAATTTGAAGAGTTAGACCGTTTGCCGAATGACTTTATTGATGATGAAAAAATTTGGGAACAATTAAATAAATGGGAAAATCCATCAAAAGAAGATGTAAGGCGAGTGCTTAAAAAAGCAGAGCAATGCATAAGGCTAGAGCCACAGGAAACTGCAATCCTTATTCAAAACAAGGATGAAGAAACAATTCAGGAAATGTATGACCTAGCATATCAGCTAAAGCAGGAGGTTTATGGCGACCGAATAGTGTTTTTTGCTCCTTTATACATTAGTGATGAGTGCGCAAACAACTGCAAATATTGTGGATTTAGAAGCACAAATAATGAAATCAAACGCAAGACTTTGTCAATGGAAGAAATAGAGCGAGAAGTTAAAATAATGACACAAGAGGGTCAAAAACGCACAGTTTTGGTGTATGGTGAATCACCAAAGACACAAATAGATTTTATGTGCAAATCAATTGAAAAAGTGTATAGCACAAAAACCAATCACGGTGAAATTAGGCGTGCAAACATTAATTGTGCACCTCTAAGTGTTGAGGAGCTTAAAAAACTCAAAGATGTAGAAATAGGAACATATCAAGTTTTTCAGGAAACATATCACCACGAAACTTATAGCAAAGTTCACCCAAAGGGCACAATAAAAGGACATTACCGCTGGAGACTTTATGCAATGGATAGGGCACAGCAAGCAGGTGTAGACGACTGTGGGCTTGGAGTTTTGTTTGGACTTTATGATTGGCGATTTGAGGTTATGGGACTTTTGTATCACACAATTCACCTTGAGGAAAATTTTAACGGTGTAGGGCCTCATACAATATCTTTTCCACGCATTACACCAGCAAAAGGCACACCGTATTCAGATAATCCGCAGTATGCCGTTTGTGACGAGGATTTTAAAAAGCTTATTGCAGTTTTGCGTTTATCAATTCCTTACACTGGACTTATTTGCACAGCAAGAGAATCTCAAGAGGTGCGTGACGCAGTAATTCCACTTGGTGTGTCTCAAATAGATGCGGGAACAAGAATTGGAGTTGGTGCATATGCACAGTCGCAAAAAGCAAATGAAATACCAGACAAAGAGCAGTTTACAATTTGCGATTCTCGTTCGCTTGATAGTGTTATAAATGAAGTTTGTGGTATGGGAAATATTCCATCTTTTTGTACTTCTTGCTATCGTGCAGGGCGTACGGGTGAGCATTTTATGAAGGTTGCAAAGTCAAAATTTGTACATAACTATTGCATTCCAAACGCTATGTTTACATTAAAAGAATATTTGATTGACTACGCCACACCGGAAACAAAGGCAAAGGGTGAAACCGTTCTACAAGAGCATTTAGAAAAATTTGAGGGTGACCCTAGGTACAATACCATAGTGCAAACCCTTGAAAAAATAGAGAACGGGCAAAGGGATTTGCGTTTATAATTATGTATAACGAATTGTCTAAACTTTTATCAACGGGAGATAAAAACACCCTTGCTGAGTTAATTGAATATTGTTGCGAAGAGATGTCGCCCGAGGAAAAGCAAAATCTTGCACTTTTTGCTGGTAATATCAGGGATGAAGTTTATGGAGCTAGAGTTTTTTTCAGAGGTCTTATTGAAGTTAGCAATTATTGTAAAAATGACTGCTATTATTGCGGGATAAGAAAAGGAAATAAAAATGCTGTTCGATATAGACTTGATGAAAATCAAATACTGAACTCTTGCAAATTGGGTCACCAAATGGGGTTTCGCACCTTTGTGTTGCAAGGTGGTGAGGACGCCCATTTCACAGATGAAAGGCTTTGTTCAATTATTTATAAAATAAAAAACGAGTTTTCTGACAGTGCCGTTACATTGTCGCTAGGTGAGCGAAGTTTTGATTCGTACAAAAAGCTTTTTGGTGCGGGTGCAGATAGGTATTTGCTAAGGCACGAAACGGCAAATTCTGAGCATTATAATAAACTTCATCCTCCACAGCTAAGTTTTGAGAATCGAAAAAAATGTCTGTACGATTTAAGAGAAATCGGGTTTCAAGTAGGAGCGGGATTTATGGTTGATTCACCCTACCAAACATACAAAACATTGGCAGATGATTTTATATTTTTGCGAGAACTTGCTCCGCATATGATTGGGATAGGCCCTTTTATAGCACACAAGGACACAAGGTTTGCAAATTTTGAAAACAAATCATCAGATAAAACAGTTGTTATTTTATCGCTTGTTAGAATTTTGTTGCCAAAAGCCTTAATCCCCGCAACAACAGCACTAAATTCTATTGATACAAAGGGGCGAGAAAAAGGGTTAAAGGCGGGAGCGAATGTGCTAATGCCAAACCTTACGCCCGCAGTGTATAGGGAAAATTACAGCTTGTATGACAACAAATTATCTGTAGGGCTTGAGTCCGCTCAAAGTATTGAAATTTTAAAAAATCATATAGCAAAGCTGGGGCTTGTTGCTGATTTTTCTCGTGGTGACCACAAGGATATAAATTTTATTTAAAAGGGGGAGTGTGAATGGAAAATCTTAATTCAACCCCAATGTCAAGCAGATATACAATAGGTATTTTTGGCAGAAGAAATGTAGGCAAGTCTTCGCTTATTAATGCAATTACAAATCAAAAAATTGCAGTCACCTCCGATGTTGAGGGAACGACAACCGACCCAGTTTACAAAGCAATGGAGCTTTTACCCATAGGCCCTGTTGTGATAATAGATACTGCAGGGCTTGATGATGTGGGAGAGCTTGGAAAGCTTCGTGTTGAGAAAACATACGAGGTTTTGCGAAAATGTGATTTTGCAATAGTTGTGACAGACCAAAAGGGAATAACGAGCTTTGAAAAAGAGTTTTTAGCAGAGCTTAAAGAGCGAAAAATAAGTTTTGTACTTGTTGTTAATAAAAGCGATGATAAAAACGCAAAAATACAAATTGATGCCGACATTCCTTTTGTTTATGCAAGTGCAGAAAACAATTTTGGGATAGAGGAAGTTAAAAATCAGATAATCTCAAATACTACACAAAGTGACGAAAAAAAATCGCTGGTAGACGGACTGCTAGGTCAGGGTGATGTTGCAGTTTTGGTGACGCCAATTGACGAGTCCGCCCCTAAAGGACGGCTGATTTTGCCACAGCAACAAACGATAAGAGATATTTTAGATGTTGGGGCAACGGCTTTTATAACGCAAGAAAACGAGCTGAAAAATGTTTTAGAAAGCCTTAAAAACCCTCCCAAAATAGTGATAACAGATTCTAAGGTTTTTAAAACAGTTTCCAAAAATGTTCCGTTGCACATTCCCTTGACTTCTTTTTCAATTTTATTTGCAAGGCAAAAAGCGGATATAGCCGAAATGGTAAGAGGAGTAAAGTTTGTAGAAAAGCTGTCAGATGGTGATAAGGTTTTGATAGTTGAGGGTTGCACACATCACCGAAAAGATGATGATATTGGCACTGTAAAAATACCAAATCTTATAAATAAAATGACAGGAAAAAAAGTAGAATATGAGTGGGCATCTGGCGCGCACTATCCAAAAGATATTGATAAATATGATTTGATAATTCATTGTGGTGGCTGTATGTTAAACGACAAAGAAATGCAGTACAGGGTGTCAAAGGCGAAACAAAAAGGATTGCATATAACTAATTATGGCGTTTTTTTAGCTTATGTAACCCAAACTTTTCCACGCGCTTTAGAGCCTTTTCCACAAGCAATGCTTGCACTAAAATAAAAAAATCTCCCATTTAGGTGGGAGGTTTTTTGTTATTCATTATTAGTTGTATTTGTGTTTGTTGTATCGTTTTCTCGTGCATAGAAATTTTTAGATAGTTTCACGCCTGACCTGCACATATAAAACTGAATTGGAATTAGTGGCAGGCTTGCAATTAGTGCAATCGTTTGAACCGCTGTAAGCTCATCAACAACCAAAAGACCTACAGACAACACTGCAAGAACGAGCGCCCAAAAAATTCGTAATATCCTTGATGGTTGACTATCTATCGATAAGTTTTTACTACAATTTGTTGCAAGAATATAGGCTGCGGAATCTATTGTTGTAGCAAGGAAAACAAACAGTAGAACGCAAAAAACTACAACAAGGATTTTTGTAAAAGGTATTGTGTTTAGTATTTGTGCCATTGCCTCTTCTTGACCATAGTTTTCAAGCAGATATACAATATCTATTGTGCCACTTTTTTGAATATAAAGTGAGTATCCTCCAAAAATGGCAAAGCAGAACCAACAGCCTAGTGAGCCCCAAACAAGTTGCTGAACTACAACATTTCTTATTGTTCTTCCCCTTGAAACACGCACGATAAAAAGTGCCATAAGTGGCATAAAAGTTAGCCACCAACCCCAATAAAAGTATGTCCACATTTTTTGAAAATCGCCTGCGCCAAAAGGGTCTGTCCAAGTGTTTATTCTAATAAAATTCTCTGCAAAAAGTCCAATGCTATTAACTTCCATTTTTAAAATATCTATTGATGGACCTGCAATAAAGATTATGCTTGCAAAAACAATGAGGATAATTATATTTATGTCACTCAAAATTTTAATGCCTTTATCAAGCCCTCTAAACACACTAGTTGTAAAAATAATTATCCAAATAGCAACAATAAAGATTTTAAGCCCCAAGCTGTTAGGGATAGAAAACATTGTTGATATTAAATTTGACATTATAGGAACTGCAAGTCCTAGAGATGTTGAAATTCCACACAGAATTGCAACCATTACAAAAACATCAATTGCTTTTCCAAAAAAACGACTAACTTTTGAATCGCTCATATAATTGCTTACAACGCTAAGGCGTAGCTCGGGGATATTTTCTTTATAAACAATAAGAGCAATTGCGACTATCGCAGGAACATAAAAAGTCCACGCACTAGGACCCCAATGAAATTGGCCATACATATGAGCAAATTCATACGCTTCTTGACTAAATGCTTTGATACCAAAGGGTGGCTCTTTTAAGTAGTATAAAGGCTCAAGAAATCCCAAAATTACAGCACTTGAACCAACTCCAGAGGCAAAAACCATAGCGTTCCACGCAAAGTTTGAGTAAGCGGGTTTTTCGTCTGGGTCGCCTAGCTTGATGTCACCAAATTTTGAAAAAACAATCCATATTAAAAAAGCAAAGGAAGCCAAACAAGTTACAATATATAGCCAGCCAAAATTGTCAACTATTTTAGAAAAGATAATGTTGATAATTGGTTTGATTTGCATTGGAAAAAATAATAAAGATACAACCATCAGTAAAATTAATAAAAGTGTAGGCAATGCAATTTGCATATCCACATTTAGTTTTTTCATATTGCCTCCTTGTGCATAAGAAAAGGCAGCAATGGTTTTGCGCCGTTGCTGCCCTTCTTATTAATTGAGAGTAGTTTTTGCTTGTAAAGCATTAAAGATTTTTACTACGATACAAACAAATGGATGACAATAATATAAATTATTTGTAGGACAAAACCATCTCATAGAATTTTTCTGCTTTTTTACGGCAGTCAACTAGAAGGTCGAATTCCTCTTGTGGTGTTGAACCAGTAATTCCAACCTCAAAGTCAGCAGGAAGATCAAGTGGGGCTTTTGCAACATATTTTGCAACAATATCCCAATCTACAACACCGCTAAATGGTACTCTATGAGCATCGTGTTTTAAAACTGCTGTATCATCGTCTAAAAGCTCACGAGGAATGCTATCAGTATCCTGCAAGTGTGTTGCATATAGTCTGTCAACATACTTTTCAAGGAAGTGGTAGTAATTGTCTTGGCACATTAGAGATGCGTGACCAGAGTCATAGCAAAATCCTAAGAAATCTGGGCTATACCTATCAAACATTCTATCAAACTGCTCTTCTTGATGGTGCATTGGTGTGCAAATCAAGTTTTCAAGGGCGATTTTAACACCTGCATTTTTAGCATAGCTTTCTAGCTCATCAAATGATTTATAAACTTGTCTAAAATACAGCTCTTTATCGTCAGGACTTTCCTCAAACATTTTGTAAGGTAGTTGCATATGCAAAACCATTGCAGTAGCACCAATTGCGTTACAAAGGTCTATACGATTTTTGAGCAAGTCAACACCTGCAAGCCTTGTAGACTCAGTGACTGATGTGTAGTCTTTTCTAATTTCCTTTAGGCGATAGCGGTTGTCAAAAACAAGCTTGCCATCAACTTTTTTTGCTCTTGTGCCACCCTCGGTTGAGTGAACGGTATGAGCTTTAACACCAACTTCCTCTAGCAGAGCTTTTACTGCATAGATTTCGCTTTTGCTATAAATATACTCGCCGTCCCAATCGTGAATCCACTGCATATGTGTGAATCCGGCTTTACCGATGTTTCTAACTTGGCGTTCAATTTCGTCCCAACTATGAATATCATTATTGTAATCAGAGTTAACTGAAGATAGTAGCATGATATTTGTTACCTCCTTTACCGACACGCAAAATTATAGTATTTTGCTATTTAAAAATTTCGTTTTATTATTTTAACACTAATTTGAGTTTTACATTGCTTTAGTTTTGCGCGGTAAAATATTAATTTTAAACTGCTTCTACTGCCTCAACATTGCCGTTGCCAGCAATTTCTTTTCTTGCTTTGTCGTTGAGGATTAAAAGAATTGTTGCAGCGATGAAACCTATAACTGCGAATGCTACCATCCACTTAAATACAGTGTGATAACCATCAAGACCTGTACTATTATCAACGATATTACCAACCCATACATACATAAATATTTCTGGGCAGTAGCCTATGAGTGAAATTATACCAGAAGCTGTTCCTGCAAGATGCTTTGGAATAAAAACTTCGTCGATTGTTGCAAAGTACAAAGCTTTGATGCTGTATAGGCACAAACCATAGATAACGAAGTTAAGAACAATAAGCCAAACTGCACTGCGGTTTGCAGGAATAAGCAAGTAAGCAACTGCGAAAATTGCCATTCCTAAGAAGCCCCACTTCATAAACTTGATAACAGAACCAATCTTATCTGCAAGGAAACCTGCAACAATAGCACCAATCATCATCATAACATAAGTTCTAATTGTGCTAAGCGTAGCAACAACGGAGCCACTAAGCCCAAATGCTGCTGACAAATATGGAGTAACCATTCCGTGGAAGATAAGTGCGGAGTAGTTTGCTAAAACAAGAACACCGGCAAGCCAAATTGTTGGCATTTTTACAACTTCTAAAACGCCTTCTTTTGTGATTTTCTCTTTTGGCTCTTTTTCAACTTTCTTGCCTCTTTCAGCTTTCATGCTCTCTGGCTCAACGATGAAGATAGCAGCTAGAACACCAGCAATGATTAATACTATTGAGTAGTAAATAACAGTTGCTCTAAGACCTGGGATACCTTCGCCAGCTTTGTTAAAGAAGATAACAGAAACTAAAGCTGCAATTGTTCCAAAAAGGCCTCTGGAAGCTTCGAGTGAACCGAACAATCTACCTTGCTCTTCTGCTGGACCTAAGTTGTTAACAATTTTAACCATAGCAGCCCAGAAGGTGAACACGGTTGTAATTGCAAAGATAAAGTGGATAAACATTAGCACCTTGTAAGGTGGGAATGTTGCATACCAAAATCCTGCAAGTGCGGTTGTAAAGCACGAAAAAACGATTAAGTTCTTTGATGAAAATTTATCTGCTAAAATTCCGCCTGGGAAGTAGAAGATAAAGTTTGCGATACCAAAAGCGGACATCAACATTCCGAGTTGGGCGTTTGTAGAGCCTGTTGCCTGTTGCAATGGCTCATAATAAGTCTCTCTCAAATAACATATTTTATTGATAACACCGCCAGTAACAGCAACGGCTAATAGGGTTATCCATTTTTGAACATTTGGATTTTTAAATTTCATTTTTATTCCTCCCTTGTTTTGTTTAGTATTCCCTCGCACAGTTTAATTAGTACAATAGTATAAATTTTTAAGTACAATCCTCCTATTCCACTTAATTTTCCGACCTAAAAGCAATTTAAAGCTCGAACAGTAATTAGCTGTGTTTTGCCAATTCCAACATAATTATACATCATTATTAATAATTTTCATACATTTGAGTGCAAAATTCACAGATTGTTCACAAACAATCTTGTTTTTTCTTGCTTTTATTTACTATTAGTTTACAAAAAGTTTATATTATTTGTATATTTTTACTTGTTAAAAATTAGCATAAAATACAAAAAATCCTTGAGTTATCAATCAAAACGACTTTGTTTTTGAAATAAGTTTTATAGACTTATTTTGCAATAAACCATCATTTTTTATGTATAAATATAAATTTTAGATTAAATGAGTATAAAGCAACAAAACTTTTACGAAATTTTTTGAAATATTGATAAAAACTAGTGAAATATGATGAAAAATATGTTACAATGTAGAAACATAAGATTTATTAGGGTAAGATGTCATCTAGCAAAAGCAGTGTTTTTTGTGTTTGGAATTTGAAAGGACTATTTAAAGTGGATTTTAATAAGGATTTTAACGAATTTGAGAATGAGATAATGCAAGTTGAAAATAGAAGATTTAACAAAAAAATCGTTATAATAGCAATATGTATAACGGTTGCTTGTCTTGTTGCGTTTTTTTCTGTTTTGCATTTGCAACGAAAAAATATAATAAGCGACCAAAAGCTTGCAGGGATACAAACACCTAAAAATCCACAGGTTAACATTACAAACCTTATAACAACTACTACGACAACAACCGAGGCCACAACAATACCGGACAACATAGTAAGGCTTGATTGTTCGTCTGTGCAAAATGATTTAAAAATAAAACTTTTAAATAACAACACTGGCAAGTATATCGATGGGGTTGCTTATTCTGTTGTTGTTACAGATAGTGCAAAAAAACAAACGACATATACTAATAAAGATTTAAAAGGACTAATTTATGTTGGTAATTTAAAAGCTGGAACATATACTATTAAATTAATTGTACCAGAAGGGTACACCGCAAGCGTTGACACGGCAACGGTAAAAGTAAAAGATAAAGTTGAGTATAAGGCAATTAAAGATATTAAAGAAAAGATTGATAAAAATCCCAATCCAAAAGAAGACACTAAAGCACCACAAGCAAATATTCCGGTTGAGAATGTTTTGCGTGACACCGTCGCATTTGTTCCAAGTACAGTGGTTACAATTCCGGCGCAGACTACATATGTTTTGGTTGATTTTGCGAGTATAAAAAATCCGGTATTGTCAGAAACAACAACAATAGGAACAACGGCGAGTTCAACCACAACCACATCGAATCAAAGGTTGGTAGATGTTGGTGGAAACCCAATGTTTGTGAAGTCGGGCAGTAGTTACAGAGAGGCGTTTGCGAGTGACTATAGCTCGGGCAATCAGTTTTTTAGGCAAGAAATCACACCAGAAACTAAGAAGTACACAGGCTGGCAAACTATTGGTGATAAAAGATATTATTATGATAAGTATAACAATTTTGTAACGGGTAATCAGGTTATAAACGGTGCAAAATATACCTTTGGCAGTGATGGAGCTTTAGCACCTGGCGCTGGAGTTTTAGGAATTGATGTTTCGACTTTTCAGGGTAATATTAACTGGAAAGCTGTAAAAGAGTCAGGCGTTCAATTTGCAATCATTCGCGTTGGTTATCGTGGATGGGGAACAGGTGCGTTAGCAAAAGATGCGTGGTTTGACAATAATATAAAAGGTGCTAGTGCAAACGGTATTGACATTGGACTTTATTATTTCTCACAAGCCATAAATGCAACAGAAGCAGTTGAGGAAGCAAGTACTTGCATAGCCCTCGCCAAGGGATATAAAATTAAATATCCAATATTTATTGATACTGAAACATCGGGTGGCAACGGTGCAGGCAGAGCTGATAATTTAACTGTTGCACAACGCACAGAAGTTTGTGTTGCTTTTTGTGAAACAATTAAAAGTGGCGGATATAAAACGGGTGTTTATACCAGTAAGCATTGGTTTGACACAAAGCTAAATACAGCACAGTTGAATCAATACATAATTTGGCTTGCACAGTATAATGACAAGGTAACATACAAAGGCAAGTATGATATTTGGCAATACACATCAAGCGGGTCGGTTGCGGGGATTAATGGTAGAGTTGATATGAACTTGTCATATATGTATTTTTAAAAATCTATGGATGAGTTAATTTTTGATTGATTTGTTTCATAGCAAGGGTGGGCAAAATTGTCTGCCCTTGCTTTTTTATTACCTAATTTTAAGCTCTCATTTTAAGTTATAATTTGTGTGACTCAGTTACAGAAAAACGAGGCGTAAAAGGGGCATACTATAACACATAGCAGGTTGATTGCAAAGCAAAAAGTAGTTTTGCAATTTAAATTGTCAAAAAAATATCAATTATTTAAATATACAAGGAGGATTGCATTATGAAAAAGGAGCAAAAGGTTTTAATAGTTGGTGGAGTTGCCGGAGGTGCATCTGCAGCCGCAAGACTTCGCAGACTAGATGAGCACGCACAGATTATAATGTTTGAGAGAGGGGAGTATATTTCCTTTGCAAACTGTGGGCTACCATATTATATTGGTGGCGAAATTAAAGAAAAATCAGCACTAACACTGCAAACTCCGCAAAGTTTTAATGCAAGATTTAATGTTGATGTAAGGGTTATGAGCGAAGTTGTTGCAATAGACAGCGATAAAAAAACCGTTACAGTAAAAAATCATAGCTCCGGTGAAGAATATAGCGAAACATACGACAAACTCATTTTATCAATGGGTGCAGAGCCGATAAAACCAAATATTGACGGAATTAGTTCTGACAAAGTTTTTACACTTAGAAATATTCCAGATACCTATAAAATAAAAGACTATATTGAAGATAAAAAACCAAAATCGGCTGCCGTTGTTGGCGGTGGATTTATAGGCGTTGAAATGGCAGAAAATTTGCACGCTGCGGGGCTTGATGTTTCTCTTATTGAAATGGCAGACCAAGTAATAGCCCCAATTGATTATGATATGGCTTGTGATGTTCATAGGCATATTGAAAGCAAGGGTGTAAACCTTCTTTTAGGCAATGGTGTTACAAAGATTTCAGATGAGGGTGACACATTAAAAATCACACTTACAAATGGTGAAGTAAATGCCGATATGCTAATTATGGCAATAGGTGTAAAGCCTGAGAGTAAAATTGCAAAAGAAGCAGGAATAGAGCTAAATGAGCGTGGATGTATTGTTGTTGACAAACAGATGAAAACAAATAAAAAAGATGTTTTTGCTGTAGGTGATGCAGTTGAAATTACAGATTTTGTAACGGGCAACAAAGGTTTTGTGCCACTTGCAGGCCCTGCAAACAAACAAGGGCGAATTGCTGCAGATAATGTTTGTGGAATTAAAAGCACATACGGTGGAACACAAGGCTCTTCAATTCTTAAAGCTTTTGACTTAACCGTTGCATCAACTGGAGTTAATGAAAAAACTGCAAAGCGTTTAGAACTTGATTATGACAAAGTATTTATTTATCCAGCAAACCACGCAGGGTATTATCCTGGTGCAGTTAATATGTCGATAAAAGTGATTTTTGAGAACAAAACAGGTAAAATTCTTGGCGCACAAATTGTAGGATATGACGGTGTGGATAAGCGTTGCGATGTTTTTGCAACAGCTATTAGAGCCGGTATGACAGCACACGACCTAACACAATTAGAGCTATGTTATGCTCCGCCATTTGGCTCTGCAAAAGACCCTGTAAATATGGCAGGATATGTAATTGAAAACTTGCTTACAGAAAAAGTCAAAAAATTTGACTGGCACGATGTTGAGGGATTACCTCGTGATGGAAGCGTTACACTTCTTGATACTAGAACACAGATTGAATATGAAAATGGACACATAGACGGCTTTATAAACATTCCAGTTGATGAGCTAAGAAATAGCTTTGACAAAATTGATAAAACAAAGCCTGTTTACCTTACCTGCCAAGTAGGTCTTAGGGGGTATATTTCGGCTAGAATTTTGTCGCAAAATGGATTTGATGTTTATAATTTAAGTGGTGGATATAGGCTATATAATTCTATTTTTGGTAAAAAAACACCAGTTGTTAAAACAAAAATAAAAGATGATGGTACGAGTGCGACTAAAGAGATGTCAGCAAATCAAAAGATTATAAAACTTGACGCTTGCGGACTTCAATGTCCTGGCCCGATTGTTAAATTATCCAATGCACTTTGTGATGCAGATGTTGGTGATGTTGTTGAAATATCTACAACTGACCCCGCTTTTGCAAGTGATATTGAGGGATTTTGCCGTAGAACAGGAAATGAATTTATAGGAATGGAAAGCAGCAAAGGTGTTAGTGTTGCTAAAGTGCAAAAAAAGGAAATGGGTGAAGAGGCTTGCACTGAAGTATCTGCAAATAACAATAAAAATCTGATTGTATTCTCAGGTGATTTGGATAAGGCCATTGCATCGTTTATAATTGCAAATGCAGCTGCCGCAATGGGACGAAAGGTAAGTATGTTCTTTACTTTTTGGGGTCTGAATATTTTAAGAAAACCTGAAAAAGTGGACACACAAAAAGATTTGATGTCAAAAATGTTTGGTGCAATGATGCCAAGAGGCTCTAAGAAACTCAGCCTTTCTAAAATGAATATGGGCGGAATGGGAGCTAAAATGATTAGGGGCGTTATGGATGACAAAAATGTTGACAGCCTCGAAGATTTAATAAAACTTGCTCAGTCAAATGGTGTAGAACTGCTTGCTTGCTCTATGAGTATGGATGTTATGGGGATTAAGCAAGAGGAGCTAATAGATGGGGTTAAGCTTGCGGGTGCTGCAGCGATGATTGCAAATGCTGAAGAATCAGATATGTCATTGTTCATCTAAAAAACAATATATTGGCTAGACAGTTTGTCTGGCAAAGGCGAAAAATCGAGATGTGGGATTTGGTTTCCTACATCTTGATTTTTATATTAAAAATTAAATAATAGAATTTTTGAAAAATGTTGACTTTGTTTGCTTTTTTTGGTACAATATATTAAACTCTTTGCACTGGTTTTTTACAGTACAAACTGAACAGGCCGTTTTGGAGCCGGGTTGCATTTGCAACAGCAGATAATGGATTTTTAACATCTGTGGGACAGTAGTATTATTGTTCTACAGGTGTTTGTTATTATATACAGTAGTCAACAAATGCAGATAAAAAGCATAGAGTTATTCTATAATGTATTTTTTGGAGGTAACCCTTATGCAAGAGAAAAGTTATGAGCAGATAGTTGTTAAAACATCTGTAATTAGCATTGTTATCAATGTGTTTTTATCCGTACTTAAATTTGTTGCAGGATTTGTTGCAAGCTCGGGTGCGATGATAGCAGATGCTGTTCATTCTGCGTCTGATGTTTTTACATCTTTCATTGTGATTGTTGGTGCGAATATTGGTGGAAAAGAGTCAGACAAGGAGCATCCCTATGGGCACGAAAGGCTTGAGTGTGTAGTTTCGATAATTCTTGCAAACATACTTTTAATTGTTGGAATTGCAATAGGGTACAAGGGATATGAAAAAATTGTTGCGGGCAATTATGCAAGCTTGCAAATACCTGGGATGTTGGCGCTTGTGGCGGCGGTTGTTTCTATAGCTGTGAAAGAGGGGCTGTACTTTTATACTATAAAAAAGGCAAAGCAAATTGACTCTGTGTCGCTAAAGGCAGATGCTTGGCACCACCGTTCTGATTCGCTATCGTCAATAGGTAGTTTTGTGGGTATATTAGGTGCTAGAATGGGCTATCCTGTGCTTGACCCCGTTGCAAGTGTTGTGATTAGCATATTTATTGTAAAGGTTTCTATTGATATATTTAACGAAACGATTGACAAGTTAATTGACCGCTCTTGTGACGCAAAAACAATAGAAAAAATGGAAAATGTTATAAGGTCAAGTCAGGGTGTTATAGAAATTGATTTGATTAAAACTCGGCTTTTTGGTTCTAGAATTTATGCTGATATTGAAATTGCGGTAGATAGTTCTTTGTCTTTAGTTGAGTCACACAAAATTGTTGAAAATGTTCACTATGAAATTGAAAAGCAGTTTCCAAAGGTAAAGCATTGTATGGTTCGTGCGAACCCTGCGAAGAACACGGTAGATGATGAAAATTTAGAGTAAAAAAATAAGGCATACTGTAACTTTACAGTGTGCCTATTTATATTATAATTATAAAGATTTGCGTTTAAATAAGAAGGACAGCTTTGTTTCAGATATAATTATTGAAATAAAAATCATAAAAAATCCAATGACAAGCTTAAAACTTAAAACCTCTTGCTTTAAAAGAATTGAAAAAGTAGCACCAAAAACAGACTCTAAAGATAATATTATTGCAGCGCTTGATGGTGAGGTGTATTTTTGCCCAATTGTTTGAAGTAGCAGAGCAATTGCAGAGCATCCAATAGATAAATATAGTATGCTACCTATCATATCAGGGCTAATTCTATCAACTCTAGGTTCAAAAGCCAGATGAAAAACGGCACAAAAAATTGCACAATAACCGAACTGAACAATTGTTAGAACTATTGGGTCACAGCGGTTTGAAAATTTTTTTATTGCAACGATATGTGCTGCGAAGAAAACACCGCTAAGCAAAGTTAGTAAATCGCCCTTGCCTATGGTTAAATCAGATTTTATAGAAACAAGACCGACTCCGAATATGCACAAAAATGCAGAAATAATATTAAAAATATCTGGTTTTGTTTTGCTTGTCATCCAAAATAAAAATGGAACAATAATGCAATAAATAGTTGTTAAAAAAGCATTTTTACCAGGAGTTGTATCTGTAATCCCTAGGGTTTGTAAAGCATATCCTAAAAACAAGTACACACCAATTAAACCATTTTTTAACATATTTTTGTCAATCTGCTTTAACCGATTTTTAAAAATAACTGATAGAAAAAGAAAAGCTATAGAGAATCTAACAGCAAGTAAAAAGAAGACAGGAAGCACATCAACAGTGTTTTTTGTGACGACAAATGAAAAACCCCAAATAAGCGGTGCTAAAAAAAGAGCAAATTTTGCAGACTTTTCCTTGTCTTTTATTGAGAACAAAATATAATACTCCTTAAATAAAAATTAAAGCACTTTTGCAAGAAAACTTTTTAGCCTATCACTTTGCGGATTTTGAAAAATATCCTGAGGAGCTCCCTGCTCTAGTATATTTCCTTCGTCCATAAATAGCACACGGCTTGCAACCTCTTTTGCAAAGCCCATTTCGTGAGTAACAACAACCATTGTCATTCCGTCTTTTGCAAGGCTTTTCATAACTTCTAAAACCTCGCCGACCATTTCAGGGTCAAGTGCACTTGTAGGCTCGTCAAACAAAATAACATCAGGGTTCATAGCAAGCGAGCGAACTATTGCAACTCTTTGCTTTTGTCCACCAGAAAGTTGCGAAGGATAAATATCCGCTTTATCTTCGAGTCCGATTTTTTTAAGAAGGCTCAAGGCGTTTTCCCTTGCCTCTTTTTTTATTTGTGCTTTTGTTTTTGTGATTTCGGTAATTTGTGAGTCGCTTTTTATTCCAAAAGTTTGCTTTAGTTTTATAAAAAAGTTGCTACGCTTTGCTTTGTTTAGTTTTTTCGTTTCAACATAAACAGGGGATAGCATTATATTTTCTATAACGGTTTTGTTATTAAAAAGGTTAAAGTGCTGAAAAACCATACCCATTTTTTGACGATGAAAGTTTATGTCAACCTTCATATCAGCAATGTCAACACCATTAAAAATAATACTGCCGGCGGTTGGGTCCTCCATACAGTTAAGGCATCTGAGAAATGTGCTTTTTCCCGAGCCGGAAGGCCCAATTACAACTACAACTTCGCCTTCGTTTATTTTAACATTTATATCTTTTAGCACGGTTAAATCGCCATAGCATTTTTTTAGGTTAACGGTCTCTATCACTTTTTCTCAGACTCCTTTCTATTATTTTTATAAGCATACTAATTAACAAAACAAGCACGATATAAATCATAGCCATAACAAGATATGGCACCATAAATTCGTAGCTGTTACTACCAATATAGTTAAATGCAACATACAAATCCGTAGCACCCACAAAGCTTACAACTGATGTTTCTTTAATCAGTGCTATAAACTCGTTGCCAAGGGTTGGCAAAATATTTTTTACAGCTTGTGGTATAACAATTTTACGCATTGTGACACCATAGCTTAGCCCGACGGCTCTGCCACCCTCCATTTGACCAACATCAACAGACATAATACCACTACGCATTATCTCAGAAATATAAGCACCGCTATTCATTCCAAAAACATAAATAGCAACTGTTACGGCGGCCATTTTAATCTCTAAGAGAGGTAGTAAAACATAGTAAAAAACAAGTAGCTGAACGACTATTGGCGTCCCCCTAAATAGTCCAACATAAAAACTACAAAGTCCATTTAGAACCTTTGGCAGTGTTTTATATTTTGGTAAAACTCGAATTGTTGCAATAATTGTGCCGATAAAAACACCTATTACAAGCCCTACAACTGCGATTATAATTGTGTTTTGAAGCCCCTCTAAAACGGTCTTATATCCACCACCGTCAAAGAAGACATCTTTAAATACTTCGATTTTTTTATTAAAATTCCCCATAAAAATTATCCTTACATATATAAACAACGCCTCACCATTGCTGGTGAGGTTGCTGTTTTATTTTATAAATCGTAACATTTAAGCAAGTGCATTAATAGACTTTACTATATGGTCTGCTGGTGCTTCATCAATAATTACAAAATCTATATTGTTGTTAATTACATCTTGGATAGCAAGAGAGCCGTTGTCATAGTTTTTTGGAGTTACTTTAAATCCGTTAAATCCCCACTCTTTATTACCTTTTACATAAAACTCGCCAGTAGTTCCAGTTTGGTAACCGATTTTTGTTGTGTTGTCAAACGAATTTAGAATTTTTTCAACATCTTCAACAGTTTTACATTTATCAAAAGTTGTATCATCTGCTTTAACTACAAGCTTTTGAGATGCTTGATAGTAGGCACTAGAAAATTGAACGTACTCTTTTCTCTTATCATTAACGGTAAGACCTGCCATTGCAATGTCGCACTGGTGTTGACCAACAGAAAGACAAACAGAGTCAAATTTCATATTTTGAATAACGAGTTCTTTGCCAAGTTTTTTTGCAAGAGCTGCGGCTATTTCCATATCGATACCATAGTATTTATCACCTTTTTTGTATTCAAAAGGCTCAAACGCTGCGTTTGTAGCAACTACTAATTGGTCTTTTGACTTGTCAAGCTGTGCAGACTCAACAGCTGTAGGAGTGCCATCTCCAAAATACTTGTTGCAGATTTCGTCAAACACGCCATTTTCTTTTATCTCAGCGATAAAATCATTAACCTGTTTTAAAAGTTCTGGTTGATTTTTATCAACACCAAAAGCATACTCTTCTTGTGTAAGCTTTATGTCGATTACTCTTACTTTTGCACTGTTTTTTCCGCAACCAGCAAAAGCAGTCGCTATAATACAAAAAGTCATAATAAGTGCTATAGATTTTTTAAAAATTTTCATGCCTTTTCCTCCATTAAATAAATTATGCAACAATTATACTACCAAATGTATAATTATGCAATACCCCACAACTCTATTGACAATAATAGAAATATTACCTATAGTGTAATATGTAGAAATCTGTATAAAAACAGTCGTTAAAATGACTGCAGATAAGGAGATTTTAGATAATGATTTATAAAAATTTTTCGCAACTAGTTGGCAATACACCTCTTTTAGAGATGTCGAATTTTGGCAAGTTGGGTGGAGCGTGTGCAAGGATTGTTGCAAAATTAGAATATTTTAATCCTGCTGGAAGTGTGAAGGATAGAATAGCGGTTGCAATGATTGAAGATGCAAAAGAAAAAGGAATTATCAATAAAGATACAGTGCTAATCGAGCCTACAAGTGGCAACACGGGGATTGGTATTGCAGCTGTTGCAGCGTCGCAAGGTTATAATGTAATACTTACAATGCCTGAAACAATGAGCATTGAAAGGCGAAAGCTTTTAAAGGCATATGGCGTTAAAATTGTGCTAACGGATGGTAAAGAGGGTATGAACGGTGCAATAAAAAGGGCAAAAGAGCTTGCAATGGTAACAGAAAATAGCTATGTTTTAGGTCAGTTTGAAAACAGTGCAAACCCTAAAGCACACAGAGAAACCACGGGCCCAGAGATTTGGGAGGACACGCAAGGCAAGGTTGATATAGTTGTTGCGGGGGTTGGCACAGGTGGTACAATCACAGGTGTTGGTGAATATTTAAAATCAAAAAATCCTAATATAAAGGTAGTTGCAGTTGAACCAGAGCAGTCGCCTGTGCTGTCAGGAGGAGAGGCAGGCCCGCACGGAATTCAGGGCATAGGTGCTGGGTTTGTGCCGTTTGTACTCAACAACGATGTGTATGACGAGATAGTAAAAGTTGATACAGAAGATGCATTAGAAACGGCAAGACAGATTGCAAAAACCGAAGGAATATTGGTTGGAATATCATCTGGTGCTTGTGCTTTTGCAGCACTAGAGATTGCAAAGCGTGCTGAAAATGATGGCAAAATTATAGTTGCAATTTTACCAGACACGGGCGAGAGATATCTCTCAACGGCACTTATGGAAGAATAAAAGGAGCGTGGCACAGGGCAAAATTCTCTGTGCCTATTTTATAACAAATTATGTATTATTATTCCCTTAACGAATATTTAAAAAAAGAGTTTGGGCAAAAGATTTATAAAATTTCATTAAATGGTAATATGACTTGTCCAAATCGTGACGCAACAATTGGAACGGGTGGATGTATTTTTTGTAGTTCGGGTGGCTCGGGTGATTTTGCACCAAGTGGATTTATGCCAATAGACGAGCAAATTGAAAATGCAAAGCAAAGAATAAAATCAAAGTACGACGGTGATAAATATATTGCATATTTTCAGGCGTATACAAACACTTATGCCCCTGTTTCATACCTTGAAGAGCTGTTTAAAAAGGTAATCGACCGTGATGATATTGTGGCGATTTCGATTGCGACACGCCCTGATTGTTTGCAGGACGATGTGATAGATTTAATAGAAAAATTAAACAATAAAAAGCCTGTTTGGATAGAGTTAGGGCTTCAAACATCAAACGAGAGCACGGCACAGTATATTCGTAGAGGGTATAAAAATGAGTGTTTTGAAACTGCCGTGAAAAAACTTAAAAAAATCGGAGTCCATATAGTTGCACATATTATTTTAGGTCTTCCAAATGAGAGCGAGCAAGATATTTTAGATACTGCAAATTATGTTGCACATAGCGGTGTCGATGGAATAAAAATTCAGTTGCTACATATATTAAATGATACGGATTTATGTTTGGACTATAAAAAAGGTGAGTTTGATGCTTTGACTATGGAACAATATATAGACTTGTTATGTAAGGTGATTGAAAGATTACCTCAAGATATGGTGGTGCATAGAATAACGGGGGATGGGCCTAAAAAATTGCTTGTAGCACCATTGTGGAGTGGGGATAAAAAAAGAGTGTTAAATAGTATAAACCAAAAATTTTTAAAAATAGATTTGGAGCAGGGGCGTTTGTTTAAAGCATAAACCTTATCAAAAATAAAAACTTACAAATGCATTGAATGTGTTAAAAACCACTTGATAAATTTGGTACATTATGATAAACTATTCTCATATAAAATAGTAAATATTGGTGATGTCCGATAAAATAAAAGATTTTTAAAGATGGGGGTCGTTGCTTTGACTTTAGCAGAATTGTTAACAGAAGCTCATGCCAATAATGCGTCAGACTTACATATCACTGTTGGTGTTCCACCAAAAATGAGAATTCATGGTGAAATTGTCACAATGAATTATCCAAGGCTTTCAACAGAGGATACAGAGGCTTTAGTAAAAAACATAATGGGCGAATATCAAAAAAGAGTTTTTGCAGAGCGTGGTGAAATCGACTTTTCATTTGGTCTTGCAGGAATGGGTCGATACCGTGTTAATGTCTTTAGGCAAAGGGGTACAACAGCTGCCGTTTTCCGTTTAGTTGGCGTCACTGTTCCAGAGCCGGAGGAGCTAGGAGTTCCGCAGCAAATTATTGATTTGTATGACAAAAAGAGCGGTCTAGTTCTTGTTACTGGGCCTACAGGTAGCGGTAAATCCACAACTCTTGCCTCTATGATTGGCAGAATAAATAAGAATTTAAGCTCGCACATAATCACTCTTGAGGACCCGATAGAATATCTACACAGGCACGAAAAATCAGTTGTAAACCAAAGAGAAATCGGCGTTGATACAAACTCATATGCGGCAGCTCTTCGTGCAGCTCTTCGTGAGGATCCAGATGTTATACTAGTTGGAGAAATGCGTGACCTTGAAACAATTTCGACAGCAATCACAGCCGCAGAAACAGGCCACTTGGTCTTTTCAACACTTCATACTATTGGTGCTGCTGAAACGGTTGACCGTATTATAGATGTTTTTCCAGACGAGCAACAAGACCAAATTAAAGTTCAGCTTAGCACAGTTTTAGAGGCTGTTGTTTCTCAAAGGCTTATTCAAAATGCACAGGGAAATGGTCGTGTGGCGGCGTTTGAGGTTATGCTTGCAAACTCTGCAATACGCAACCTCATTCGTGAGGGAAAAACATATCAAATACCAAGCATAATGCAAACTAGCAAAAAGTTTGGAATGCAAACAATGGACGACTCTCTTTATGAGCTTTACAGAACAGGGCAGATAAATAGAAAGCAAGCGTTGTTGTATTCAGTTGATAATGAACTAATGGAGAAAAAGATGCTGTAAAAAGCATCTTTTCTTTTCTACAAAGATTAGGAGAATGCTAGAATTGGAAATAAGCTATTATACAAAAGAAAGTAAAAAAATAACGGTACCAAAAAAAATAATAATGCTATCAGACTTACACAATGTTGAGTATGGGCATATAGTTGATGCCGTTTTTGATGAAAATCCTGACATAATCACCGTTGTAGGCGATGTTGTAGACAGGCATAGAAAAACATATTCAAGAGCGCTTGGGTTTTTAGAATCGCTAAGTAGAATTGCACCAACTTTTTTCTCTTTTGGAAATCACGAGGTAAAATTTGATGTGCTAAGTGAGGATGACATCGAAAATACTGGTGCTGTTTTGCTTGATAACAGCTATGTAAAATATGGTGAAATGGTTATTGGTGGTCACACACCGTCAAAGGACTTTTCGTGGGTTGATGATTTTGAGAGAAGAGAAGAATTCAAGCTTTTACTTTGTCATCAGCCAGAGCATTATAAAAAATATCTAAGATATCGAAATATTGATTTAACATTATCGGGTCACGCACACGGTGGGCAGTGGCGTCCGTTTGGAATACCGATATTTGCACCAGGGCAGGGCTTTTTTCCGTCCCACACATCAGGATTTTACGATGGGAAATTGGTAGTAGGCAGAGGGCTTTCAGATGTTAGGGCAATTCCTAGACTTTTTAACCCCATCGAGATAGTTGTAATCGAGGTCGAGCCAAAAAAAGATGATACGAGAGATTTTACAAGGCGTTATAATCGCTAAAATAAACCCTAAGGTTTTGTGCAAAATTGCCACTAAAACTTTAGGGTGTTTTTATAAAACTGCGTATTAAAAACATCTAAGATATAGAAATATTGATTTAACATTATCCGGCCACGCACACGGTGGGCAGTAGTACCGCTTTGGAATAGCGAAGTACGTTTTTATAAAACTGCGTATTGAAAATATCTAAGATATAGAAATATTGATTTAACATTATCGGGTCACGCACACGGTGGGCAGTAGTACCGCTTTGGGATAGCGAAGTGCGTTTTTATAAAATTGCGTATTAAAAAATATAATCTTTAAGCTCATTTAGCAAGGAGATATCAATAATTGCATCTATTTTAAGCCCGCTTTCGATATATTCTTCTTCAAAAATCACACCATCTTCTCGTATTTTGGAAGATAAACCAACTTTGTCAAACGGAAATAAAAACACAGCTCTTTTCCTTGTCTGGGGAAGAGCTTTTTCAATGGCTTCCAGCAGTTCGTCAATGCCTGTTCCGTATTTTGCAGATATTGGAACACATTTTCCAATTGATGATAAATTGTCTGAAAAATCTACAAGGTCACATTTATTTAAAATGGAAATTATAGGCTTTCCACTAGCACCCAAATCATCAAGTAGCCTTTCGGTAACCTCTAAATGCTCTTTAAACTCAACGCTAGACGCATCGCAAACATTAAGGATAACATCCGCCATTGACGCTTCTTCTAAAGTGGATTTAAATGCTTCGACCAATCGGTGTGGCAACCTTCTAACAAGCCCTACAGTGTCGATTAGCATAACTTTTCGTCCGCTAGGCAAAACAAGCGCTCTTGCAGTGGGGTCAAGCGTTGCAAAAAGTTTGTCTTGAGCGAGAACGCCAGCGTCTGTAAGCTGGTTCATCAAAGTTGATTTTCCCGCATTTGTGTACCCCACAATAACTACCGTTTCAACCCCGTCTTTTACGCGCCTTTTGCGTAAATCATTACGGCGTTTTTCAACCACTTTTAGTTCTTGTGTGAGCGAATCAATTCGTCGTCTTATATGCCTTCGGTCACTCTCTAGCTTGCTTTCACCAGGGCCTCTGGTTCCAATTCCACCACCAAGGCGGGATAGCTCAATTCCCTTACCGCTAAGACGAGGCAAGGTGTATTTAAGCTGTGCTAGTTCAACTTGAAGTTTGCCCTCTCTTGACTTTGCGCGTGCTGCAAAAATATCAAGAATGAGGGTGGTTCTGTCAACTACTCGAATATCTGTATATTTTTCGATGTTTCTTTGTTGTGACGGTGAAAGCTCCGCATCAAAAATCAAAAGGTTAGCATCATTTGCAATGCCAAGCTCACGAATTTCTTCAAGCCTTCCGGTGCCAACATATATTGCAGCGTCAGGCTTATCCCTTTTTTGAATAACTTTTGCAACAACTTGTGCCCCTGCGGTTTTTGCAAGCTCTTCAAGCTCGTCAATTGAAATTTGCGCATCAAAATCACCTGTATCAACACTTACTAAAATTGCAAGCTCAGGGTTTTGAAAGTTCTCATAAAATTTCATTATTTCTCCTTATTATTTGAATTATATATATTAAAAGAAATCTCAGTGCTAGACATATATTTCTTTACAATTTCATTTGACGGATTTAATAAAACATCGTTTATCGTTCCGCTTTGAATGTTTTGCCCGTTGGACAAGAAATGCACTTTATCACATATTTTATTAATGTGCACAAGCTGATGGCTAATGGTAATCCAAGTTATAGGGTTATTTTTTTGCTTGTCTAAAATTATATTCTCAAAAAGTTCCACACTGTCAGGGTCAAGATTTGATAGTGTTTCGTCAATGATTATAAGCTTTGGTTTAAAAATCATCGCCCTTATAAAAGACAATTTTTGTTGCTCTCCACTTGATAAACTCCTAGCATATTGCTTTTTTTTATCGAGCATACCACACTTGTCAAGCAGAGAGTTTACTTCGTTCTCGTCTGGCTTTATTTTGCGGATTTTAAGGGGATATATAAGATTATTATACACTGTATCGTGCAACAAATACGGTTTTTGTGAAGTCATAGTAATATCATTTGGAGAAAGTGAGCCTAGTTGTATTTTTCCAAAATCAGGCTCTGTTGTGCCAACAATAATTTTTGCAAGAGTTGATTTGCCCGAGCCGTTTGGGCCAATAAGACCGTGAACTAAGCCGGTTTCAAACTTTAGATTATTAATATTTAAAGAAAAGTTGTCAAGCTGTTTTTGCAAGCTAATAATTTTCATTGTATGTAGCCTCTTTTATAAAATAATCTGCAACACTTTGTGCAATAAAAGCCATAACTAAAAGGATAACTCCAAGATAAATTCCGTCTTTAAATTCTCCTGCGTTTTTAAGCGTAGAAATGGCGGTTGTCATTGTTCTTGTGTTATTCTTTATGTTTCCACCAATTAAAAATACGGCACCAACCTCACTTATCGAACGCCCAAATCCTGTGAGAATTGAAAAATATATTTCGTTGCGAAGCTCTTTTATAATAAGTATGTTAATCTGCCTTTTGCTCGCTCCCATAGTTTTGCCAAAATTACGAACAGCAGGGGCGGTGCGTATAGCGTAAGAATAAACCATACCACAAATTATTGGGGTGATTATAATAACCTGCGCAAAAATCATTCCCTTAATTGTGAAAACCCAGCCCAAAAAACCAAGAGGACCTTTGCTCCTCAAAAGCATATAGGCTAAAAGACCGATAACGACGGGAGGAGCACCCATAAGAGTCCTGTTAAATCTTATTATTATTTTTTTGCCCTTAAAGCTAAAACGCTCAAGAAAAAGACCTAGAAAAATGCCGAGAATAGAGGAGATTGTAGTAGAAAAAAATGACATAACAATAGTAACACGAATTGAGTCAACAACCCCCGTACTATTGAAAAAGTCAGAAAAAACGCTCTCAAAAAAGCTCATATAAACTCCTTGTCCAATATTAAAATATGGGTGTATGAGCATTGTAATAAAATCAAACACCCCTACACCCATATATTGTAACATAAATTATGAAAGTCTAAAACTCAATTATTTTTTTGCGTTTGCAAAGAACAGTTGTTTGCCGTATTTGTCAACGCCAAATTTGTTGATAACTTTTTGCGTTTCTTCGGAGCAAATCCACTTAATAAATGCGTTTGCACCGTCAATATTTGTGTCTGGATATTTTTCAGGACTTACAGCAATAACGCCGTACTGATTTTTGAGGTTTGAATCGCCCTCGCAAATAACATCAAAGTTTGATTTGTCCTCAGTCGCAAGCCAAGTTGCACGGTCGGTCAAGCAATATCCAGATTTTTCAATAGCCATTGTGATAGTGTCTGCCATACCAGAACCTGCAGAGATATAGTTTTTGTTTGCTTCTGGTTTAAGGTTTAGAGCACTCCAAACGGCAAGCTCTTTTTTATGTGTGCCAGAATCGTCACCACGAGAGATGAAGATTAATTTTTCATTTAAAATTTGTTTGAATACATCTTCAATTTTATCTGTTTTTTTGATTTTGCCGTCCTTAGGTCCAACGATTATAAAGTCATTATACATAACTTCAAAACGCTCAACACCGTAGCCTTGTGCAATAAATTCTTCTTCGCTTGCCTTTGCGTGAACTAGCAAAACATCTGCTTCGCCGTCTTGCCCAAGCTTGATTGCGGCACCTGTTCCAACTGCTACCCATTTAAGGTCCCAACCTGTTTGCTCACGAAAAAGAGGTTTAAGTACATCTAAAAGTCCGGTGTCATCAGTGCTTGTTGTTGTAGCCATTATAAGCTCACCTTTGTATGGCGCCGTTGTTTTTTCTGTTTTTGAGGGTGCTGGGTCTTTTTTGTTGTCTTCTTTTCCTTTGCAGGCAGTAAGTGCAAATAACATCATAACTGCGATAAGTAGAGATAAAATTCTTTTTGCGTTTTTCATAAACTAAACTCCTTACAACTAATTTTGTTCAAAAAACAAGCACAAAAAAAGCGAATCCCTAAAGGAATTCACAACAAAAAAACCGCTTGTTATGGTTCCTTTCCAAATAAGGGAGGCTTAAAAGTTTCCAATTAAACCCAATGGCAAAACTTTCGTAGTAAAACCGTAGAAAGAAATGCTCGAAACACATAAAGATAGAAGGGTATTCGTTAAAATTAACTTGATTTTTAAAACAGTGTAAGTATATCACATACTAAAATGATTGTCAAATATTACTAATTATAATTGCAAAAAGACAAAAAGTATATATAATATATAAAAAACAAAACAGGCTACTATATGCAACCTGTTCTATAATTTATATTATAGCTTTAAAACAATTCCTAAAAATGCTGCAACAGCAATAAAAAAGACAGGATGAATTTTTTTAAGCTTTTTGAACTGAAGTGATACGAGAATTACAACAAAAATAATAAGACTTGGAATACTTATACTTGGCAAAATGTCCTCAAAACTTGAGATTGTTCCGGTAAATATTGCAACTTTAAAAACGGCATACGCAGCGGTAGTAATAAGCCCAGCAACGGCGGGGCGAAGTCCTGCAAATGTTGCGTTTACATAAGGATTTTCACTATACTTGCTTAAAAATTTTGAGATAATAAAAATAATAACAAAAGATGGCAAAACCAGTGAGCAAGTAGCAATAATTGCACCAGCAACACCCGCAACTTTAAATCCAGCAAAGGTCGCCATATTTACACCTATAGAGCCAGGAGTTGACTCTGATACTGCAATCATATCCGCAAGTTCTGATGATGAAAACCACTCTGGATATTTTTCGCTCATATTAAAAAGAAATGGTATAGTTGCAAGCCCGCCACCAATTGCAAAAAGCCCTGTTTTTAAGAATTCAAAGCATATTAAAAGCAAATTACTCATATTTGATTACCACGCTTTCTTAAAAACACAAGACCATAAGAGCTTGCAATTAAAACAATAATAATAGGTGACAAATCCCAAAAAACAACGAGAACAAAAGCTAGCAAAAACATTAAAACTCCGCCAAAAGATTTTACACTACTTTTAAAAATCTTAATACACGACGCTGCAATTAAAGCAGCAACAGCAGGTCTAATTCCAGCAAAAGCGTGCGTAACAGCAGGAAAATCATCGAGCCTTTGTAAAACATTTGCAAACAAAGTAATGATGATTACAGACGGAGTAACAACTCCGATTGTGGCAAACAAAGCACCCCAAAATCCACGGATTTTTGAGCCGACAAAAGTGGCGGCATTAACAGCTATTACACCGGGGGTACACTGACTAAGTGAAAAATATTGCAACAATTCTTCGTTAGTTATCCAGCCCTTTTTCTCTACAATTTCGCGCTCAATTAGTGGGAGCATAGCATAACCCCCGCCAAAAGTAAAAAGTCCTACTTTAAAAAAAGCTATAAATAAGTCAAAAATCTCTGACAAAAGCCCTCTACCCCCCATTATTTTATTACTAAAGTATACCATAATAGTAGTATACTTGCAATTTATGCTAAATTGACATTTTAAATAAAAATGTCAATTTTGTAAAAATCACACATAAAAGGTTGAAAATCAAAAAAGATTATGTTAATATAGACACAGATGGGAAATTATGGAAAAGAGGGGAAAAAATGAATAAGTCAATTGTGTTAATCGTTGATGAAAAGGAAGAGAACGAAATAATTTTAAAAAATGCACTAAAAGAGAAGTATACAATAATTAGTGCAAAAAACAACAAACAGCTAGAAAAGCAAGTAGAAATAAATCAAAATCAAATAACTCTTATAATAACAAGCCTATCTCTTTTTCAATCAGGGGGATTTAATGTTATCAATAAAAGCAAAGAAAAAAAGATGCTTGGAGAAGTTGGCATATTAGTAGTTATAGAAAAAGCGTCAAACAAAAGTGAAGAGATTGCTTATAGTTTAGGGGCGTCAGACACAATAAAAAAACCTTTTAATACGGATTATATTATAAACAAAAAAGTTGAACGGTTAGTTAGTATTTACAACTATCAAAACAATTTAGAGCATTTACTTAAAGTTCAAAACGAAAAAATTTTGTCGCAAACATCAAAGCTTATGGAGCAAACAGAAAAGCTAAACAAGATAAATATCAATATGATGGAGTCTATTAGTTCGGTTGTTGAATGGCGTGATTGGGAGACGGGCAAGCATATAAAAAGGCTTAGATGTTTTACAGAATCACTATTAGTTAATGTTGCCAAGGAATACCCAGAATATGAGTTGGAAAAAGAAGATATTGATATGATTGCAATGGCGTCTACCACACACGATATAGGCAAAATTGCAATTCCGGATGCCATACTTTTAAAGCCCGGAAAGCTTACATCACAAGAGTTTGAAATTATGAAGACTCACACGACAAAGGGTAGCGAAATAATTTGTAATTTTAATGCGATTGATGTTAATAATTACCTAGGTTACTGTCAGGATATTTGCAGATATCATCACGAAAAATGGGATGGAAAAGGCTATCCAGAGGGACTTGTAGGCGATGAAATACCAATATGGGCACAGGTTGTTTCGGTAGCGGACTGCTTCGATGCACTAACTAGCGACAGACCATATAAAAAAGCTTTTTCTAGCAAGGTTGCGTCAGAAATGATTTTGGACGGGCAGTGCGGTGCTTTTTCACCAAAGATAATAAATTCATTTAAAAATGTTCTGCCAGAGTTTGAAAATCTTGCGGTAGTGTATAAGGGATAAGATTTTGTGATTTTAAAAGCGTTATAAAAAAGCTTTTTCTAGCAAGGTTGCGTCAGAAATGATTTTGGACGGGCAGTGCGGTGCTTTTTCACCAAAGATAATAAATTCATTTAAAAATGTTCTGCCAGAGTTTGAAAATCTTGCGGTAGTGTATAAGGGATAAGGTTTTTACGATTTTAAAAATCTTTAGAGAATTGATATTGCTTTTAATTTCTAATTTTAAAAAGTTTTAGAGAGCCGATGTTGCTTTTAAATTTAAAATGGGCAAAAAAAATAAAGGCCATTGGCCTTTATTTTTCATTTCCTAGTAACCAGTCAACTGAAACATCAAGTTCTTGAGAAAGAGCAAGAAGTTCCTTGTCTGTAACGCAACGAATCTGCCCCTCTAATTTTGAAAGCCCAGAAGCATCAAGCCCGATGCCACGGATTTCAAGTTTTGCAAGCAAATCTTTTTGCTTGAGCCCTTTTTCCTTGCGGACAGCTTCAACTTTTGCCCCAATAATGTTACGGTCGCCCAGCGCTTGTTTACGGATTCTCAAAGTAAATTCCTCCAATATTTTTTTATCCCCACAATGCATATTCCTCCGCGTGTATTATTATAGCAAATAAATGTTTAAAAAACAATAAAAAGGTGAGGAAAATCCGCAAAATATTTTAGAATATAGCATATAAAAATAAAAAAATGATAAAAATGTTTGTTCTATTTGTCTTTTTAATAAAAAATACAAAATTTAAATGTTAAATATTAAGTTCGATTACTTAAAAGTAAATTGTATTTTAAGTTTTTACAATAAAAATAATAATATTCATATTCTAAATAAAAATAAAGCTCATACTATTTATTATAGTACGAGCTTTTTATGTTTATTGAATTAGTCCTGCAGATTTTTTTAATTGCTCTGCTTTGTCAGTTTTTTCCCACGGAACATTTAAATCCACTCTTCCCATATGGCCATAAGCTGCAAGCTTTTCATAAATTGGATTACGAAGCTCTAGCTGTTCGATTATTGCGGCGGGACGAAGGTCAAAAACTTCGGTTACGATTTCTGCAATTGTTTCATCAGGTATTACACCTGTTCCAAAAGTGTCAATCATAACAGAAATAGGATTTGCTATGCCGATTGCATAAGAAATTTGAAGCTCACATCTTTTTGCAAGTCCAGCAGCAACAATATTTTTTGTAACATATCTTGCAGCATAAGCGGCACTACGGTCGACTTTTGTTGGGTCTTTTCCAGAAAAAGCACCGCCACCGTGACGAGAATATCCACCGTATGTGTCAACGATTATTTTGCGTCCAGTAAGTCCACTATCACCAGCAGGTCCACCGGTAACAAAACGCCCAGTTGGGTTTACATATATAATAGTATGGTTATCAATAAGGCTCCTATCAACAACAGGAACAATAACATTTGTTACTATATCTTGACGAATTTGCTCAAGAGTTGCCTCTTCACTATGCTGTGTTGAAACAACGATAGTATCCACCCTAACAGGCTTATTATCGTCATCATACTCGATTGTTACTTGAGTTTTTCCATCAGGACGAAGATATGTTAAAGTGCCGTCCTCGCGAACTTGTGTGAGCCTTTGTGCAAGCTTGTGTGCAAGTGAGATAGGCAGAGGCATAAGCTCTGGAGTTTCGTCACAAGCATATCCAAAAACCATACCCTGGTCACCGGCACCGTGAAGATTGTAAGAATCCTCTTTGCCACTTTTAAGCTCAAGCGAACGGTCAACTCCAAGTGCAATATCAGGTGACTGCTCATCTATTGCGGATAGAATTGCACAGCTATGGCCATCAAATCCCATTTGTGGACTGTCATAACCGATGTCGCAAACTACACGCCTTGCAATTTTTGGAATTTCAACATAGCAAGATGTTGTAATTTCACCCATAATCATAACCTGACCTGTAGTACAAGTAACCTCGCACGCAACTCTTGCATTTGGGTCTTTAGCTATAATAGAATCAAGGATTGCATCAGATATTTGGTCGCATATTTTATCAGGATGCCCTTTTGTTACGGATTCGGATGTAAAAAGATGTCTTCCCATAATTATCCCCCTAGAAAAATGATTAACTTAAAAACTAAAAACCCTTCGGATATTTACCGAAGGGCTATAAAAGCTTATCTATCGGTTTTAAATACACCGCAGGATTTAGCACCTTGCATAGCAGGTTGCCGGACTTCACAGGGCCTGTCCCCTCAGTCGCTCTTGATAAGTAGCTATTAAGTTGTTAGATAAATTGTATACCGATAAAAGATAAAAGTCAATATTAATTCTAAGATTCTTTAGATTCTTTGTAATTTTTATTTTTATCGGTGTTAATTCCTTTGATTTTAAACTGAGCACCTAGCCTTGATGATAATAGAACCATTGAAGGATAAGCAACTACCGAGAGCATAACACCTTTTATAGCATTAAGGGCAGTAGCACCCCAAATTGCAGCCCAAAGGGCGTTGCTTGGAAGAATTACACCCATAAAGTATTTAAAGAACAAAGGCGCAATAATGTAGTTGCCAGCAATGCCTATAACGATAATGCTTATAACACCAAATACAGAAGAAATAACAGTGTTTTTAAATGCGGTTGAATTTTCTTTTTTAGACAGTTTATTAAAAACAATAGAAAAAGGAACGATATATGCACAACCAACAAGGAAATTCATAAGATTTCCAAATCCCATTTGTGTGCCGATGCCCTTAACAGACATTTCAATTATATTTTTAATAAACTCAACCCCAACACCCACGGCAGGGCCAAAGAAAATTGCTCCAATCAAAGCGGGGATATCGCTAAAATCAAGCTTTAGATGCTCTACCCCAGGAATAACTTGAAATTCAAATAAAAATAGTACAAATGAAATTGCAGATAGCAGACCAGTGAAAACCATTTTGAATGTTTTTTGATTTGTTGATGACATTGAAGTGTTCATAAAAAATCTCCCTTTCAATTTGGCTGTCCAGAACAATAAAAAACCCTGTGCAAAAAAGACACAGGGCAAAAAAAGGCTTAAATAAAAACCTTATCTTCTTTCATCCGGACTTTAACCGTCGGTTTCGGAATCACACCGAATCTGCAAATAGCTCGCGGACTAAGGCTTGTGCCCATTACCGCCGGTGGGGAATCGCACCCCGCCCTGAAGACAGCAATATTATTTTTTAAAAATCAAGCACAGTTTATCACTATTTTTTAAAAAAGTCAATAGTTATACAAGCAATTTATTTTTTAAAATTGTATAAAACTGTAATATTATCCCAACAATTATTCATAGAAATAAAAAGGAGGGGTTTTTATGAAGTACAACTTCGATTTTGATTTTGAACCAAAAGAAGAGATACTCAGTCACGATGACTTATGTTCCGATGAAAGACTCTTGCAGGACATTAGGCGAGTTTGCCGAATGATAGACGATGCGTACCTAAGGTTTCAAATGCAAGCTGATGAAGACTTGGTAGAAGCGTCAATCTATGAAATAGAGGCACTAAAGGCAAGATATAGGTATTTAATTCGCCTTGCAAAAACCAAAAACATAACCTGCAACACCTGTGTAACAACAATGTATGAAAAAATATAGAGATGTGAAAATTGTCCTACACAAATATTTTGGTGGTGTAAAAAAATGGGGATAGTTTCATTCAAAGTTGCATTTTACACTGTTACAGCGTTTATTGCTATTGTTATTTTGGTGTCGTCAAAAAAATCAGGACACTGGTTTAAAGCAATAATGGTAACGGCTCTGTCAGGATTTTGCGCATTGCTTTCAGTAAATTTGTTGGGAGCTGTAAGCGATGTGTTTATACCAATTAACTATTATACCGTGGCGTTGTCTGGGCTACTTGGAGCACCCGGAACGATTTTTACTCTGCTAGTGATGGTAGTTTTTTTACAATAGCCTTGCGAATATCACTTGCAAGGTATAAAGAACCACATATTATTACAGCATAGCCGTATGCCTTTGCTTGAAAGAGCGCATAATTTAGTGCATCTTTTGGCGAAGAAATTGCGGCTGTTCTTGTGCAAAATGGAGAGGCAACTTCACAAGCGGTACAAGCGTATAATGCACGCGGATTTAATGGTGTTGTTGCAATAAACTCATCAGCTACACGGGCGACACGCTCGATTGTAAACTCGTATTCTTTATCAGTTAAAGTTCCCATTATAAAAATCTTTTTTTGGTTTGGCAAAAGCTTTTCGATTGTTGATATAAAATTATCGACTCCGTCTGTATTATGTCCACCGTCAAGGATAATCACAGGCTCTTTTGACAACACCTCAAAGCGTGCAGGCATAGCGGTTTTTTCTAGCC
Source organism: uncultured Eubacteriales bacterium (assembly GCA_964512735.1). Taxonomy (GTDB): domain Bacteria; phylum Bacillota; class Clostridia; order Oscillospirales; family Acutalibacteraceae; genus RZYX01. Next base: position 30,803 of record CAZEKQ010000004.1, on the reverse strand, counting down.
CATTTTTTATGTTTGCACGAGAAATGTCAAACCCCTTTTTTACAAGCTGAGTCATTGCACAAATTGCAGTTGATGCATTAAAAACTTGATAATCTCCAACTAAGGGGAGGTTTATTTCAATACCGTTCCAGTTGATTTTTGTACCACTTATAGAAGATTTTTTTATAGATATTTCATTTATACAGCCTAAAACAAGGTTGTTATTTTTTTTGGTACAAGCTTTGCTAACAACATCCAAAGCATCTGGACTTTGGTAAGGATAGCAAACTGTTGTGCCATCTTGTTTTATTATCCCACTTTTTTCCATAGCGATTTTTTCGATTGTATTGCCTAAAATATCTGTATGGTCAAGGGAAATGCAAGTGATAACACTTACAAGTGGTGTTGCTATAATATTGGTCGAGTCAAGACGCCCACCAAGACCTGTTTCTAAAACGACAATGTCACATTTGTTCATTTCAAAGTATTTAAGTGCAATAGCAGTGATTACCTCAAACTCGGTAGGTTGAAGGTCTTTTTTTGCAAGACTTTCAACCATTGGCTTTATTCTTGCGACAAGGTTTGCAAGCTCATAACGCTCAATCATTTTGCCGTTAATTTGTATTCGTTCACAAAAATCTACAATATAAGGCGAAGTAAAAAGTCCTGTTTTGTAGCCTGCATCTTGTAAAATATTAGCGGACATATTGCAAACCGAGCCTTTGCCATTTGTGCCGGCAACATGAACAAACCGGAGATTGTTTTGGGGATTTCCGAGCATATCAAGTAAAGCTTTGATTCGCTCAAGCCCCGGAGAAATTCCAAATCGTAATAATGAATGTATATATTTTATTGAGTTTTCATAAAGTTCCATAAATACACCTCAACAAATTCAGTTTATCCAATAGCAGAAATGCTCTCATCAAGCATTGCAATTTTATCAACAAGCTTTGCGGCAGCAGCCCTTTGCCCGTCTACAACCTTTTGCGGTGCTTTGCTTACAAAATTCTCGTTTGAGAGCTTTGAATTTATAAAATCAAGCTCTTTTTGAGCTAACTCTCTCTCCTTTAGAAGTCTTGCACGCTCAGCCTCAAAATCAATAAGCTCACCCATAGGGATATAGATTTTTGCATCATTTGTAACAATACGAACAGCACCATCAATATCAAGACTGTTTCCGATAGTTACATCACTTGCATAAGCCAGTCTCTTTATAAAAACAGAACCAGACTCAAAAGTGTTTTTAAATGTTGTGTCGATAAATACTTGAGCTTTTTTAGATGGTGGAACATTCATTTCAGCTCTGCGATTTCTAATAGCACGAATTGCCTCCATAATACGCTCAAACTCAGCCTCTTCCTGACTAAAGCAAAGTGACTCATCAAACTCTGGGAAAGCAGATGTCATTATTGTTTTTCCATCGTGGGGGAGGGTTTGCCATATTTCTTCAGTGATGAAGGGCATAAATGGGTGCAAAAGTTTTAGCGTGTTTGACATAATATAAATCAAAACATCTTTTGCGGTTTGTGCCTCTTGCCCGCCTGCTTGCAAGCGAAGTTTTGCAATTTCAATATACCAATCGCAAAATAAATCCCAAGTAAAATCATATATTTTTTGAACGGCAACACCCAACTCGAATTTATCGAGATTGTCTGTAACCTCTTTTGTTATTGTGTTAAATTTGCTCAAAATCCATTTGTCCTCAATTGCAAGGTTTTGCGGAAGATGCGGAGCTTTTTCTGTGCCGTCAAGATTCATAAGTATAAAGCGAGCAGCGTTCCAAAGCTTGTTTGCAAAGTTACGGCTTGCCTCAACCTTTTCTTCCATATAACGCATATCATTGCCTGGGCTGTTGCCTGTTGCAAGGCTAAGTCTTAGAGCATCTGCACCGTATTTGTCAATAACTTCAAGGGGGTCTATTCCGTTGCCAAGAGATTTTGACATTTTACGACCCTGTGAATCCCTTACAATACCGTGTATAAACACAGTGTCAAAGGGTTGTGATTGTGTATGCTCACACGCAGAAAAAATCATTCTAGCAACCCAGAAGAAAATTATATCATACCCAGTAACAAGCGTGCTTGTAGGGTAGTAGTGTAAAAACTCTGGAGTTTGGTCAGGCCAACCAAGAGTTGAGAAAGGCCAAAGAGCAGAAGAAAACCAAGTGTCTAGCGTGTCAGGGTCTTGAGCTAGATTTTGGCTACCGCATTTTGTGCACTTTGTAGGCTCTTCACGGCTAACAATTACTTCATTACAATCAGCACAGTACCAAGCCGGAATTCTATGCCCCCACCAAAGTTGGCGAGAGATACACCAGTCTTTAATATTTTCCATCCAGTGAAAATATGTTTTATCAAAACGCTCGGGAACAAACTTGATCTTCCCGTCTTTTACAATATCAATAGCAGGTTTTGCAAGTGGCTCCATTTTTACAAACCATTGTTTTGAAATTCTAGGTTCAACGATTGTGTCACAACGATAGCAAGAGCCAACATTATGTTTCATAGGCTCGATTTTAACTAAAAATCCACCGTCTTGAAGGTCTTTTACAATAGCTTTTCGACACTCATACCTATCCATACCACAATATTTTTCGCCGGCATTTTCATTCATTTTACCATCATCGGTCATAACATCAATAATTGGAAGATTGTGACGAGCGCCAACCTCAAAGTCGTTAGGGTCGTGGGCTGGTGTAATTTTTACAACACCTGTACCAAAATCCATTTCAACATAACTGTCTGCAACAATAGGAATTTCTTTGTTAACAATAGGTAGAGTAACAGTTTTGCCAATAAGATGGCTGTATCTTTCGTCTTTTGGGTTAACAGCAATTGCAGTGTCACCAAGCATTGTTTCTGGTCTTGTAGTTGCAAGCTCAATATAGTCGTTTGTACCTGTTATAGGATAACGCAAATGCCAAAAAGAGCCGTCTTTTTCATCGTGCTCAACTTCTGCGTCCGAAATAGAGGTAAGACAGTTTGGACACCAGTTTATTATACGCTCACCTTGATAGATAAGGTCTTTTTCATATAGTCTTACAAAAACTTCACGAACAGCTTTAGAGCAACCCTCATCAAGAGTAAAACGCTCACGCTCCCAGTCGCAAGAAGCACCGAGTTTTTTTAGTTGTTCAATAATTCTGCCACCAAACTGGTCTTTCCACTCCCAAGCACGCTCTAGGAATTTGTCACGACCAAGGTCGTCTTTTGTTATTCCCTCCAGAGCCATAGCTTCAACTATTTTAGCCTCAGTTGCAATAGATGCGTGGTCAGTACCTGGAATCCACAGCGCATCATACCCTTGCATTCTGCGATATCGAATTAAAATATCCTGCAAAGTATTGTCAAGTGCGTGCCCCATATGAAGTTGCCCAGTGATGTTTGGAGGAGGAATAACTATTGTGTAAGGCTTTTTATTTTGGTCAAGCTCTGCGTGAAAATAGCCCCCTTCAATCCAAGAGCTATAAATTCTATCCTCAACCTCTTTTGGATCGTATTTTTTTGCAAGTTCTTTTGCCATTTTACTTCCTCCTGCTAAAGTTTTATTTCAAATTTTGTAATTTTGTTAAATATAGGTATAATATATAAATAAAAATAAATTCAGTATATTATCCCATTGAGTATTTACTTTGTCAAGATTATAGATGCTATTGACAATAAAAATATCAAATCCTATAATTGTTAGAAACACAGTTGTTAAAAATATGCAACGAAATGAGAGGCTTTTTATGCTTTTAGAACAGGTTTTAAATACGGTAAAATACAGTGGAGATATCCCACTTGACATTGATATAAAAGATATTGCATATAATTCAAAAAAGGCAAGTGAAGATGTTCTTTTTGTTTGCCTTGTTGGTGCAGTGGTAGACGGCCACGATTTTGCTTTTTCAGCTTATGAAAAAGGTTGTCGTTTTTTTGTATGCCAACATAATGTTTTGTTGCCAGATGATGCAAACATAATATTGGTTGATAACACAAGGGAGGCGCTAGCTATTTTGTCTGCTAACTTTTTTGGTCATCCATCAAACGAGCTTGCAGTAATAGGTATTACAGGGACAAAGGGCAAAACAACAACTACCCATATAATTAAAGATGTGCTAGAAAAATGTGGAATAAAAACTGGGCTTATAGGAACAGTTGGGGCAAGTTATGGCGATGTTGTAAAACAAACGGTAAACACAACCCCAGAATCATATGAAACACAAAAGTTGCTTAGAGAAATGGCAGACAATGGTTGCACAGCAGTTGCAATGGAAGTTTCGTCACTTGGTGTGAAAATGCACAGGGTAGATAATTTGAATTTTAAAATAGGCGTTTTTACAAATATTTCTCCCGACCACATAGGTGGAGATGAGCATAAAACATTTGAAGAATATTATGGCTGGAAAAAAGCCTTTTTTGATATGTGTGACATAGCAATAGGCTGTGCAGATGATGCGGCAACACAGGATATGATTAAAAATGCAACAGAAAAAACTCTTTTTGGTATTGAGTGTGACGCAAATTATGTTGCAAGCAATGTAAAGCCATTTAAAAATCATAGCTTCTTAGGCACAGTTTTTGACCTTGATGCAAACGGAAAAACATATGAAAATATGCAAGTTAGCCTGCCGGGATATTACAGCGTTTATAATGCCCTTGCAGCTATTGCAGTATGCGAAAAAATGGGCATTAATATTGATGATATGCGAGAACCACTCTCTAGAGTTCATATAAATGGGCGAACAGAACCGGTGTTGATAAGTGAGGATTATAGCATTATAATAGACTATGCACACAACGGCACGAGCCTTAGGCAACTGCTCCAAACTATGCGTGAATACGAGCCGAACAGGCTGATTTGTTTGTTTGGAAGCGTTGGAGATAGGGCACAACTAAGGCGAAAAGAAATGGGGCTTGTTGCAGGCTCTATGTGTGATTTATCAATTATTACATCAGACGACCCAAATTTTGAGGACCCTGAAAAAATAATAGAAGAAATTGCAAGCTATGTTGAGCAGACAGGTGGAAAATATGAGGCGATTGTAGATAGAGAAAAAGCAATTGATTATGCAGTTCAGGTTTTGCAAGAGGGTGATATGCTAATTCTTGCTGGAAAAGGTCACGAAAAATTTCAAAAAGTTAAGGGCGAGCTTGTGCCGATAGACGAGCGAAAATGTGTAAGTAAAGCTCTTGAGAGTTTAAATATTATATAGTAGGGTTTGATTTTTTAATGTATGAATTTAAGGTCGAAAATGATTTAAAAGCATTTGACGATTTTGTTGTAAAAAATAAGGGGTCTTTTCTTCAATGCTCTTCGTGGGCAAATGTTAAAGAGGCGTGGAAACCAAAGTATTATAGCGGTTTTTTGGACGGTGAGCGGGTTTTAACTTGCCTAGTCCTTATACGCAAGCTACCACTAGCAGGGGACATATGGTATATTTCTTGTGGCACTGTTAGTGACTATAAAAACGAAAAACTTCAAGAAGAGTTTACAGTCTTTTTAAAATCACAAATGAAAGAGAGTGGGGCAACTTGTGCGATAATTGACCCACTTATTTCTCTTCGTATAAATGGAGAGGATTGCAGTGATGGACTTTTGGCACACAAGCTACTTACAAAATGCGGATATGAGCTTAACCCAGACATTGAAACATATACTTATAAGCACCCTGTTCAGTTGTTTTTAAAGTTAAAAGACGATGAAGGACAAGCAATACCGTGCGATAAAATACTAAAAAAGTGCGAAAAAGGTGTGCGTTACAGTGTTAGAGTTGGCACACAGCGTGGACTTGTGGCAAAAACATTTACTTATGAAGATATCGAAAAAAATCCTAAAATTATGGATGATTTTATGAGCGTTATGCATGACACTTCAGATAGAAATGATTTTGTTGAGCGTGACTCAGGGTATTGCAAAAATCTTATTAAAACATTTAAAGATAGCACAGATATAACAATAGTTTATTATGATAAATCAGTTGACACAAAGCTAGAACTTGAAAGACAAAACAAAAAACAAAATGCAATAAAAGCTTTGGAAACAGCGCCAAAGAAAAAGGTTAGAGGTCTAAATGATGAAATTGATGTTGTAGACAAAAACACAAAAAGTTATAATGCAAGAATGGAAGAAACAAAGCAGTATGGTGATGATGAAAAAATCCCCGTTGCTGGTGGGCTTACCTTGCGTTATGCAGGCGTTGCGTCTTGCCTTTTTGGTGGCACACGCAATATTGTTCGCAACAACACTCGCTCAAGCCATTATCTAAATTATCTTAGAATTTGCAAAAGCATTGAAGAGGGTTGCGACATTCACGATTTTGGATATGTGCTTGTAAAAAACCCAACGATAACGCAAGATGGCACTCTAGGAATTTTAGAGCCTACAGAGAATTTTGTAGGAATAAATGAGTTTAAAAAAAGCTTTGGGTCGGACTATCATGAGTTTATTGGAGAATATGTTTTAGTAGGCAACAAGTTTAAATTCTTTTTGTATAATAGCCTTATGCCAAAGGCTAAAAAAGTAAAAATGAAACTTGTAAAAATAGCTAGAAAAATTTAAGGCAAATAATAAGGTTGGGCTTGGTTTTAAAATCAAGCCCTTTTGTAATAATAGATTATAAAGACATCTTTATTCATTTCATCTTGACACGGCAAGTTTTTTTAGATAGTATTTAGTTGCTAACAAACATACAAGACTTAGAAAAAAGAGGAGGAAACAAATCAATGGAAAAATTGTTCAAACTCAAAGAGAACAATACCACAGTAAGAACCGAGATAATCGCGGGACTTACAACATTTTTTACAATGGCTTACATTATCTTTGTAAACCAAACTTTTTTAGGTGAGGGAACACCCGTAGGAATGCCAAATGTTGCGGTTATGACAGCAACTTGCCTTGCGGCTGCTTTTGGTACTTATCTTATAGGTTTTCTTACAAACTACCCACTTGCACAAGCTCCAGGAATGGGGCTAAACGCAGTGTTTTGCTACACACTATGTGCATCAATGGGTCTGTCTTGGCAGGCAGCATTATCAGCAGTTTTTATTGCAGGAATATTCTTTATACTAATTACAGTAACAGGAATTCGCAAAATTATTGTTGATGCAATTCCGCTTTCATTAAAAAAGGCAATTTCAGCAGGTATCGGCCTTTTTATTGCTCTTATTGGATTTAACAACGCAGGACTTCTTTCAAGCGAGAGTGGCACAATAATCGGAATGGGGCCACTTAATGTTCCGACAACACTCCTTGCACTTTTTGGACTTGCACTAACAATTGTTTTGGTTGTTGCAAAGGTTCCGGGTGCTCTTTTTGTTTCAATTATCGGAACATCAATTGTAGGCGCTATTTTGCAGTTTGGGTTTAGTATAAATATGGGCATATCAAAGCCAGAAAGCTGGATTCCAAAGCTTGATTTTTCAACATTTGGTGCTTGCTTTGTAGGGTTTAAAGAGCTTTTCTCAACTCCAATTCTAGCACTTATATCAGTAATGATTACTCTTGTTTTGGTTGATATGTTTGACACAATTGGAACACTAATTGGTGCTGCAAACAAGGCAGGATATCTAGACGAGGATGGCAATCTTCCAAAGGTTGAGCAAGCAATGCTTGCAGACTCAGTTGCAACATCAGTTGGAGCAGTTTTGGGAACATCAACAGTTACAACCTATGTTGAGTCAACAGCAGGCATTTCAGCAGGCGGAAAAACAGGGCTTACATCTTTTACAACAGCTACTTGCTTTTTGTTTGCATTACTTTTATCCCCAGTTGTAGGTTTAGTACCGACAGCGGCTACAGCACCAATTCTTATAATTGTTGGCGTTATGATGTGTAGTGCGCTCAAGGATATTGATTGGGATGACCTTACAGTTGCAATCCCTGCATTTATAACAGTAATTACAATGCCACTTTTCTATTCAATAACAGAAGGATTAGCATTTGGATTTATTGCATATGTTATTGTTATGATTGCATCAAAAAGAATCAAAGAAATTCATCCAGTAATGTATGTAATCGTATTTTTGTTTGTTGTTAAATATGTTTTAACTTTTGCAGAATTTGCACAATAAAAAATAGATTTGAGATAATAGAATATTAAAAAAGAGTTTGATTTTTTAGTCAGGCTCTTTTTATTTATTTTCTTGCAAAACATACAAATAGTGGTATAATGTATTACTGAAAAGCGAAGATAATTATGACAAAAGTTTAGGAGCGATAATATGCAAGAGATTAAATTTGAACGCACACAAAATCCAAAGCAAAAACCGGCAGACCAAAGCAGTTTAGGCTTTGGAAAATACTATACAGACCATATGTTTATTATGAATTATGATGAGGGTCAAGGTTGGCACGACCCTAGAATTATCCCTTATTCACCTTTGACTTTAGACCCTGCGGCAATGTGCTTGCACTACGGTCAGGAAGTTTTTGAGGGGATGAAAGCGTATAAATCAGACAAGGGCGAGGTTTTGCTCTTTAGACCTGAAAAAAATATGGCGAGAATGAATGTTTCAAACGAGCGTCTTTGTATTCCACAAATTGATGAGGAGTTTTGCGTTCATGCAATAAAAGAGCTTGTAAAAATTGAACAGGACTGGATTCCAACGCAAGAGGGAACATCTCTTTACATTCGCCCATTTATAATTGCAGTTGACCCACACGTGGGAGTTCACCCTGCAAACCATCTTTTGTTTATTGTGATTTTGTCACCTGTTGGTGCTTATTATCCAGAAGGGCTAAATCCTGTAAAGATTTTTGTTGAGTCAACTTATGTAAGAGCTGTAAAAGGTGGAATAGGCTTTGCAAAAACAGGTGGTAACTACGCAGCATCTTTAAAATCACAAGATGAAGCAACTAAAAAAGGCTTTACACAGGTTCTTTGGCTTGACGGCGTTGAAAGAAAGTATATCGAAGAAGTAGGAACTATGAATGTTTTCTTCGTTATTGATGACGAAATAATAACACCAGAGCTTCAAGGTAGCATTTTAAGCGGTGTTACTCGTATGTCTTGCATCGAAATGTTGCGTTCTTGGGGATACAAAGTAACAGAGAGAAAGCTGTCTATTGACGAGGTAGTAAAAGCGTTTGATGAGGGTAGACTAAAAGAGGCTTTTGGTAGCGGAACAGCAGCTGTAATTTCACCTATTGGCGAGCTTTGCTGGGGCGAAAAAGTAATGCCTATCAACGACGGAAAAATTGGAGAAATTTCTCAAAAATTATATGACAATCTCACAGGACTTCAATGGGGCAAATTGCCGGATACTTTTAACTGGACAGTAAAGGTTGATTAATCTTATATGAGAACGATTTCATTTTTTGTCGAAAATGAATATAACAATAGGGAAGTTCTGCACTTTCTTCGTGGAAGTGCAGGACTTTCTGTGCGTCTTGTCCGAGCACTCAAACAAGTCGAAAATGGAATTTTATTAAATGGTTTACCTGCAAGAACAGTGGACAAAATAAAAACAGGTGATAAAATTACAATAAATATGCCTGATGATGAAATAATTGCGACACCAACTGAGTATACTATAGATGTGTTGTATGAAGATGAGGATTTATTGCTAGTTGATAAGCCAGCGCTTTTGCCAATTCATCCGTCACGCAACCACCAAGGAGATACACTTGCAAATGCTGTTTCTTGGTATTTAGCAAAAAGTGGAAAAAGTTCAACTTTCAGAGCAATTGGCAGACTTGATATAGGAACATCTGGAATAGTAGTTTGTGCTTTAAACAGCTTTTGTGCCGCAAAACTTTCTGGAAAAATTGAAAAGGAATATACGGCTATTGCTACAGGTGTTTTAAAAGAAAATGGAACCATAAATTTACCAATTACAAGACCCGACCCTATAAAAATTGTAAGAGCAGTTGGAAGTGATGGGGATGAGGCAATAACCCACTGGCGTGTGATAAATGGAAACGAAAAAATAACTATGCTTAAAATTAAGTTAGACACAGGAAGAACACATCAAATAAGAGTACATTTTTCGCATATTGGTCACCCTCTTGTTGGAGACAGAATGTATGGAAAAGAGAGCGAAATAATTTTGCGTCAGGCTCTTCATTGTAGCGATGTTAGGTTTATACATCCAATTACAAATAAGAAAATAGAAATAAATTCAAAGTTGCCAAAAGATATGGCGGAACTATTGTCAAATTTTTAGAATAATGTTTAGAAAAGCTACACTATAAACTGTATTTTTGTGCTTGTTGCCAAAAGTGATATTGAAGTAGTAATGATTTTTTAAAAATGACTTTTAATTTTTAGAATATAGTGGTATAATATCTTGAAATAATATGAATACTAAAACTATATGTTGATTTGATAACTACATAATTTTTTATGAGATATATAAAATAATATAATTTGTAAGGAGTGTTCCTTTGTTGGATAAGTTTGTTATTCACGGTGGAAAAAGGCTCTGTGGTGAAGTAAATATTAGCGGAGCTAAAAATGCCGTTGTTGCGATAATTCCTGCAACTCTTCTTGCTGAAGATGTTTGCAGAATAGAAAATATACCAAATATTAGCGATGTTTCAATGATGATAAAAATTCTTCACGAGATGGGCGCGAAGATAAAAATGATAAACGAAAACACCCTAGAGATTGATACCCGCACTGTTAATTCGTATTCTGTATCTTATGATTTAACAAAGCATTTGCGTGCATCCTATTACCTTATAGGTGCATTGCTTGGGCGTTGTAATTTTGCAAATGTTGCAATGCCTGGTGGTTGCAACTTTGGCGGAGTTAGGCCTATGGACCAACACCTTAGAGGGTTTGAAATGCTTGGTGCAAATGTGTCGATTGATAAAGGCGTTGTTAACGCATCAGCAGAAAAATTAACAGGTAGCTCCATTTATATGGATGTTGTTTCAGTTGGGGCTACAATCAATATAATGCTTGCAGCAGTCAAAGCGAGGGGACTTACCGTTATTGAAAATGCGGCAAAAGAGCCTCATATTGTTGACCTTGCAAACTTTTTGAATTCAATGGGCGCAGATGTTAGAGGTGCGGGAACAGATGTGATTAAAATTCGTGGAGTTCCTTATCTTCACGGCTGCGATTACTCTATTATTCCAGACCAAATTGAAGCTGGAACATATATGGTTGCAGCGGCGGCTACAGGTGGCGATGTTGTTGTGAAAAATGTTATTCCAAAGCATTTGGAATCTATAACGGCAAAGCTTGTGGAATGTGGTGTTGATGTAATAGAGGGGGACGATTCTGTTCATGTTATTGCAAATGGCAGACCAAGTAGGTGCAACCTCAAAACTATGCCACACCCAGGTTTTCCAACAGATATGCAACCGCAAATGGCTGTTTTGCTTGCAATAGCAAAAGGTACTAGCATTATTTCTGAAAGCGTTTGGGAGAATAGATTTAAATATGTTGACCAGTTGACAAGAATGGGAGCATCTATTCAAGTTGATGGTAAGGTTGCAGTTCTTGAAGGTGTTGAAGAGCTAAAAGGGGCACCGATTAAGGCAGATGATTTGCGGGCAGGGGCGGCAATGATAATTGCAGGGCTTGCGGCAACCGGAATGTCTGAAATTGAAAATGTTATTTATATTGACCGAGGATATGAAAATATTGTTGAGAAATTAAGTGCTATGGGTGCAGATATAAAAAGGGTTAAAATCGAAGATGAACCCTCAAGAATACAAACAGCAGGCTGAAAATAGCTTGCCTGCACCGAGTTTATATTTTATGCAAAAGTTCAGGGTGCATAGCACCCTTTTTTTATAGCAAATTTTGAAATTTTTAAGGTGGTGGAGTAATGGCTCGTTTTTGCCCTTTGTTTTCAGGCAGTAAGGGTAACTCAATGTATGTAGGGACATCGCAAAGTGGCGTTTTAATAGATGTTGGTATGAGTGCCAAGCAAACAACCCTGGCTCTTGAGAGAATAGGTGTAGAACCACAAAGTGTAAAAGCGATTTTTATTACTCACGAGCATTCGGATCATGTAAAAGGACTTAGAGTTTTTGCCTCAAAATATGGAATACAGATGTATTCGTCAAACGGAACATTGTCGGCGCTGGATGAAACAGGTGTTTTAAACGGCAAGTTTTTAGCAGACGAAATGTCTTCGGGCGTTGAAGTTGACGGAATGTACATAACATCTTTTCAAACACCGCACGACAGCAGAGAAAGCGTTGGGTATGTTGTAACGCTGGGAGATAGAAAAGCTGCCGTTGTAACCGATTTGGGCGAAATGACAGACGATATAATGTATGCAATTTCAGGCTGTGATTTAGTTCTTATCGAGTCCAATCACGATGTTGGAATGCTTGAAAATGGTGACTATCCATATTTCTTAAAAAGAAGAATTTTATCAAAAAAAGGGCATCTGTCAAACGATAGTTGTGCAAAAGCTGTAACACAGCTGTTAGAAAGTGGAACGACACGGTTTGTTCTAGGGCATTTAAGCGGAGAAAATAATATTCCAGAGCTTGCGTACCAAAATACATATTCAGCATTAGTCGAGTGTGGTGCGGTAGAGGGTCAGGACTTTTTACTCTCAGTTGCACCAAGTTGTAATAGCGGTGAAGTAATGATTTTTTGAGGATTTTTTGTATGATTAATGTTAATGTGATTTGTGTAGGCAAATTGAAAGAAAAATATCTAAAAGATGCTTGTGCAGAATATATAAAAAGGCTTACAACTTTTTGCAAGCTAAATGTAATAGAGATTGCGCCGGTCGCATTGTCGGATAATCCGTCAAAAATACAAATTGAAAATGCTCTTAACGCAGAAGGCGTAAAAATATTAGAAAAAATTCCGAATGGCTCAATGATTTATTCGATGTGCATTGAGGGAAAGCAAAAATCATCCACCAAGCTTAGTGAAGAGATTTCAAACTTTGCAGTGGGTGGTATTAGCAACATAACCTTTGTAATTGGCGGTTCTTTTGGCTTGTGTGACGATATAAAAAACAAGTCACAGCAAAAATTATCAATGTCTGAAATGACTTTTCCACATCAATTGGCACGAGTAATGCTATTAGAGCAAATATA
>CAZEKQ010000004.1:0-17722 GCA_964512735.1 uncultured Eubacteriales bacterium | reverse complement strand
CTGAAATGACTTTTCCACATCAATTGGCACGAGTAATGCTATTAGAGCAAATATATAGAGCTTTTCAAATTTCAAGTGGTGGAAAATATCACAAATAAATTATAAAAATTAATACGAGTTAAAAATAAAAGAGTGGATGTTTTCGCTCTTTTTTATTATATAAATTTTTGAGATAATATTTAATTTTAAATCGGCAAAAATATATAAATAATATCTAGTTTTAAAATAAATATAGTGTATTTGGCATATTATAAAATATCAGGTGCTATTGCAAGCAAAATTGTGATATAATAACCGCAAACGGTTATTATGAAATAATTTGATTTAAACTTTAACATCAACAATTCATTTTAGAGGTGAAATATGCAAAAGCTTAATCAAATAGAAATAGCAATTTTAGACTGGATAAGAAATAATTTATCTTGTGCTTTTTTAGACAAACTTATGATAATGATAACAAGGCTTGGTAACAACGGCTTGTTTTTTATTTTGCTTGTAATGATTTTATTTTTTATTCCAAAAACACGAAAGCTTGCGACAACATTTTCAATAGCAATGGTTTTAGAATTTTTGAGCATTGATATAATATTAAAACCTTTAGTTGGTCGTACAAGGCCTTTTATCTTCAACGACAGTGTGGACCTTATAATACCACCACTGAACAGTGCATCTTTTCCATCGGGGCATACTGGACTTGCGTTTGCATTTGCGTTATCTCTTTTAGTATATGGGAAAAAAGGCGTTACATTTGGTCTGATTTTCGCCATACTTATGGGATTTTCCAGAATGTATTTGTATGTGCATTATCCTACTGATGTGATTTTTGGTGCAATAATTGGTTCGCTGTGCGGATATTTTGCGTATAGAATAACGAAAAAATTTTTCAACTAAAATTAAAGTAAAGGATTTTTATAAATGTATAATAGTTTTTTAATGGTAGGTCAACAAGTTTTTATTTTGTTTATTCTTATAGCGCTTGGTGTTGTTGCTGAAAAAACAAAAATGATAAATGAAAAGGCAGTTAAGGGAATGACAAATATCGTTTTGTATTTTGTTACCCCTTGCATAATAGTAAAATCCTTTCAAAGAGATTTAAATCCTGAGCTTGTAAAAAATCTTGGGATAGTATTTTGTATTGCAATTATAATACATATAATTTCAATAATTATTGCACATATCGCAGTAAAAGATGAGGATAATAATAGATGCAGAGTGCTACGATTTAGCGTTATTTTTTCAAATTGTGGATTTATGTCATTGCCACTACAACAAGCTTTATTAGGGGATGACGGAGTTTTTTATGGTGCTGTTTATGTTGCAGCGTTTAATATTGTTGCGTGGAGCTACGGACTGCTACTGATGAGCGGTAATAGAAACACTATTTCGCTTAAAAAGCTAATAATAAATCCTGGTATTTTAGGTGTTATTATTGGATTTTTACTTGCAATTTTCTCTATTCGTTTGCCAGAGGTTTTGGCACAGCCAGTGTCTTATATGGCGTCGCTAAACACGCCACTTCCAATGCTGATAATCGGTTTTTATCTCTCAAGGCTTGATCTAAAAAAGATGTTTGAAGATGCAAAAAGGTATTGGATAGTTTTTTTAAGACTCGTTGTAGTGCCACTAATTTCGCTGGGATTTATGTATGCTGTTGGAATTCGTGGAGATTTGCTTGTGGTTTGCACAATATCTGCAAGCGCACCAGTAGCAGCGACGACTACAATGTTTTCATCAAAATTTAAGCGTGACACTGAGCTTTCAGCAGAGCTTGTTTCAATATCAACATTGTTTTCTCTTATAACAATGCCACTTATAATAGGATTTGCCCAGTCACTATAATTTTATTTTGGAGGTAGTTTGATGCACACACAAATAAGTAAACCAAATTATCAATGGCAATATGTTGCTGTTGCTGTGACTTTAGCTTTTTGCATATGTGGTTCATTTATGTTGTGGAAGCACAAAAGTGTTAGGGTAGAAAATGGAGAAATAATTCCAATAGGGAAAATTACAACTACAACAACTTTGCCTATAAGATATCAAGAAGTTGCCGGAATAGAAAAATCCAAAGGGTACAATACTAGTGCTTCGAGGGTTGATAGCACAACAAAAGAATACACCACAGACCCGTCTGCGTTTAGCAAATCAAGCACGCAAGAGTCGAGTAGCCAAGATTTAAGCACGCAAAAAACGACAACACAAGAGTCGCAAAGCACGAACACTACAAGTCAAATAACATCAAGCACTGCAACTAGCAGCACAGAAAGTAGCGCAGAAACCACGAGAGAAGATGGATAAAAGTGCTTGTTGAAAAAGACATATACATTATTTTATAATATAATAAAGTTATAAAATAATAATGTTAGGTGAAAAGCTATGAAAAGAAAAATAAATATAATTTTGTTGTCTGTTATTACAATGCTTACTTTTTATATAGCTTTTGTAAAACAGGCAGAAGAAAATAAAATAAAAAGTGGTAATGCATCGCCAATATCAGTGACAAATATCAGTCAAGAAAAAAGCACTGCAACCATAAATCAAGGTGTTTCAAGTGCTTTAAAACCACAGGAAACGCAAAAAAACAAGTCGACAAAAAGCTCTGATATAGCAACAAAAAAAGATAAAGCAACATCGAAGTCGGACAATGTTATTGCAAAATCAGGGCAAACCACAACAAGCCCTAAGCAAACAACTGCAAGTTCGCAAACTGTTCAAAAGGCAACAACTACTATAAACACAACAACCCGTTGGGCGGGGAAAAGTACACATTTCCAAACCGTGCGAACAATACCATATATTCAAAACGGAGAGCAAAAGTCGATAACTGTCACGGTGGTAACAGGTTTTGAAAATGAGATGCTTGCATATTTAAATAAGGAAAGAGCAAATCTAGGCAGGTCGCCATTGTCGATTAATAATGAGCTAAGCGAGCTTGCAATTATTCGTGCAGCAGAGGCGGGTGTTTCGTGGTCGCATACAAGACCAGATGGAACAAATTGCTTTACGGTGCTTGATTTAAAACCCGAGCTTAAAAAAAGAATTGTATATGCGGGCGAAAATCTTGCGTGGAATCAGCCAACGGTTATTGATGTAATGACAGACTGGATGAATTCGTCAGGGCATAGAGCTAATATCATAAGAGATGAGTATAATTGCGTTGGGCTGGCTCTTGTAATGGTCGAAAGAGAAGACGGTATATCAGAACCCTTGTGGGCACAACTTTTTGCAAAAATATCATAAATTAAAAGGCTGTGTAAATGCACAGATTTTTTTAATGAAAAAATAAAAAATGTCTAAAAAACCAAAATATAAGGATTTGTGTCTTGCAATTATCACCATTTTTATTCATAATAGAGTTAGAGGTTATTTAGGGAGGGTTTAATGTGAAAAGAAGTGTGTCAATTTTATTTTTAATTTTACTTATGGCTTCCTTTTCATTTGGTTGTGATAAAGAGAAGTACAGATATACCGGCGAAAAAATGAACGAGACAAGCAAGTCTGCTGTTTCGCAAAATTTAACATCAAAAAAAATTATTTCATCAGCACCTACAACAAAACAATCTACAACAAAAGCTCAAACCACAAGGCAAACAACTACGAGAATTCAAACAACTCAGCCTGTTTCTAGTGGTGTTGCACCTCCTGCAAGAACTATAAATTATACGCAAAATGGAGAGCAAAAATCAATAACCGTAACGGTGGTTACAGGGTTTGAAAACGAAATGCTCGCAAGCGTAAATAATGAGCGTGCAAAGCTGGGTCTTGCTCCGTTGTCGCTTAACAGCAAGCTTAGTGAATTTGCTTTAACACGGGCGGCAGAGGCAGGAGTTAGATGGTCGCACACAAGGCCTGATGGAACGTCTTGCTTCACTGTTCTTGATAGTGACCCCGAGTTTAGAAATCAATTAAGCGAGGCAGGCGAGAATCTTGCGTGGAATCAAACAACTGTTCCTAAGGTTATGGAGGACTGGATGAAATCTCCTGGGCATAGAGCAAACATAGTAAAAGATAGCTATAACGCAGTTGGTTTTGCGTGCGTTATCGTATATAGAGATAATGGAAGCCGTGACCATTTGTGGGCGCAGATGTTTGCAACAATGAAATAAAAATTAATGCCGTACATTTTGCTGTACGGCATTTTTGCACAGTTTTTTAAACTACCAAAAGATTGACCAATCCTGCTCAAAGCAAAACGAAAAATCATAATTTACACCTAGTATTTTTGCACTTATAGATGTTGGCATTTTGTAGTTTAAAGACTGCATATTACCGCTTTTTTCATCTATTACGGCCTCTATTATGCAGTTTTTGCAAGTCGTTTTGATGTTTTTTTCTTTAACGAGGCTAGTGTTTGCATAGCTTGAAATATCTTTAGGGGTAAGAACGGGCAGACATTTGCTTGAATATTTTTGAGTGTCCTTGGGGTCATCTTTAATTTTTATTTTAATATAATATTTTCCATCTTTATAGTTGCAACTTGCCCACTCAACGATGTCGTGTGTCATTTTGCTAGAGTAGCTTTTGTTATATATTATAAAATGTTTTTTTATAAGTTCTCGGTTGTTGCAAACAAAAGGTGTGTTGCAAGCGCCCTTATCAAATTGTTTAGAAAGTTCGCCGGCAAACGGAAGTTTTGCAGGGATTGGCTGTAGTGCAACAAGTTTTTGATTGTTTCTCACTGTAGTTTTTGCCCTTGGTTTAACATTATTTACTGCCGTATTATAAATGTCAACAATCTCAGACAGAGTAAAATTTTGCTTTATTTCCCTGCTTGTTACGGGCTTTTGAGAGCTTTTAACAGTTGTTGCAATAACAGGTTTCTCTGTTTGTGTGGCAGAGGTTTTAGTAGGAATTTGCATAATATCTTCTGTGCTGTCGCTAGTGGATGGTCGACTGCTTGTGTCAGATTTGGTGGATTTGTCTGTACTATTTTTAGTTTTGTTACAGGCAGAAAATAGCAAAATAAAAACCATTGTAAAAGAAAATAAATACTTTGTAAAT
Source organism: uncultured Eubacteriales bacterium (assembly GCA_964512735.1). Lineage (GTDB taxonomy): Bacteria > Bacillota > Clostridia > Oscillospirales > Acutalibacteraceae > RZYX01. The sequence goes on along the minus strand of CAZEKQ010000004.1, from coordinate 12,721 downwards.
TTACTTTTCATAAAAATAACCTCCATAATTTTAATTTGCCCATTTTTTATCATAAAAAACAGTAAAAGTAAAATAAGAGAGGTTTAAAAAACGTTAGAAAATCATCAAAAGAATTAGTTGTATAACTGATTATTTGCGAATAGAATTAACTATAAGTTTGTGAAGAATTAATGTTAAATTAATCACAATCAAATGATAAATAGTATTATTAACCAAAAACATTACATTTTTATTGTTACTCTTTTTAAACGGTATCTTATTGACCTGCTATTTTCAAAATAGTAGAATAGTAGTGGCGTTTTAAAATTAAAGGATACGGAGGAACGATTTGGATGAAATTTGAGACAAACTACCCTTATGTTTTAATTCACGGAATGTTCGGCTTTGGTTCAGACGAGAAGATTTATGATTTTTTGCCCTACTGGGGAATGTTGACAGGCAATATTTGCACCTATCTTGAGGGAGAGGGGTTCCAAACATATGCACCAAGCATTAGCCCTATTTCTGGTGCGTGGGACAGAGCTTGCGAGATTTATGCACAACTTGTAGGAGGCACGGTTGATTACGGAAAAGCACATTCAGAAAAATATGGCCACAAAAGGTATGGACGAACCTACAAAAAACCACTTTTTGAAGGATGGAGCAAAGATAAAAAAATAAATATGCTAGGTCACAGCTTTGGCGGGCCTACAATTCGCCTTTTTGCAACTCTTATGGCGTACGGCTGTGATGAGGAAATGGCAGTAACAAGCAAGGACGATATTTCGCCACTTTTCACAGGGGGAAAAGGGGACTGGATACATAGCATTACGGCAGCTGCTTGTGTGCACGAGGGAACAACGCTTATGTATTCGATGAAAAAGCTTATGGATTTGCTTGAAAAAGGGACAACCTTCGCAGCTAACATTGCAGGAGGAAAATTCTCAAAGCTATATGAATTTCACGCAGAGCAGTGGGATTTAAACGGGATAGATTTAAACGGAAAAAGCAAAAAATCATCACTCAATAAAGAGCGTCAGCGTGCGATGATAGCAAGCCGTGACAATGTTTATTATGACCTTACTCTTCACGGGGCACAAGAGATTAATGAAAAGATTAAGTGCGTGGAGGATATATATTATTTTTCCTGGCCTTGTCTTTCAACAAGTCAGCAATTTTTCACAAAAAAGCCAAAGCATACTCCACTTCTTAGAACTTGCCCATTTTTTATTCCAATGGCAAGGTCAATCGGAAAATACAGCAAAAACACAATTAGCGATGTTGAAATTGATGAAAGTTGGCTACCTAATGATGGCCTAGTGCCTGTGATATCTGCAAAGGCTCCATTCAATGAGCCTCATATGGATTTGTATGATGCCCACGGAAAATACAAATCAGGCGTTTGGTATGTGTATGATGAATTTGTAATGGACCACTTAGCAATAATCGGTGGACTTTTACCGCCGGCAAACACTGCAAAAATCAGGCAAATTTATAAAAATCATTTTCGTTTAATTAATAATTTAAAATAAAATTAAATCAAAAAAGGTATTGGAATTTTACTCCAATACCTTTTAATTTTATTCGTCTTTGTTTTCTTGAACAGGTTGAGGTTTGATTGTATTTTCTAAAACTTCACTGCTTGCAAAATACTTTGATGTTTCTGGCGGAAGCTCTTTGTCTTTTAATTTGTAAGAAATAAGACTGCTAAAGAGCTGATAAAAAATTGCAAACACTGGAGCACCTAAAATCAGACCTATAACGCCATAAAATCCGCCACCAACAAGGCACGAGACTAAAACCCAAAAAGCAGGAAGACCGATGTATTCTCCCACAATTTTTGGTGTAAGGAAATTTGCGTCAAATTGCTGTAGAGCCAGAACGAACAATCCAAAATAGATGACCTGTATCGGGTTTGTGAGCAAAACTAGAACTGCGCAAGGGATTGCCCCAAGCCAAGGACCAAAGAAAGGTATAATATTTGTAATTCCAATAATAACGCTAATAAGCACGGGGTATGGAATGTTTAATATTTTAACTCCCGCAAAGCAAATGAATCCCAAAATAATAGAGTCAATAAATTTGCCAATAATTGAATGGGTGAATATTTCAAGGCTGTTTTTAGAAAACTTCATAATTGCAACTGCTTTTTCCGGCTTAAAAAATGCGTATAGTATTTTTTTGCATTGGGCTAAAAACTTCTCACGGTTAAACATCATATAAATAGAGCAAGCAAAGCCAATAACGATATTAAAAACAATTTTAAATGTGCTTGCAAGCCCGCTTTTGATAAAGCCTAGCCAAACATCTATCCTTTTTGTAAGGCTTGTTTGAAGCCAGTTTGTGAGATGGTCGGTAGTAGATGATATAAGCTCTTGTGGGTTGATGTAAAAAAACTTGTTGTTTGCAAGTATATGTGACGCCCAAAGGCTAAAACTATCAATTTGTTTTGGCAATGTTTTGCTAATGTTTGCAAGGCTCTCTACAAGCTCGGGGAAGAGAAAACTTGCCATTAAATACATAATGAGTCCTGCAATAAAGATTGCAATTAAAATGCAAATAGACCTAATTGCAGGTTTTTTCTTTTTAGAAAATTCTTTTGCACCTTTTTTTGACGAGAGTTTTATAAAAAGATTTTCAAGACTTTTTACCAAAGGGTTTAGCAAAAACGCAAACACAACGCCATATAAAATTGGGTCAAAAATACTAGTAATTTTAGATAGTACAGATTTTACAACATCTATTCTAAGCAAAGCAAAATAAAATGTTATGCAAGCTGCAATAACACAAAAAGTAAAAAAAGCCTTTGTAAATGTTGGGTGTTTTTCCCAAAAGCTTTTACTAGTAGGTGTTGCAGAGGTTGCACCATTTTCCATATACATCAATCCATTCTTAAATATTTGATTTAGTATAGCATATTTTTAGTCGTTTCTCAATAATTATTAACACATTTTGGCTTAATTATTTATACAATGCATATAAAAATGGCACTGTAAAAAAATACAGTACCAAAAAAATTATTTTATAGGTAGTTTTTTAACATCATCGTTTCGACCTATGACAATCAATGTTTCGCCACTTGAAAATATGTGGTCAGGTTTTGGCGATGGGTTTATTGCTCCATTTTCGCTTTCTTTAGTGGCCAAAATGTTTACGTGGTATTGAGAGCGGATATTTTTTTCAAGAATTGTTTTTCCGACCCAAGCAGATGGCACACGAATTTCAAAAATTGAATACTCGGGATTTAGCTCAATGTAGTCAAAAATATTTGGAGAACCGTATTTTATTGCAAGCTTTTCTGCTGATTCTCTTTCAATATAAACGACTCTGTCGGCACCGTTGCGTAGCAAAAATTTTTGCTGAACATCACTTGTTGCACGGGCTAAAACAAATTTTGCGTGGCTCTCTTTTAAAAGTGCCGCAGTTTCAAGCGAGCTTTGGAAGTTTTGACCAATGGCTACTATGCAAAGGTCAAAATTATTTACGCCTAAGGATTCAATAAATTGAACATTAGTAGCGTTGCCTATTTGGGCATTGTCAACATAGGGTAAAATGTCATTAACCCTTTGCTCGTTAATGTCAATAGCTAAGACCTCGTTGCCTAGCTCTGCCATTTTCATAGCCATATGCTTTCCAAATCGCCCAAGCCCAATAACTAAAACAGATTTCATCTCATTATTACTCCTTTAAAATATCAAATGCTTATAAAGCTTTTAACCTATTGTGATGTTTTCAAGAGGCATTTGGGAAACAGTGTTTGAATACGGCTTTGCAAATGCTACAAGAATTGTAAGTCCACCAACTCTGCCAACATACATAAGCAAAATTAAAATTGCGTGCGATATTGCACTTAGCTGTGATGTAATTCCAAGTGTAGAACCAACAGTTCCAATTGCTGATGATGTTTCAAATATGGATTTGCTAACGGATACACCGTCAATTGCAGAAATTAGAATTGCACCAGAAAGGAAGAAAAACAAATACATAGTAAGAACGCTATAAGCGTGGCGAACGGTTTGCTCGTCTATTCTGCGGTTAAAACATTCGATATGCTTTTTGTTTCTAAGCTCTGTGAGTATTGACAAGACCATAACTGCAAGTGTTGTTGTTTTTATTCCGCCGGCAGTAGAGCTAGGTGAGCCACCAATTAGCATAAGACAGATTGTAAGAATCTGGCTTTCGTCAGATATTGAGGCTAAATCAATAGTGTTAAACCCTGCAGTTCTTGGTGCAACGGACTGAAAAAATGCGACTAAAATTTGATTTTTAATAGGCAGGTTATCAAAGGAGGTGTACCTACTCTCAAAAATAAAAATTGATAAAAAACCAACCAAAATTAAAGTTGATGTAACTGTTAAAACAATTTTTGTATGCAACTTGTATTTATTAATTTTAAATTTGTGAATACGAATATCATCCCAAACAAAAAATCCCAAACCACCAATTATAATTAAAAAGCAGATAACTAAATTAACAAGCACACTGCCCTGATATGTTGCAAGTGATGAAAACGGTTTTATAATGCCCATAAGGTCAAATCCAGCGTTGCAAAATGCAGATATTGAATGAAAAATTGAAAAATATATCCCACGCACAATTCCAAATTGTGGAATAAATTTAATTGACAATAACAAAGCACCTGTTGCCTCAATCGCAATTGAAGTTAAAAATATAAACCTTGAAATTCTAACAACACCGCCAACAGTCGGAGCAGAAATTGCCTCTTTCATTGTGTATCTTTCGCGCAGACCAATATGCTTTTTTGTTAGCGTTACAGCAGAGATTGCAAGAGTCATAAATCCGAGCCCACCTATTTGTATAAGCAGTAGAATTACAAGTTGCCCAAACAGTGACCAGTGCGTATAAGTGTCATAAATTACAAGACCTGTAACACAGGTTGCAGAGGTTGCAGTAAAAACGCAGTCCAAAAAGTTTGTAAAAGTGCCGGATTTGCTTGACACAGGCAAATACAATAGAACAGAACCCACCAAAATTATTAGGGAATAACCCCACATTATAACCTTGGTAGGCGATAGATGATGAATGTTAACTTGTTTGTTAATTTTCTTTAACACAGGAGCCATAAAAAATAACACCTTCATAATAAAACTTAAATGCTAAGCACAATATTATCACCTAAGGATTTACTTGTCAAACAAAATTTTTTGCAAAATATTATATTTATTTTTTTTAGCTATTACACAAAATTTTAGCCTGAAAAATTAACTCAAAATAGTACTTTACACTAAGATTTAAAAAACAAAATTAGACGAAAAATCGTTTTGCAAGCCATTGTCTAAATCTTTGGTTTTTAGCGATAAACAAAAAGAAGGCAATAAGAGAAATGCTCGATACTAAAATTATTATAGAATACTCAAAAACTTTGCCTGTATTATAATAAAAATGAAATAACGCTTCGGTAAAAAATGAGTATATTGAAAATGCAGACAAAACCGCAATAACAATATAAGGCCAGTCACGCTCTTTTCGTCTAATCCAAGTTAAAAAGCAAGCAATAATAATTCCAAGAGATATAACCATTGGCATAGCTAAAAGCAAAAACCAATTTTTGCCGTCATACATCGTATAAATTGCATAAATAAAAAGCGTGACGGATATAGTATCTAGTGCTAAAAGAAGATAGGGATTTACCTTTTTGAACATAAATGGAAAAATAAACAAGATAAAAACTAAAAGACTTGTAGCGTTAACATATATTGCCCAAAGACCACTTTCGGGAAAAATCAAATTAGTAATGCTACAAACAATGTTTGGAATAAGTAGTATTACAGAAAAAATAAATGCAAGATATCTCCTACTAGCCGATGATGGAATAAAAACATTATCTGAATAAGGTGTTGGTGCTATATTTTCGCTCTCTTTTTCAAAAGGATTAAGCACTGGAGCATCACAAAGCGCACATTTTTTTGCACTCTCATCAAGCTCAACACCGCAGTTGACACAATAAGACATAACATTAACCTCCCTAGTCCCTGTTACTTTCTATTTTCACATGGACACCCATTTTAACAAGCCTTGAGAAAAACTCTCGTTCAACATCAACAGTGTCAAAAACATTTGTAAACGAAAGGCTCATAACATCGCCGTATCCAATTGCCGCAGTTCTAGCTGCGTTGCGAATTCCGTGTGGCGGAATGATGGAAAGTGATTTTACATACTGCTCCATTCTTTTTGGCAGTTTAACAAGACCTACATTAGAGAACAAAACGCTTGTTGTATTCTCAGCCCAAAATGAAAAATAAACGCCCATAATAGTGTTTTTTATAAATAATGGAACAAGCCTTGTAAAAATATTGCGTTCAATTTTAGTGTTACTTGTCATCATAGCGTTTAGCTGTTTTGGATTGTTAAGACATCTAAGTTTTAATGCTGTGTTGTTTACAATCTCTTCAAAAGTGTAGTCACCCATAAGTGGGTCAAGGTTTATTAAATAAAATAAAGAAAAATTTCTAAGTGTATTGCTTTTAAAAGATTTACGCAAGTTTACAGGAATTTGAGCGCCAATTATTTTTTGTTTTTTGCTTTCCTTTAGTTGTTTGTGATAAAGAATATCCACAAGCAATGCAGCGATAAACTCTGTAATTGTAACATTATACTTAGAAGCCAAATCCTTTATTTCACTAATAGAGAAAAATCCAGTTGTCACATTGCAGGTGTGTGCAGGCAATCTTTTGCCCTCAACATGATACACAGATGTGCTTTTTGTATCTGGCTTTGCTTTTGATGAGGCGAACTTTATAAATGCGTCCTCAAGCTCGTCCGGTGAGGCAGGCTCGTTTATATCAAGCACCATTTCGCCCACGGGAATTTCGTGGCCACGCAAACGCAAATATTGAGCAACCAAGGTGCAAAGAAAACAAGTAGCGCCATATCCGTCTGTCAAAGCGTGATAAAATTCAACAGCAATACGATTTTCACGGTAGTATACTCTAAATAAAAAACGCCCATTTTCGTGCCATTTAATTCTGGTGCAAGGATTTTTTATATCGGGCAAAATAGGTGGACACTGGTTGCGATTTTTTTCAAGGTAATACCAAAAAACTCCCTTGCGCATTTCAACATCAAAACAAGGAAATCGTGGCAAAATATCTATAACGGCACTTCTAAGTATTTCGGGGTCAACAGTTTCATCAATTACGGCAGTAACACGAAAAACATTTGACCAAGTAGATGTGTTTTGACCAGGAAACACTTTGCCTGCATTATCAAGTTTAAACCAATCTGAAATACGCTCAGATGCAGGGTTTTTCACAGCCAATATAAACTCTCCTTTCAAACTTTTTCCTATCCGAATTATAGCACATAGAATGTAGGTTTACAAGTAATTACAGGCAATGTCACAAATACTTTATAAAGTATTTAGTGTGCTTATTTTTTGCAAAACTATGTGCTTTAAAAAGACTTAGAAAATTTTAACAATCAAAGCAAATGCAAGCTTTATAATAAAAAAGCAAAGGCTTATCAAATAGTGATTTTTTAAAAATCTATTAAAGCAAAAAAGGTGTAGCGTTTTTTAAAAATAAAAAGCCTATAAACACGCAACAAATAGCGTAGTCATAGACTTTGTAATGGAGCTACTGAGGGGACTCGAACCCCTGACCTGCTGATTACGAATCAGCTGCTCTACCATCTGAGCCACAGTAGCAAAATTTGGTTTTGTATAAAATGATTTGTAACACCACTATATTATAAATAAGCTGTTGTACTTTTGCAATAGTATTTATTAATAAATATTATGTTATTTATAACCTTGTAACCTTTACATTATCAACAGAATAAATTATAATATATCGACAATCAATATTTAGCGATATTTAGCAGTTTTTGGGGTGAATTTAGTTGAAAAGGGCAGTTAAACCTTATAAAATAGGAATGAGAAGTGTAAAAACGGCGATAGCGGTTTTTGTTTGTATGCTTTTTTATTCTTTGCTTGATGGGCTAAATTTGGGTGATATTTCTGCACAAAATTCTATTTTAAGAGCCTTGCTGTTTTTGGCAAATAGAAAAGACCCAATCTATGCTTGTATTGCTGCCATTGTTGCAACACAAAGCACCATTGAGGATTCTTGGCAAAGGGGAAAAGCCCGTATCCTGGGGACTTTTTTTGGCGGAGCTTTTGGGCTTGTTGCACTTTATATCGACATTGCACTATACAACCAAAGCTTTTCTATTATCACCGTTCCGCTCGGTGTGCTGTTTTTAATATGGGTTTGCAATACAATTTCGATACAAAATGCAGTGCCGTTTGCTGCAATTACTTTTATAATAATAGTAGTAGAGGCATATAAATTTAGCGAGCCTGCTTATTTTTATGCGTTTAACAGGACGATAGACACAGCAATAGGAGTTTTAATATCAATGGTCGTTAATCTAACATTTGGCAAACCAAAACCGCTTGAAGAAGGGGAGACGACAATTGCTCAAACTTAGACTCGCACAAGAAAATGACCTTGCAGGAATGTTAAAGCTTTATACACACCTTAACAATAACTCTTTGCCCGTGGTTGATAGGAATATTAAAGAGTTGTGGAAAAATATTCTTCGCGACAATAACAGGCACACACTAATAGCTTGTGACGACGGAACTGTTGTTGCAAGTGTTACACTTTTTATAAACCAAAGCCTTGTGCAAGGGCAACGCCCTTTTGCGCTTGTAGAATATGTTGTGACCCACCCTGATTATAGGGGGCAAGGGCTTGCAAAAAAACTTTTAAACAAAGCTTTGGATATAGCAAAAGAAAATAACTGCTACAAAATAATGTTAGTCACAGGTCAAAGCGATGAGAGAGTACATAATCTTTATCAAAAGATGGGATATAAGTCACAAGGAAAAACAGCATATGTTAAAGAATTAGAGGAGAGATTATATTGATAGATAATCAAAGACTGTCAAAGCTTTTGTTTAAAGAGCTTAAATTTACACCACAAGAAGTAGAGGATAAATATCCACAACGCAGTTTAAAAGAGGGCGCTAGGGTTACAAGGTTTGCCCCTAGTCCTACCGGATTTTTGCACATTGGTGGACTGTTTGCAGCAATGATTGCAAAGTTTACAGCAGATGCAACGAATGGTGTTTTTTATCTGCGTATTGAGGATACCGACAAAAAGCGTGAGATAGATGACGGTATTTCTGAAATAGTAAGTGGACTAAATTCCTTTGGAATTACAGCAAGCGAAGGCGTTTTAGGGTTTGGGCAGGAAAAAGGTGACTACGGACCTTATGAGCAAAGTAAAAGGTGCGATTTGTATCACTGTTTTGCAAACGAGCTTGTAAAACAGGGGCTTGCTTACCCTTGTTTTTGCACAGCAGATGAGTTGTCAGAGCTTCGAGATGAGCAAGAAAATCAAGGAGTTAACAAAGGTTATTATGGCGAGTTTGCAAAATGCAGAGAGTTATCAATAGAGCAAATTGAACAAAACATAAATCAAGGCAAGCCGTATGTGTTAAGGTTACGCTCGCAAGGTCAAGAGGACAAAAAGATTATTTTTGATGATATAATTAAAGGTAAAATAGAAATGCCTGAAAATATTCAGGATATTGTTTTGCTAAAAACTGATGGCGTGCCAACATATCATTTTGCACACGCAGTTGATGACCACTTGATGAGGACAACCCATATAGTAAGGGGAGATGAGTGGATTTCGTCTGTTCCAATTCACATACAATTATTTAAATGTTGTGGATTTAAAGTGCCTAAATATGCACATATTGCACCAATAATGAAAGAGGAGGACGGTGGCAAAAGAAAGCTTAGCAAAAGAAAAGACCCAGAGGCTGCCGTTTCATATTATGCACAACAAGGGTTTCCAAAGAAAAGTGTTATTGAATATTTGCTAACACTTGCAAACTCAAACTTTGAAGAGTGGAGAAAGGCAAACCCCACAGCAAACCAAAGCAGCTTTCCTTTTAATTTAAAAAAGATGAGTGTTAGTGGTGCGCTGTTTGACCTTGCAAAGCTTAGCGATGTTAGTAAAAATGTGATTTCACTTATGAGCGCAGACGAGGTTTTAGATGGCACAATGCAGTGGGCACAAAAATATGACACTGATTTTTATGAACTTTTGAATAGTGACAAGTCACTTGCAAAGGATATTTTAAGCATTGACAGAGATACAAAAAAGCCAAGAAAAGATATTGCAAAATATAGCGAAGTTAAAGAATATGTGGAGTATTTTTATGACGAGATTTACATCCCGTCATATAACTTGCCAGAAAATATATCGCCAAAAGATGCAGCATTAATACTTGAAAAATATATGGAAGTGTATGACCCATCTGACGATAAAAACCAATGGTTTGCAAGGCTAAAGGATATTTGTCAGCCACTTGGATACACTCCAAATGTTAAAGAATATAAAAAAAATCCAAGCGACTTTAAAGGTCATGTAGGAGATGTTTCAACAGTTATTAGAATAGCGATAACATCAAGGGTTAACACGCCAGACTTGCACGCTATTATGAGCCTTTTAGGAAAAGAAAAAGTAATGTCAAGACTAAAACTTGCGAAAGATGTATTTGAGGAGGAATTTTAATGGACGAAATCATAACACAAAGACCGTCGAATTTCATTCACGATTTTATTGATGAGGATTTAAAAGAAGGGGTTTATGAGTGCGTTCAAACCCGATTCCCGCCAGAGCCAAACGGATATTTGCACATAGGCCACGCAAAAGCAATTTATATAAACTTTACAACTGCAAAAAAATATAACGGTATTTGTAATTTGCGTCTTGATGATACCAATCCAAGCAAGGAAGAAATTGAATATGTTGATAGCATTAAGGAAGATATAAAATGGCTTGGATATGATTATCCAAATGTTTATTATGCTTCTAGCTATTTTGATTTTATTTATGAATGTGCCATTAAGCTTATAAAGCTGGGCAAAGCGTATGTTTGTGACCTTACAGCAGACGAGATAAGAGAGTACAGGGGAACACTTACAGAGCCTGGAAAAAACAGTCCTTACAGAGAGCGTAGCATAGAAGAAAGTTTAGATTTGTTTGAGAGAATGACAAATGGTGAGTTTCCAAACGGCTCTCATGTGTTGCGTGCAAAGATTGATATGTCGTCGCCAAACCTTAATATGAGGGACCCTGTCATATACAGAATAGCCCACGTGCCACATCATCAAACAGGGGATAAATGGTGCGTGTACCCAATGTATGATTTTGCTCACCCGTTATCAGATGCGGCAGAGAGGGTAACTCACTCACTGTGTTCGCTAGAATTTGAAAATCATCGCCCGCTTTATAACTGGTTTTTAGAACAGCTTGAAATTGAGCGTCCACCAAGACAAATCGAGTTTGCAAGACTTAATCTAAACTACTGCGTTACAAGCAAACGCAAGTCATTGTATCTTGTAAACAATGGCATTGTTAGTGGCTGGGACGACCCTAGAATGGTTACAATAAGCGGAATGAAAAGGCGTGGATATACTCCAGCGGCAATAAGAGATTTTTGCGACAGAATAGGTATTTCAAAAGCATACAGTATGGTTGATTATGGTTTGCTTGAGGCTTGCGTTCGTGACGATTTGAATGCAAATGCACCAAGGGCAATGGCCGTTTTAGACCCACTTAAAGTTGTGATAGAAAATTATCCAGAAGGTCAAACAGAAGAAATTGAAGTAGAGATAAATCCAGACAAGCCAGAAATGGGCACAAGAAAAGTTACATTTTCACGCGAGATTTATGTTGAGCGTGATGACTTTATGATTGAGCCTGTTAAAAAATACTTCAGGCTTTATCCAGGCAATGAAGTAAGGCTCAAGAGTGCATATTTTGTTAAATGCACAGGGTATGAGCAAGATGAGGACGGCAATGTTACTTGTCTTCGTTGCACATATGACCCAGAAAGTCGTGGAGGAAAATCGCCCGACGGACGCAAGGTTCGTGGCACTCTTCACTGGGTTTGCGCCACTGATAATGTCAAAGCAGAAATCAGACTTTATGATAGGCTCTTTAATGTAGAAAACCCATCAAGCGATGATGCGCCTCTTGATGAGTTTGTTAATCCGAATTCACTTGTAGTTTTAAAAGACTGCTTGCTAGAGGGCGGGTTGCGCGGAATAAAGCCTGGTGATATGTTCCAATTTATGCGTAAGGGATATTTTTGTGTTGACACAGATAGCACAGATGATAATATTATAATAAATAGAACAGTGGAACTTAATTCATCTTGGAAATAACAAAAAACAGTGTGGATAAATACAAGTAGTCATAAAGACAACTTGTGAACCGTGGGTCAAGGTAAACTGAATACGGAAAAAAGAATGATATAAAAAGACGATATAAAAGACGAACAGACAGTAGGTAAAACTGCCTGTTCGTCTTAACTATTATGCCACATTTTAGAATTCTTCTGTTTTATTCAAAGATGTATCAGAGTCTATTGCCGCACTTTCCGCAAAAGCGAGCGCCGGAAACAACACCGGAGCCGCATTTCGGGCAGAAATTTATTTGCGGGTCGACCTGATAGGTGGCGGGTAAATCCTCATCTTCACTGGAGCCTGTCAGAAACAGCCAGTCGATGTCCTCGCCGTCCTCGCATAAGCCGATGGCTCCGGCGGGCGATACCACATAAAAGCTGTCCTCATCGATGGGGTTTTCACTGTCGCTTGTCTCGGCAAGCACCAGTAAACCTTTTACATCATATCTATCATCGGAAGTGGCAAAGCTCCAGCTTCCGCAACGTGTGGCTGCAAGCTGTGCCGCCTCC
>CAZEKQ010000003.1:0-78369 GCA_964512735.1 uncultured Eubacteriales bacterium | reverse complement strand
ATACCATCATAAAATATAGATTCCAGATGATAAAACAACAATTTCATAACCCTGAATAGTGAGATATCTTAAAACTGGCTCTTCAAAAGCTTTATAAACATTAACAACAAAATTATCAAGACTTATTTTGCTAATGTTATTTGAGTCTTTATTACAAACATAAAGGGCATCATCAATTTTTAAAACAGACATTGGTTTTTTTAATACCTTAGAGTTTTCTCCGCCTATTCTAAAATCTACCTTTTTTGATAAAGGTGAGTAGCGGATAATTGAATTGTGCTCCGGCACTGTACACCATATAAATTTGTCATCAACAGCAATAGAACGAACAGGGGAATCGTGATACATTAAATCTCCAGTCCAAAGAAGAGTACCGTCACTGTCAAAAGTACCCATTTCACCAGTTGGATAAACAAGGTGAATTCTTTTATTTGGCAAAATGCCAACGGCACAAGAAATAAAGTCACTGATTTGCTCTGAAATAATATTGAAATTAGAACCGAATTTATTTAAAAGATACACACTTTTAGTGCTATGTGCAAGCTTATTTGATGAGATATCATAAGATAAAAAAGATATTTTTAAGTTCCCTTGAGAGTCGTGACCGTCAGCGATAACAACGATAAAACCTTTAGAAAAAGGCACAATATCAAGGGGTTTTATGTTTAAAATTTTTTTCATATTTAAAAGCACCTAAAATCAAGCTGTGTTCATCACTTGATAACTTAAAGTCATAATACTATCACTTAAATGGACGTTTTCAACTGCAACATCAGGATATTTTGCAAGAATATCAAAGTGGGTAAAATTCCAAAAACCTTTAATTCCAAGGGCTACAAGCTGGTCAACAATTTCTTCACTCTCGCTTGACGGAATACAAAGTGCAGCAACAACCGGAAGACTTTCTTTACAAAAATCATCAAGAACATCAACGCTACGAATAGGAATATTTTTAATCATTTCACCTGCGATTGCTTGATTTTTATCAAAAATACCGATAAGCTCAAAACCGCGTGATTGAAAAGACATATGGGTGGCAATTGCACGCCCAAGATTACCAGCACCTACAAGAATCATTTTAAATCCTTGATCTACACCAAGAATTTTGCCAATTTCTTCATACAATGTTTCAACATTATATCCGTATCCTTGCTGTCCAAATCCCCCGAAGCAATTAAGGTCTTGCCTAATTTGTGAAGCTGTAAGTCCCATCCTATTAGATAGTTCTTTTGAAGATATGCGAGAAATACCATCGTCTTTTAAATTGCTTAGAAAACGATAATAGCGAGGGAGCCTTTTAATAACCGACATAGAAATATATTTATTCGTTGCCATCTACTAGAACTCCTTTATACATAATTTTAAAACTCTTAACCGTTAATTTTCTTTACGGTTTCCATCACATAGTCGCCAAATTCACGGCAAGTACAGCCGTTTTCGCGACCAGTAATAGCAATTGTTTTTTCCTCATACATACAAATATCTAAAGCTCTTTCAAGCGAGTCTGCCTTGTCTTGTCTACCAATGTGGGATAGAAGAAGGGCAGAAGCACGAAGCATAGAGCAAGGGTCTGCATAATCGCCACGACCTTCGTTAATCATACGAGGTGCAGAGCCGTGAATTGCTTCAAACATAGCATAACGCTTACCAATATTTGCACTACCAGCAGTACCAACGCCACCTTGAAACTCTGCTGCTTCATCGGTAATAATGTCACCATAAAGGTTTGGCAAAACAAAAACCTTGAAGTCGGTACGGCGTTTTTCATCAATAAGTTTTGCAGTAGTAATATCAATATACCACTCGTCTGTAATGATTTCTGGATATCCTTTTCCAATATCCTTACATATGTTTAAGAATTTTCCATCAGTTGTTTTAATGACATTTGCTTTAGTGATGATAGAAACTCTTTCTTTTTTGTTTTTTCTTGCATAATCATAAGCAAGCTTTGCAATTCTTTCTGTTCCTTCAGTAGTTGTAACTACAAAGTCCAAAGCAAGGTCGTCTGTAACGTTTACACCAAGAGAACCGACTGCATAAGCACCCTCGGTATTTTCACGAAAGAAAGTCCAGTCAATTCCTTGCTCAGGAACACGAACAGGGCGAATGTTTGCAAACAAGTCAAGCTCTTTACGCATTGCAACGTTTGCACTCTCAATGTTTGGCCAATTATCTCCAGCTTGCGGAGTAGTAGTTGGACCTTTAAGTATAACATGGCAAGATTTAAGCTCTTCAAGAACATCGTCTGGGATTGCTTTCATAACCTCTGCACGGTTTTCAATAGTAAGACCGTCAATAACTTTAAACTCAACTTTTCCTGCTTTTACATCGTCCTTTAGCATATACTCAAGAACTCGTGCTGATTCTTTGGTAATGATAGGACCAATTCCGTCGCCACCACACACACCGATAACGATTTTGTCAAGAGCCTCAAAGTCTACAAAGTCTTTTTGTGCCTTGATAGTGTCGGAGCGCTCTAGCTGTGAGCGTACAAGTGATTCAAACTTTTCAACAGCGTTTTTAATTTCTGCTTCACGCATTTTTAAATAACTTCCTTTCTAAATTGGTTTTATATGTTTTCTCGTGTGTAATTTAACAATCCGCCTGCAAGCAAAATATCTTTTTGCCTCTTAGAAAAATCATAGCAGAGGGGATATTCTTCATTTTTAGTAGTGTTTTTTAACACAACAGGTGAGTTATTATCAATAAGGTCGCGAACATTTGGCAAGCAAAGTTCATCACCTTGAGTGATTTTGTCATAATCGTCGATGTTCTCAAAAGTGAATGGAAGAATACCAGCGTTAATAAGGTTTGCACAGTGTATTCTAGCAAATGATTTTGTAATAACAGCTTTAATACCAAGGTAAAGTGGAACCAAAGCAGCGTGCTCACGAGAGGAGCCTTGTCCGTAGTTTGCTCCACCAATTATAATACCTTTGCCTTGTTCTTTACAGTTTTGTGCAAAGTTTTCATCACATTGTTTAAAGCAAAATTGTGATAGAAAAGGTATGTTAGAACGATAAGGCAGAATTTTTGCACCAGCGGGCATAATATGGTCGGTTGTGATATTATCACCAACTTTTAGTATTGCACTGGCACATATATCATTGTTAAGAGCCTTAGATGTTGGGAACGGTTTAATGTTTGGACCATATGCAACCTCTATATTTTTTGCATTATCTGATGTTGCAGGCAACTCAATTAAATTATCGTTTATAACAAAGCTTTTTGGCATTTCAATGTTTGGAGCATCGCCAAGTGTGCGTGGGTCTGTTAAAACACCAGTGATTGCGGATGCGGCGGCAACCTCAGGGCTTACAAGGTAAATACCAGCATCAGCTGTGCCGGAGCGACCCTCAAAGTTTCTGTTAAATGTACGCAGGGACACACCTTTTGAGTTTGGAGATTGCCCCATTCCAATACAAGGACCACAAGCAGACTCAAGAATTCTAGCGCCGGCAGCTATCATATCAGACAAAGCGCCATTAAGAGCGAGCATATTGAGAACTTGCATAGAGCCAGGAGCAATTGAAAGGCTTACATTTGGAGCTACTTTTTTGCCCTTTAAAATAGCTGCAACTTTAAGCATATCGGAAAGTGAGGAATTTGTGCAAGAACCAATACAAACTTGGTCGATTGAAATAGCACCGATTTCCTCAACAGGTTTTACATTGTCAGGACTGTGTGGCATAGCGGCCATTGGAGTTAGTGTAGATAGGTCAATTTCAATAACTTCGTCATAAACTGCATCACTATCAGCCACAAGCTCGCACCAATCTTCTTCACGGCCTTGTGCTTTAAGAAACTCACGAGTGATATCATCAGAAGGGAAAACTGAAGTAGTAGCACCAAGCTCAGCGCCCATATTTGTAATTGTAGCCCTCTCAGGAAGAGAAAGTGATTTAACGCCCTCGCCACCGTATTCGATGATTTTAGAAACTCCACCCTTAACAGACATAACACGCAAAACCTCAAGGATTACATCTTTTGCTGCAACCCAAGGAGCAAGTTTTCCGGTAAGGTTTATGCGGACCATTTTAGGCATAGTAATATAGTATGCGCCACCGCCCATTGCAACAGCAACATCAAGGCCACCTGCACCAATTGCAAGCATACCCATTCCACCACCGGTTGGAGTGTGGCTATCTGAACCTATAAGAGTTTTACCAGGGATACCAAAACGCTCAAGATGAACTTGATGACAAATACCATTACCAGGTCTAGAAAAAAGTATGCCTCTTTTTTTTGCAACACTTTGAATAAACTTGTGGTCATCCGCATTTTCAAACCCTGTTTGCAAAGTGTTATGGTCAATATAAGCTACAGAAAGCTCTGTTTTAACACGCTCAACACCCATAGCCTCAAACTCAAGGTATGCCATTGTACCTGTTGCATCTTGTGTAAGAGTTTGGTCAATTCTAATCCCGATTTCGTTGCCGGTTATCATTTCACCGCTTACAAGGTGGTTTTTAATTATTTTTTGAGCAATAGTATATCCCAAAATATTCATCCTCCTAGAATAGACTTTTCTAATTTTTTAACAAACTTTATTCTATAACATTAAAAAGTGTTTGTCAATTAAATTAATAGCGTACAACTATAAGTTGTATAGATGTTCAAAATATTTTAGAACAGCTCATATATATTGCTCTTTTTAATAAAAAATGGTATAATAACGCGAAATTCAAAAACTACTCATAGATGCATAGCATTTTGGTAACAATAGTTACAATAAAATGAATGGAGGCGCATTTATGAGCAATCCTAAAAATAATTTTTTATCTGATTTTACAACACCCTCCGCACCGTTTGGTGTACCTCCGGGAATTGAGCCAGAGCGAGGTGGGGCAGATGATGAAAATTTTGATACTAACGAAAAGCTACAACAAATAGCAGAGTCCGGCTCTATAACAGTTGAAAAGGACGGTCACTTTATTCACTGCCTTACAATAATAGGTCAAATTGAGGGGCATTACACAGCACCTCCACAAACAAAAACAACTAAGTATGAGCATGTTATTCCACAGCTTGTAGCAATCGAAGAGAGCGAGGAAATAGAGGGTCTTATAATAATACTCAACACAGTTGGGGGTGATATTGAGGCAGGTCTTGCAATAGCAGAGCTTGTTGCAGGTATGCAAACTCCAACGGTATCGCTTGTTCTTGGTGGCGGACATTCAATAGGTGTGCCACTTGCAGTGTCGGCAAAGCAGTCGTTTATTACTCCGTCTGCTACGATGACAATTCACCCAGTGCGTATGAATGGGCTTGTGCTAGGTGTTCCGCAAACGCTTTCTTATTTTGATAAAATGCAAGATAGAATAATTCGTTTTGTGTCAGAAAACTCTAATATACCGCCAGAGAGATTTAGAGAACTTTTGCTTAAAACGGGTGAGCTTATTATGGATGTTGGAACAGTGCTTGATGGAGAGAGTGCCGTATCAGAAGGGCTTATTGATAATATTGGCAGTTTATCAGATGCTTTGACTTGTCTTTATGATATGATTGAAAATAATCCAAAACCTAAAAGAAGTGACAAGTATAAACAAGAGGAAAATAACAACGAAGAAGAGTCGGAAGAGCCGGATTTATAATGGTATATAATAATAAATAATTTTTAATATAAACAATAGCCTGTTGTGTTGATTTGTAAGATACAAAACATACTATTGTTTTACATATATTTTACACAAACTATTTTTGGAGGATTTTTGCAAATGAATATACTTAATGCAATTGTGCTTGGAATTGTTCAAGGTCTTACGGAATTTTTACCTGTTTCAAGCAGTGGACATTTGTCTATATTTCAACACTTTATGGGCATTGGCGGAGAAGGGTCGCTTACACTTTCAGTGTTTTTACATATTGGTACACTCGTTTCTGTAATACTTGTTTATTATAAAACTTTTTGGGAGCTTATACTTGAGCTTGGAAGAACAATAAAAGATGTTGTTACAGGTAAATTTAGTTTTAAAAACATGGGCGAATCACGCAGAATGCTTATAATGCTTATTGTTTCGTGCTTGCCACTTTTGATTTTGGTAATACCTGTTGGTGCAGACATCAGGGTTATGGATGTTCTTGCACGATTTTCTGAAGATGATGATATTATTTTAGAGGGATTTTGCTTTTTATTTACTGCTTTTTTATTGCTGTATGGTACAAAAGTTGCAAACAAAAACAAAAATCCAAGGACATTTGTAAAAACAAAAGACGCAACAGCAGTCGGTTTTGCACAATTAATGGCAGCCGGATTGCCTGGAGTTTCTCGCTCAGGTTCTACAATTTCTACAGGAATGCTTTGCGGTGTTTCAAAGGAATATATGGTTCGCTATTCTTTTGTTTTGGGTACTCCGGCTATTCTTGCAGCAAATCTTGTAGAGTTTAAAGGTGTTGCAAAATCAGGTTTTGATATGGATGTGCTACCCGTTATTATTGGAGTGATAACATCTGCAGTTGTAGGATTTGCAGCAATTAAGGCTCTTGAGTGGCTTGTAAAAACAGACAAATTTAAACTCTTTGGTTATTATTGTCTTGTAATTGGTATCTCGGTAATAATTGCAGGATTGGTTGAAACTTTTGTAATGTAATTTTTAAAAAACTTATTTTATCTTTTATGGAGTGATAGCGAAATGGCAAATACCACGAAAAAAAAGCCATCTTCTTCAAAAAAAAATAAAGGCTCTGCAAATAAGAGCAAAAATACGCCAAATGGAAAGATGTATATTCAAAAAGAGCAACAGTTAAGGGCGAAAAGGCAAATTTGGGCTGTAGTTATTTTTGCAACGGCGATTTTCAATCTAAGCGTTTGCCTCATACCTGGGGGGAATGCTTGGGCTACTTTGCGCAGTGTTCTTTTTGGCATATTGGGTGTTTGTGCATTTATTTTACCGCTAATATTATTTTATGTATCTATTATGGCGGCAATGGATAAACCAACAGACAACATAGGAATTAAAGTTGGCGAGGCTTTCTTTTTAACCTCGCTGTTTTGTGCTGCTATTTTTATATTTTCAAGCACTTCATCTCCACCAAGTTATTTTGATGGCATTTCTGATGCATATAAAACGGGACTTAGCAGTAAAAACGGTGGTGCAGTAGGTGCAATAATTGGTGGTGCAATTCTAAAGCTTTTTCCTGAAAAAATCACAGCAAGCATAACTATTGTTTTATTGATTTTTGTAACAATGATGATAATGACAGGTACAACGCTTATAAATCTTTATAATGCGTTTAAAACTCCTGTTCAAAAAGCGGGAGAGTTCACAGGGGATTATATAGAAAAAACAGCAAAAGAAATTGAAGAAAGAAGAGCAAGGTTCAATCCAGATGTAAGCTTAGGTCCAGAGCCAGATGGCTTAGAAGACGGTGAATCGAAAAATAAAAAAAGAAATAAAAAATCAAAAATTGATATAGAACTAGATGAAAATTTGCAAAATCAACCTGAGGAGCAAGAGAAAAAAGACGACAATGTGGATGATAATCTAGCGGACACAAAGCCTATTTTGCTTGATGATATAATAAAAAAAGCGGCAAGCACTAGCGAAAAAATAAAGCCTGTAGATAATCTTGAAGAAAAAACAAATGATAGTTTTAAAAGTGAAATAATCGAAAACCATAGTAATCAAAATTATAATATGCCACCTATTGATTGTCTTGCACCACCTAAGGCATCTTCTGGCGAAAACTTTAGTGCCGAGCTTAAACAAAATGCTGAGAAATTAGTAGATGCACTCAAAAGCTTTGGGGTAGAAACAAAAATAGTAGACATATCAAGAGGGCCTACTGTGACTCGTTATGAGCTGTCTCCTGCGGCGGGTGTAAAAATTAGCAGAATTACAGGTCTTGCTGATGACATAGCACTAAACCTTGCAGCGTCTGGCGTGCGTATTGAAGCGCCAATTCCAAATAAAGCGGCAGTAGGAATTGAAGTGCCAAACAAGATAAAATCAATGGTAACACTACGAGAACTTTTAGAAGAACCTAAGTATAAAAGTGCAAAAAGCAAGCTGAATGTTGCACTAGGCAGGGATATTGCAGGGCAAATGATGTGCGCCGACCTTGCTAAAATGCCACATATTTTAATTGCCGGAACAACAGGTTCGGGAAAATCCGTGTGCCTAAATTCAATGATTTTAAGCATACTATATAATGCAACACCGGATGAGGTGAAGCTTGTTATGATTGACCCAAAACAAGTTGAGTTTACTGTATACAATGGAATTCCGCACTTGCTATCTCCGGTTGTTTCAGACCCTAGAAAAGCATCGGGGGCGCTTGGCTGGGCAGTTAAAGAAATGCTAGATAGATATAAGACTTTTTCAGAAAATAATGTTAGGGATATTTCAGGTTATAACGAGTCTATAAAAGACAAGCCCGATACCCCTAAAATGCCACAAATAGTTATATTTATTGATGAGTTATCAGACCTTATGATGGCGGCACCAAATGAGGTTGAGGACTCGATTTGTCGTTTGGCACAAATGGCTCGTGCAGCGGGAATACACCTTGTAATTGCAACACAAAGACCATCGGTTGATGTTATTACAGGTATAATAAAAGCAAATATTCCAAGCCGAATAGCACTCTCGGTTTCGTCTCAAGTTGATTCAAGAACGATACTTGATATGGCAGGAGCAGAAAAACTGTTAGGAAACGGAGATATGCTGTATTATCCTGTTGGAACATCAAAACCTATTAGAATACAAGGTTGTTACACTTCTGATAAGGAAGTTGAAACAGTTATAAATTACATAAAAGAGCAAGAACAGTGCGAATACGATGAAGACGTTGTAGAAGAGATTGAACGCCAAGCGGCAGCAACTGGTGGCAAAAAAGGCTCTGCAATTTCGAGTGATGGAGATGCAGATGACTCGGATGAATTATTGCCAAAGGCTATTGAAGTTGTCGTGGAAGCGGGACAAGCCTCAACAACTCTGCTACAAAGAAAATTAAAAGTAGGGTATGCACGGGCAGCAAGAATGGTAGACGAGCTAGAGGGTAGGGGCATTATAGGTGAGTTTGAGGGTAGCAAGCCAAGAAAGGTGCTTATAACAAAGCAACAGTGGCTTGAAATGAACGCAATGTCGTCAGACAAAGCACCGGAAAAGGATGAAAATGAAGAGCAGGAACAGTCAAATGAATAATTTTTTGCCAATAACAAAACAAGAAGTAGCAGAAAAAGGATGGGACGGCGTAGACTTTGTTTATGTAACAGGTGACGCTTATGTTGACCATCCTAGCTTTGGTACAGCAATTATAACAAGAGTGCTTGAAAGTCAAGGCTATAAAGTTGCTGTTTTGTCGCAACCACGCTGGAATACAACCGAGGATTTTGAGCGATTTGGTCGCCCAAGGTTGGGTTTTTTTGTTTCATCAGGGAACATTGATTCGATGGTTGCACACTATACCGTTGCAAAAAAGAAACGAAGTAAAGATGCTTATACAGCTGGCGGAAAAATGGGCAAAAGGCCAGATAGAGCAGTTATAGTTTATTGTAATTTAATAAGACAGGCGTATGGAGATGTTCCAATTGTTATAGGCGGTCTTGAGGCATCGCTCCGTAGATTTGCACATTATGATTATTGGGATAATGAAATAAAACCGTCAATATTGTTTGATTCAAAAGCGGATTTAATCTCATTTGGAATGGGTGAAAATCAAACTATAGAGATTGCAAACAGATTATCAAACGGTGAGCCGATTTCAAAAATAACAGATGTTAAAGGTACTTGTTATGCTGTTGATGTAAGAGAAACACCGCTAATGGGCGCTGAGTGTCCAAGCCTTGAAAACATATTAAATAGCAAAAAAGAGTATGCAAAGGCTTGCCGTATTCAACAAGATGAGCAAGACCATATAAGAGGGAAATTGATTAAACAAAGGCACGGCTCAAAAATGCTTGTTCAAAACCCGCCGATGCCACCTCTAACTCAACAGGAACTTGACCTAATCTATGCTTTACCGTATGAGAGAACATATCACCCGTATTATGAACAGTTGGGCGGTGTTCCGGGAATTGAAGAGGTTGAGTTTTCTATCACACACAGCAGAGGGTGTTTTGGTGCTTGCAATTTTTGTTCTATAGCATTTCATCAAGGTAGATTTATTACATCTAGAAGCAAAGAGTCTATAATAAAAGAGGCAAAAATACTAACTCAGTCTCCAAATTTTAAAGGATATATCCACGATGTTGGAGGTCCTACCGCAAACTTTCGCAACCCCTCGTGCCAGCAACAATTAAAAAATGGACTTTGCAAGGGCAAAAAATGTCTTGCACCAGTTCCTTGCAAACAGCTTAAAGCAGATCATAGCGATTATATTGAAATTTTAAGAGATTTGAGAAAACTACCAAAGGTAAAAAAAGTTTTTATCCGCTCAGGCATAAGATATGATTATATGCTGGCAGATAATAATGAGAGATTTTTTAAAGAGCTTGTAGAACATCACGTGAGCGGGCAGTTAAAAGTAGCGCCAGAGCATTGTTCAGCACAAGTGCTTGACAAAATGGGAAAACCGCATATAGAAACTTATCTTCGTTTTTCTAAGAGATATTTTGAGTTATCTAAAAGTATGGGAAAAGAGCAGTATTTAGTTCCATATCTTATGTCCTCTCACCCTGGGTGCGAGCTGTCGGACGCTATTGAGCTTGCTCAGTTTTTGAAAAAAGAAAGAATACGCCCAGAGCAGGTTCAGGACTTTTATCCAACGCCGGGAACAATTTCGACTTGTATGTTTTATACAAGACTTGACCCATATACAATGAAGCCTGTCTATGTAGCTAAAAGCTCTAAGGACAAGGCTTTACAAAGAGCGTTGTTGCAATATTTTAATCCTAAAAACAAAGAGCTTGTAATAGAGGCTTTGCAAAAAGCGGGCAGAACAGATTTG
Source organism: uncultured Eubacteriales bacterium (assembly GCA_964512735.1). Classification (GTDB taxonomy): domain Bacteria; phylum Bacillota; class Clostridia; order Oscillospirales; family Acutalibacteraceae; genus RZYX01. The sequence continues at coordinate 67,479 of CAZEKQ010000003.1, read as the reverse complement.
ATAGGAAGTTCTGAAAAATGCCTTGTAAGGCAACCAAACAACAATCAAGATAATAGCAAAAATAATTATAAAAATTCAGCCCCTTCAAGAAAAAATAATAGGAAGAAAAATAATGGTAAAAGATATAAGAAATAATAAAAACTGGTTAGTGTCGTTAGTTGTTTTTGTGGCAATAATTACTATATCTATTTTTGCACCGTGGGAAGATGTATACCAAAAAGTAGGACTTAAAACTGATTCTGATATTGAAAATTATCCGTTATCTGTTCATTTTATTGATGTTGGTCAAGGAGATTGTATTTTTATAAAACTCGGTGACAGCACAATGCTTATTGATTCGGGTGAAAAAAATAACGATGAAAAAATAATAAAATACCTAAGAAACAATGGTGTAGTTAAAATAGATTACATAGTCACAACGCACCCACACTCTGATCACATCGGAGCGATGCCCTCTATTATTGAAAATTTTAATGTGAAAAACATTATAATGCCAAGGCTGTCAGAGCAAAATATGCCAACGACAAAAGGATATGAAAATTTTTTGATAGCTGTTAAAAACTCTGGAGCAAATGTTATTGCCGCAACCCCTTTTAATGAATACGAGCTTAGAGATGCGAATTTTGCAATATTATCTCCTGCAAATCAGTCCAAAAATTTAAATAATATGTCTATTGTAATAAAATTGAGCTTTGGCGATACAAGCTTTTTGTTTACAGGGGACGCAGAATCACAAATCGAGCAAGAACTGCTAAGTAGTGGCTATGATATTCGCTCAAATGTTTTAAAGTTGGGGCACCACGGCAGTAACACATCTAACACAGAGCGATTTTTACAAGCGGTAAATCCAAGCTTTTCGATAATATCTTGTGGAAAAGATAATTCATATGGACATCCGCACGAAGAAGTTGTAGAACTTTTAAATAAGTATGACATAAACTATAAGCGAACAGATGAAAATGGAACAATAGTAGTTGGCAGCGATGGTTCAAATTTAACCTATATTACTGAAAGGGAGTTAGCATAATGCAAAAATATATAGTGGATAGAATTGAATCAGGTGTTGCAGTTTGTGAAAAAGATGACGGTGAAATGATAAATATTTCTATAGAAAAGTTGCCAGTAGGCACAGATGAGGGAAGCATAATAGTTGTAGATAATAATGGTATAATGAAGCTTGAAATAAATGAAGAAAAAGCAAGAAAATCAGAGCTTTTTAATCTTCAAAATAATCTTTTTGATAACTGATTTATAAGTGATAAAAAAGTACTTGAAATTTTTGTCATTGTATGATATAATTTCGTGGCAAAACACACGCAACAGTGTTTGGTTTGTTAGTGCATTGTAAGAGTTGCAATGTTTCAAACCTTTAAAGCTGTGCGGAGGTAAAACTTAGGAGGATTTTTATTATGTCAGTAGTTTCAATGAAGCAATTGCTTGAAGCAGGTGTTCACTTTGGTCACCAAACAAGAAGATGGAACCCTAAAATGGATGAGTACATCTTCACAGAGCGTAACGGTATTTATATTATCGACCTTCAAAAAACTGTTAAAAAGCTTGAGGACGCTTATATGTTCGTTCGTGAGCTTTCAGCACAGGGAGAAGAGATTCTTTTTGTAGGTACAAAAAAGCAGGCTCAAGATTCAGTTCGTGAGGAAGCACTTCGTTGCGGTATGCCTTTTGTAAACGCTCGTTGGCTTGGCGGTATGCTTACAAACTTTAAAACAATTCAACGCAGAATTAAAAGACTTGCACAGCTAAAAGCAATGGAAGAAGACGGCACTTTTGAGCTACTTCCAAAAAAAGAGGTAATGAAGCTTAAACTTGAAATTGAAAAGCTCGAAAAGTTTATGGGTGGAATTACAGAAATGAAGCGTCAACCAGCAGCAATGTTTATTGTTGACCCTCGTAAAGAGAGAATAGCTGTTGCAGAAGCAAAAAAACTTGGAATTCCAATCATAGCTATTGTTGATACAAACTGTGACCCAGATGAAATAGACTATGTAATTCCTGGTAACGATGATGCTATTCGTGCAGTTAGACTCATTACAGCAGCTATGGCAGACGCTGTGGTTGAGGGAAGACAAGGCGAGCAAACAGAAGAAGCTTCTGAAGAAAAAGAAAATGAGCAGGTAGCTGAGTAATCACAATGAAATGCCCGTGCTTAATTGCGCGGGCTTATTTTGAATAAAGCACAATTTTAGATTTATTATATAGGAGGAATTTTTATGGCGTTCACCGCAAAAGATGTTCAGGCTCTTCGTGAAAAAACAGGAGTCGGTATGATGGATTGTAAAAAAGCTCTTGTTGAATCAGATGGAGATATGGATAAGGCGATAGACTTTTTAAGAGAAAAAGGACTTGCAGCAGCAACAAAGAAAGCTAGCAGAATTGCAGCAGAAGGTGTTGTTCTTACCTATACAGATGAAAGCAAGAATGTTAGTGTTATGGTTGAAGTTAACGCAGAAACAGACTTTGTAGCTAAGAATGCAGAGTTCCAAGAATTTGTTTTGGATGTTGCAAAAACAGTTGTAGAATCAAACCCAGCTGATGTTGATGCTCTCCTCGAGCAAAACCTTTTTGGAACAGATAGAAAAGTTGTTGAAAATCTTCAAGATAAGGTTCTTTCAATTGGTGAGAACATCAAAATCCGCCGTTTTGAGCGTATAGAGGGTGCGGTAGCAACATACATCCACGGTGGTGGAACTGTTGGTGTTATGGTTCACTTCGATACAGATGAAAAAACGGCAAGTGCTGAAGAATTTATCGCAATGGGTAAAGACGTTGCAATGCAAGTTGCAGCTATGAATCCACAGTTTCTTGATTCAAGCTCTGTACCACAAGAAACAGTTGAGCACGAAAAAGGCATTCTTTTAGCTCAAATTAATGAAGATGAGAAAATGAAAAATAAGCCTGAAAAAGTTATAGAAGGCATTATTAGAGGGAAAATTTCAAAATACTTCAAAGAAGTTTGTCTTATGGAACAAGAGTTTGTTAAGAGCACAGACCATAGCTCTGTAGCAAAATATGTTAAAGATACTGCAACACAACTCGGTGGCGAAATAAAAGTCCTTGGCTTTACAAGATTTGCTAAGGGTGAAGGTCTTGAAAAAAGAGAAGATAATTTTGCTGACGAAGTAGCAAGCATGATGAATTAGTATAATTTTATAGTATTAAGGACAACGGTTTTTGCTGTTGTCCTTTTTGTTTTTAAAATGTTCATTTTTTGTCAATATTATTGAATTACAATAGATATCAACATATTGAATTGACAGGTGTTAATTTTAATGAAAAAGAAAGAAGAAAACACAAAATTTTCACAACGGATAAGTGAAGAAGAAATTTTTAATTCATCATCACATATTATTGGATGTTGGTTTGCGATTATTGCTTTTGCAGGATGTATAATAGTTGCAACAATAAACCAAAATTTGTGGGGTGTTATAAGTGGTGCCATCTACGGCACAACGCTTCTTTTCTTATACACAGTTTCTAGTGTTTATCACGCATTGCCAGAGACAAATATGTCTAAAAAAATTTTTAGAATAATAGACAGGTGTTCAATATTTTTATTTATCGCAGGCACTTACACTCCAATAGCTCTGTGTGCAGTTAGAAAAGTAGACAAAACCCTTGCGTGGACAATATTCGGTGTAGTTTGGGCACTTGCAATTTTGGGCGTTATTCTAAATTCGATTAATATTAATAAATTTAGAATGTTCTCTTTAATATGCTACGTTGCAATGGGGTGGTGCATATTAGTTGCAATAAGGCCAATTCTTCAGGTGGTAGACCCTAGGTCAATTTGGTATTTGTTTTTTGGTGGATTTTTATATTCGATAGGAGCAATATTATATTTGATTGGTAAGCGTACAAGATATATGCATTTAACATTTCATATGTTTGTACTAGCTGGAAGTATTTTGCATTTTATATTCATACTTTATTTGCTTTAATTTATACACAAAACAAGGACATTATTGTATTTTACAATAAATGCCCTTTAAAATATGCTCATAACAAAACCCATTCTATATATTAAATTTAATTACATAAATTGCATAGTGCGTTTACGATGGAAGTATGTTAAATATTTTTTGAATCGCACTAGCGTCAGATATACAGTTTTGCCCATTGATTTGCAAAAGCACATGGTCTGCCTCGCCAATATTTAAAGAAAGAAGACCAAGTTCAGATTTTGCATTGCACTTTCTATAACACCCTTCTTTACTTATAAAAATATGGCTATCGAGGTTTGATAGTTTGTGGCTTAACATATTTGCGTTCCTTGCATTGACCTGAAAGGGTATTGCGAAATTCATTTTATAGCTATACATAATATAACCTCCAATTGATTTCTTATATTAGGATATGAAAATCATTGCACTTTTGTTAAAATCCGACAATATAAGGCATAACAAATATAGTAAAATAAAAACATGTTATGTGTTTTAGTATGGATTAAACCGCTCATTTATTGCCTTTTAACAGGGAGGCGAGTATTGAAAAGATGATGTGATTATGATATACTAACATAGTTAAAATAAATTAATTGGGAGGAATTTTATGGGGCTTTTTACTCCAAGACCTGAGCCAAAAATAGAGATTTGTGAATATGTTGAAGATTTTGAAAACCTCCCTGTTTTTTTGTCGTGCAATATGGCACTTGCAGAGCAGTTTCCGGCAGAAAAATATAACCATTGTGTAAAAATAAATATGGAAATATATATGAAAGATTATGATGGTGGGCTGGTGAGCGATGCAGAGCTTGCCCATATTTACACTATCGAATCAATGATTTCGCAACATATTGATGGGCTGTTTGCAGGGCGAGGGATTGTATGCTCAAAGGGATATGCGTTTTTGATGTACTATATTTCTAAAAAAAGTGCGCAAAAAGCATCGGGAATATTTAGTGCGCTTTTAGAGTCTGCGTTTAGACATACCGATACGAGCATTTTGTTTGACCCAAAAGGCAATGAGTATTTTGAGCTTTTGTATCCTGACGAGTATCAGCTAAAAGAAATTCAAACGCAAAATATTATAAGCAAATTAAGAAAATATAGCGACGACGGAAAAACACCAAGAGATGTAAAGTTTTTTCTAACATTTACAAGCAAAGAAGCAGTGGTTGCTTTTGCGTCGGAAGCATTTAAAAGTGGATTTGCATATGTTGATATGGTTAAAGAACCTGTTGAAGGTAGAGTGCTACCACAATTTAAGCTTATATTAAAAGTTAAAATGCCTTTTGAGGCAGAACTTGTAAACAAAAAAATAAGATTTCTTATGGAGCTGTCGCAAAAATTTGCGGGAGAATATAAAAGCGTTGAAACAAATATCGTAAACACCTCGCGAGGCAATTCTCAAAACAGTAAATATTAAATATAAAAAATAAAAGGGGATAATTTTTATGAACCAACTACAAATGCCACAAAAAGATGAATTAGTAGCAACAATGACAACAACAATGGGAACTATAAAAATAAGACTATTTCCACAGTGTGCTCCAAAAACGGTTGAGAATTTTACAACGCACGCAAAAAATGGGTACTACGATGGGTTAATCTTTCATAGAGTAATTAAAGATTTTATGATTCAGGGTGGAGATCCTAACGGCACAGGAATGGGTGGAGAAAGCATTTGGGGAACTCCTTTTGAAGACGAGTTTTCGCAAGACCTTCACAACCTTAGAGGAGCTTTGTCAATGGCAAATTCAGGTCCTTGCACAAATGGAAGCCAATTTTTTATAGTGCAAGCAGATACGGTAGACCCATCTTTTATACCACAAATGGAAAGTATGATAGATGACGGATTTCCACAGCAAGTAATTGATAATTACAAAGAAGTAGGCGGAACACCGTGGCTTGATTTTAAACATACAGTGTTTGGACAAGTGTTTGAAGGAATGGATGTTGTTGATGAAATTGCAAATGTAAAAACAGCGTTGCAAGATAAGCCTGCACAGGATGTGAAAATAATTTCTGTTGAGATTGCTTAAAGCGTTTATAAATTAAGGGGTGTTAGCATAAATGAGGATAGGGCACGGTTACGATGTTCATCGTTTAGTTGAAAATCGAAAGCTTATAGTTGGCGGTGTTTGTATTCCTTATGAAAAGGGACTAATTGGTCATTCGGATGCTGATGTGTTACTTCACGCAGTGAGTGACGCATTACTAGGTGCTGCAGCACTTGGTGATATTGGCAAACTTTTTCCTGATGACGATGAGAGGTTTAAAAATGCTGACAGCTTAAAACTTCTTGAAAACATAGTCGATGTTTTAATATCAAAAGGCTATAGTGTAGGTAATATTGATTGCACAATTATTGCACAAGCGCCAAAGATGAGGCCACATATTGATAAAATGAGAAATAATATAGCTACTGCGTGTAAAGTGGATATTAGCAGGGTTAATGTAAAAGCGACAACAGAGGAAAATCTTGGATTTACAGGTAGTGGGGAAGGTATGTCGGCAAATGCTGTATGCATACTAAATGAATGAGATAATTTTGTGCAAGCTTATTTTTGAAAGAAATTAAACGAAGTGCTTAGGAAATGGTGGAAGAGATGGCAACCTTTATAAATAGTATTACGAGCTTTTTTGAAAAGGTCGTTAGTATATTTAGCACATATGATTTATTATCAGATACACTTGATTTGTTGCTTATTGCATTTATAGTGTATCAGGGAATTAAATTGATAAGGGATACGAGAGCTTTGTTACTTGCAAAGGGGCTTGTTTTTCTTATTATTGTTTTTGCAATTGTAAGTATGATGGATATGCAGGCGAGCACCTATATTTTTAGAAAAACTTTTGAAAACATAATAGTAATTTTAATAATTATTTTTCACCCAGAAATTCGTAACGCGCTTGAGCGAATGGGGAGTACGAGCCTTATAAAATTGCTAACATTTAGTGGAAAAGCAAATGATATAACTGTGATTAGAAATGAGCGAAACACAAAAGCGATTAGAGATGTTTGCAAAGCTTGCTCAGATATGAGCGATGTAAAAATTGGAGCTTTGATTGTGTTTGAAAAAAACACACCGCTAGGTGAAATTATTAGTAGTGGAACAACAATTAATGCAGAAACTTCGCCCGAACTTATTGGCAACATTTTTTATCCAAAGTCGCCACTTCACGATGGTGCAGCTGTAATAAGAGATGGAAAATTGTATGCAGCTGGATGCTTTTTGCCTTTAACACAAAACAAAGAGCTAAGTAGTGAACTTGGTACAAGGCACAGGGCTGCGATAGGTATGAGCGAGCAAAGTGACGCTATGATTGTTGTAATTTCAGAGGAAACAGGCTCAATTTCAATTGCAGTGCGTGGCACTCTTTTTAGAGATATTTCTGATGGAGATTTAAGAGAAAAGCTAATGGACTATTTTATTATCGAAAGCACTCACGAAAAAGAGCGTAAAATTGATAAGATTTTAGGAGGTTTTCGCAGTGGCAAAAAATAAAAAAATTAGCCTCCAATCTTTGCTGTATAACACAAATTTTCTAGTGGGTTTTTCATTTGCGATGGCTTTAATAATTTGGATTGCAGTTACGCTAAATGAAAGCCCAGAGGTAGAAAGAACGATAAAAAATGTTAAAGTTGAAATTGATACAAGCGTGCCAGAACAGCTAGGCTATAAGGTTTATGGTCAAGATGAATATTTTGTTGATGTTACAGTTAGAGGCAGAAGATATTTAGTTGGGGATAATGTTTTATCGGCTAAGGACATCAAAGTAACCGCAATTACAAACTATGTTAATAGCGTTGGAAAGCAGTCGTTAAAGCTTAGGGCAACGCCAGATAGTTCAAATGCGGGTTACAAAATTGTTTCTACATCGGTGGACTATATTGATGTTTATTTTGATACTCCAAAAAGCATTGATATGACAATAACACCGGATATTATCGTTAGTGATAAACTTTTGTTTTTGGATGAATTTGTATCAGATATTCCTGTTTTATCAACGGATAGAATAAAAATAAGTGGACCTGCAACTGAAATTAATAAAATTAAAAAAGTAAGCGCAAGAATAAATGTTGAAGAACCACTTAAAGCTACAAAAAGCTTTCCAGCAGAACTTTTGATAGTTGATGAGTATGGCAGGTCGCTTAAATATTTAGAAATAACGCCAAAACTGGACTCTTTAACAATTACAGTTCCTGTATATAAGGTAGCACAAATGCCAGTGAGTGTAAGCTTTAAAAATGCTCCGGCAGGATATTTGGGTAGTGAGCTTAATATTGTTGCAAGCCCTGCTACAATAAAAATTGCCGCTCCTGAAGATGTACTATCAAGTATGACAACTTTAAATGTCGGGGAAATTGATTTTAATAGTATCAGAAATGGTGAAAATAAATTTTCTTTTAAAACAGCCGATATATCGAATATAAAGGTATTAGATAATGTTGAAACTATTTCGGTAAGTGTTGATGTCGTTGGTGGAAAAAGTATAAAAAGCAAAGTCAATTCAAGCAATATTTCAATAGTAAATGCACCGGCAGGTAGCAAGATAAAAATTGCTCAAAATAGCATACAAAATGTAGTTTTAGTAGGCCCTTCTAATGATATATCAAATTTAACAGTTGATGATATTTATGCAGAAATAAATTTAGAAGACAAAAAACTAACAGCGGGAAAGCATACGGTAACAGCAAATGTAAAGGTTAAAAATGATAGATGCTGGGCTTATGGGAATTACAAAGTTCAAATCACTGTTACAAACTAATAATACAAAAAAGGGGAGTTAGTATGAACAAAAAGATATTTATAATACTTGTTGCTGTTCTTATAATCTGCCCTTTTTTGATTTTGTTCATTTCAAAGTTTTACACAGTGCAAGATTTGATGAGACCACCAAGAATTTATGGTGACAATGAGAAAATTCAAACAGCTTTTGAAAATTCAATTAAGAGTAAAGAAAACTTAATCCTCAAGTACCCTACAGAGGGTGATTATCGCTCGTCATTTGTTATGTATGATGTTGATATGGACGGTCAAGAAGAGGTTTTGGTTTTTTATACTCTTAAATCAGATGAAACAATTGTGCGTGTAAATATACTCGACAAAGTAGACGGAAAGTGGAAAAGCGTTTCCGATTTTGCAGGTTACGGCAGTGAAATATCGTCGATTTCATTTGTAGATATGAATAATGACGGTCATAATGAAATTGTTATTTGCTGGAATTTGTATGAAAGCAAAACAAGCAAAGTTGTAACAATCCATAAAATTATGGAAGAAAACGGAAAAATATCAGGTCTTAAAACTCTTGCAAACGAATCATGTTCATATTTTAAAATGGTCGACTTAGATGGCGATGGTGATACAGAAATGTTTTTAACTCAAATAGATTCGTCAAAAGACACACCAAAAGCTTGTGCAAAACTTCTAAAAATGAGCAAAAAAGAAACAGTTTCAATTGTAGGCGAGGTAAGTCTTGATGGATTTGTTTCTGGCTATTCTTCATTCAAAGTAGAGGAAGATTCAAATAACGGGCCTACTAAAATATTTATAGATGCTAATAAAGGCGAACATCAAATGATAACCGAGGTTGTATATTGGGATAAAGAAAATTCAAAGCTTGTAGCACCATTTTTTGATAATGAAACGCTTACAAACTTTAGAACCCTTAGAACCCCAGGAATTTCATCTATGGATATTGATGGTGACGGTAAAATTGAAATTCCAACCGATACTGTTAAGAGAAATAATCTAGCTCTAGATATGAGTGGAGCAAATGAGATTTCTGTTGGGATTACACAGTGGTGCGCAGTAAATAATGATGAACTAGTGCCTAAAGTCAATAGTTTAGTAAATTATAGCGACCTTTATATACTGCTAATAGACGACTCTGATGTTGATTCTATTTTGGCTTATAATAATTTAAAACAAAAGCAACTCACAGTGTATCAAAGAACGCAAGAAGGCACTCGGGGCAACGAATTATTTTCAATTATTACTGTTGCAGTTGGAGAGTGGCTTAGCAATCCCAAAGAAAACTACTCGATTTTAAAAAGAAATAATAGCATCGTTTATGCTTATAAAATAACAAAAGACGGAGAAAAAGCTGGTATAAAACCTGAAACTTTAATTTCAAATATAAAGATTATACAATAAAGGGGTTGTAGCTTTGAAAAAGGTACTAGTAGCCGAAGATGAGGCGTCTATAAGAGAGTTTATAGTTATAAATTTAAAAAGAAGTGGATATGATGTTGTTGAGGCGGCAGACGGTGCCGAAGCACTAAGAGAATATGATGCGCACAATGGCGATTTTGATGTTGTGTTACTTGATATTATGATGCCGGAAATAGATGGCATAGAAGTCTGCAAACAGTTGCGTAAAAAAAGCCAAAGCGTTGGAATAATAATGCTTACAGCAAAAACACAGGAAATGGATAAGGTAACAGGCTTGCTTGTGGGCGCTGATGATTATGTAACAAAGCCTTTTTCTCCAGCAGAGTTAATGGCAAGAGTTGACGCAAGCTACAGAAGAGTTGCGATGAATAAGATGGGCGGGGAGCAAGGCCAAGAGCAAAGTGATAGAATTGAGCTTGGTGAATTTGTTTTGGATACAAGAAGTAGAACGCTCAAAAAAAATGGTGTTCCAATTGATTTAACGCAAGTAGAGTTTCAGATTGTGGAATATTTTTTTCAAAATCCTGGAGCCGCACTAGATAGAGCAGATATACTTAATAGAGTGTGGGGAAGCTCATACTTTGGTGAAGAAAAAGTTGTAGATGTTAACATTAGAAGGCTTAGAATGAAAGTGGAAGATGACCCATCTACGCCAAAGCATTTGGTAACAATTTGGGGACTTGGCTATAAATGGGTTGAATAAGTGTCGTAATTTTTATTTGGAAGTGAGATAGTGAAGCTTAGCGGGATAACAAGAAGATGGGCAATTAATACACTACTTGTGGTTATTATTATTCTGTTTATTTTTACAACGGTTTTAATGCTTATGTTGCAGTCATATTATTATGATACGGTAAGTTTAAAGCTAAGCTCACAGTACTCAGATAGTGTTTCTAACTTTTTTTCGCTTTATACGGGTGGTACAGAAGAACGGTTTGAAGCAGGTGCAAGAGAGTTTGTAGAAAATTTTTCTCAAAAAGAGTCTATTGAGATTTGGATAATTGACAAAGATGGCAATGTTGCAATTTCTACAAGTGGATTTAGTATTGAAGATGCTCAAATACCAGAATATAATGACGCTTTAAAATCCAAAACTAACAAAGGTGAGTTTAAAGGGAAAACACAGTCAGGCGAGAAAATAATGGCTATGACATTTATGCTTCCGAGCGTAAATGGCGAAAATTCTGGCGCAATACGATACATGATTTCTGTTGAAGATATTGACAGGCAGTTAGTTAGAGTTTTTGTTGTATCTATGCTAATAATAGTAATAATAATCTCACTAGTAACAATTTCAGGAATGTTTTTTATTCAGTCGATTGTAAACCCTGTTAGAGAAATAAATGAAACTGCAAAAAAAATTGCAAAAGGTGATTTGGGAGCAAGAATAGAGAGCCGTCAATATGATGATGAAATTGGAGAATTGTGCGAAACTATAAACTATATGGCATCGGAAATTAACGCAACAGATAAAATGAGAAACGACTTTATTTCTACAGTTTCACACGAGATGAGAACACCGCTTACAGCAATTAAAGGCTGGGGAGAAACACTGCTTCAAGTTGGAGAAACCGACCCGTCACTTACAAAAAGAGGGATTGAGGTTATAATTAATGAATCAACGAGGCTAACCGGCGTAGTTGAGGATTTGCTAGACCTTTCAAAACTTGTTAACGGCAGACTGTCTCTTAGAGCAGAGAGAATTGATGTTTTAGCAGAGCTTGATGAGGCTGCATTTGTTTTTAAAGACCGCTCAATGAGAGAGGGCGTTGAGCTGATTTATAATGTTCCGCACACTCCAGCACCTATGGATGGGGACCCAAATAGAATTAGACAAGTTTTTGTAAACATTCTAGATAATGCCTTTAAATATACACCGCAGGGTGGAAAAATAAATGTATATGCCGAAATTGAAAATAATCCAGATAATGATGAAAAGCAAACGCTAAAGATTTATGTTGAGGATACTGGCTGTGGAATTGCTCCAGAGGACTTGCCACGAATTAGAGAAAAATTTTACAAGTCAAATATTTCTGTAAGGGGTTCTGGTATAGGTCTTGCCGTTTGTGACGAGATGATGAAACTTCACGATGGTAAAATTGATATAAAAAGCGAGCTAGATAAAGGAACACTTGTAATTTTAAGTTTGCCAATAGATAAGGTAGAATTAACAGAAGATTTATCGGCAAATATTTTACCAGAGGAAAGGGAAATACAGGATGAGTAAAAAGGTTAACACAAGCGTTGGAGGTCAAGCTCTAATCGAAGGAATAGTAATGCGCGGACCTACAGGCTCTGCAATGTCTGTACGCTTGCCAAATGGCGAAATAGAAACAACATCAAAGGAAATGAAACAATTAAAAGATAAAAATAAGATTTTTGGTATTCCTTTTTTGCGTGGATTTATAACCTTTATAGAGTCTATGATTTTTGGATACAGCTGTCTTATGGAATCGGCAGAAAAGTCAGGGCTTAGCGATGATGATGAAGAATTATCAAAGTTTGACAAATGGTTAAATGATAAGTTTGGCGAGCATATAATGGTGTTTATTGGAATTGTTTCGGCACTTTTAGGTGTTTTATTATCATTCGTTCTCTTTTTCTATTTGCCTGTTTATGCTGTGGATATGCTAGATAAATATTTAGCAGGAAATACTCTGTCAAAATGGCACCCACTGTTTGAGGGAATTATTAGAATAATTATTTTCATTGGATATGTTGCTATTGTATCGCAAATGAAGGACATAAAAAGAGTTTTTATGTATCACGGTGCAGAGCATAAAACAATTTTTTGTTATGAAAGTGGCGAAGAGTTAACAGTAGAAAATGTAAAAAAACATACAAGATTTCACCCAAGATGTGGAACAAGTTTTATTTTTGTAATGCTTATTATTGGAATACTCGTTTCCACGATAGTTATAATGGTTTTCCCATCACTCGGGGAAACAAGGTGGCTTTGGTCAATTGTAAAGGTTTTGATGTTGCCAATTATAATGGGTATAGGCTATGAGTTTATAAAATATTCAGGCAGAACAGAAAACTGGTTTACAAAAATTGTTTCAGCACCTGGGCTTTGGATGCAAAGACTTACAACAAAAGAACCAACAGACGACATTATTGAAGTTGGGATAGAGGCACTAAAAGCCGTGATTTATAATGAACCTCAAAGTGAAAAACAAAATATACAAGAGCCACAGGACGGTTTAATACAATGACTTATTCTCAGATTTATAAACAGGGAGCTGAAAAGCTTAGGCAAAATGATGTTGAAAATTCTGATTTTGATAACAGGGTAATCTTTGAGAATATTTTTGGTCTTGACAGGGTAAGATTAGCAATTAAAGGTGAGCAAAACGCTCCAAAAGATGAAATAGATAGCTTTTTTAAATGTATTGATGAAAGAATAAGTGGCAAACCACTTCAGTATATTGTTGGTGTATGGGAGTTTATGGGTTTTGACTTTTTTGTGGGTGATGGAGTGCTAATCCCAAGGGAAGAAACTGAGATTTTAGTTAAAGAAGTTCAAAAGGAACTGCAAAATTCAAAGAGTGAAAAAGTCATTTTTGATTTATGTTCTGGTAGTGGTTGCATTGGAATTTCTATTGCAAAATTATGCGAGAACTGCAAGGTTTATTTAATAGAAAAGTCATCACTAGCGATAAAATATCTTGAAAAGAATATAAAACAATATGGTTTGCAAAATGTAGTTGTTATAAACTCGGATATAACAAGGGGATTTGATTTTTTTGATTTGCCAAATCCGGATATTATTGTTTCAAATCCTCCATATATAAAATCCGGTGAAATAAAACAATTGCAAAAAGAAGTGCAAAAAGAACCAAAAATGGCACTTGATGGTGGCGATGACGGCCTGTATTTTTATAAAATCTTGGCAGAAAAATGGGCGCCATATCTATGTGAAAAAGGTATGATTGCAGTAGAAATTGGTGACGAACAAGAAAAAGATGTTTGTGATATATTTTCAGAGGTTTATTCTAATATAGAAACAAAAGAAGACTTTAATGAAATAAATCGTGTGGTTATTGCTAGAAAATAGAAAAAAATGCCCTAATTTCTATTTAGATATTGACGATTTGCTCATTTTACTGTAATCTTTTAATGATATGCATTTTTATTTAAAATGTTATGTAACCACTTATTTGACTGCACAAAAATATTGTGGTTTTACTTTAATGATTTTTTGTGCAGAGAATGGTGTGGATTTAATGCTTTTATCTGCTTTGCGCAGTCAAAATATGACAACGGTTTTAATCAGCTTGGCAGCGTCCATTTTTGTTATATTTTGCACTTTACCTATACACGAGTTTGCTCACGCATTTGCAGCGCACAAACTTGGAGATGACACTGCAAAAATGCAAGGACGACTTACGGTTAACCCACTGGTTCATATTGACCCAATGGGAGCGTTAATGCTTGCTTTGTTTGGTTTTGGCTGGGCAAATCCCGTGCCAATTAATGAGCGCAACTTTAAAAACAGAAAAAAGGGAGTTGCAATAACTGCAGCAGCAGGTCCGATTTCAAACATAATTATGGCAACTGTAATGTTGATTTTTGTAAATGCGACAATAACCTTTGGAGATATTTCGACTAGCAATTTTTCGAAGTCGATTTTTTACTTCTTTTATTTTGCAGCACAAATAAACATAATGCTTGCCGTGTTTAACCTCTTGCCAATCCCACCGCTTGATGGGTACAGGCTGTTATCTGTTTTTTTACCACCAAAAACTTACTATAAAGTTGCACAATACGAGCAATACATTATAATAGGAATTATGATGTTGTTAGTTTTTGGCGTGCTTACAATTCCATTGCAATTCCTTTCAAGTGCATTGCTAAACCTTCTTCTAGGCTTAACAAGCTTGCCGTTTAGGCTGTTTTAAAGGGCTTAATATGGGAAAAATTTCGTATAAAATAGAGGTTTTTGAGGGTCCACTGGACTTGCTTTTGCACTTAATTAGTAAGCACAAGCTAAATATTCACGACATACCAATTTTTGAACTTGTAGAGCAATACACTCATTATGTTCGTCAAATGCAGGAGTGTAATATGGATATTGCTAGTGAATTTTTAGAAATGGCAGCAAGACTTATATATATCAAGACTGTGTCATTGTTACCTGTTCACGAAGAGGCGGATATTTTAAAAACGGAGCTTACGGGCGAGCTTTTAGAGTACAGAGATTGCCAGATAATGGCGGGGAAGCTTGAAGATATTGCAAAGGGATTTGATTATATTACAAAAGAGCCTTTAGAAATTGAAGGGGATACATCATATAACCGTCTGCACGAAACTCAAGAGCTTTTAATGTCGTACCTGTCTGCAATCGGAAAAGGGCAACGCAAACTTCCACCGCCTATAGATTCATTTACAAATTTAGTATCAAAAAAAGTTGTTTCTGTAACATCAAAAACAATGTTTATTCTACGCAGTTTGATAAAAAATAATAGCCAAAGTATGAATTCACTTTTTGAAAGTGCCCAGAGTCGCTCGGATATGGTTGCCACATTTTTAGCTGTACTAGAGCTGTTAAAAGCACAGCGGGTTACGGTTTATGGTGAAGGTGAAGAATTGTTTATTGAATTATCCAAAGGAGCTGAAAGACTTGAACGCAAGTAACCATCAGGCAGAAATTGAGGCAATACTTTTTGCCGCAGGAGAGCCAATAAATATAAAAAGACTTGCACAAGCAACGGGGCTAAGCATAGAGCAGACTCAAGAGGTTTTGCAAAAGTTAGAAACTCAGCTAAATGATAGACAAAGCGGGCTTTGCCTTGTAAAAATGCAGGATAAATATCAGCTTTGCACCCGAACAGAGTTTGCACAACAAATTAGGGATATTTTAGATTTAAAACGAAATGCTCCATTATCGCAAGCGGCATTTGAAGTTTTGGCTGTAGTAGCGTATAATCAACCTGTAACAAAATCTTTTGTAGAGCAAGTTAGAGGTGTTGATTGCTCAGGCGTTATGGCAACTCTTTGTCAAAAGGGACTTGTAGAGGAAAAGGGCAGACTGGATTTGCCTGGTAGACCGCTAATTTATGGCACTACACCCGAATTTTTAAGGTGTTTTTGTATATCTTCTCTTGATGAACTTCCACCTGTACCACAGTGCGAAAATCTTGTAGAGATGGAAAGTGAGTCAACCGAGGAAAATGATGAAAATGTTGAGCGTGGTGCTTGACAGTTATAGTTTTGAATTTTATTAAAGCAGGAGGAGGTGTTGATTATTGATTGTACTTAAAATAATTGGCTGGATTATTTTGATACTACTTGCAATTCAGCTTTTGCTACTTGTTATTACTTCTTTGCTTTTATCAGTTAAAGTTACTCTTGGATTCGATTTTGGAGAAAGCGGAACAAAAGTAAGATTTAAATGGGGTGTTTTTGGATTTAAAGTGTATCCAGAAATGTTTGCTCTCGAAAAAATTGAGTATTACAAGAAAAAGTTTAGCTTTGTAATAAAGAAAATAGACAAAATTAAGGCAAAAAAAGCTGAGCAAGCAGAAGATGAGCCAAAAGAAAAAGCGGATATTGATGAAATATGGGCAAAAATTAAAGCGTTCGATTTTGAGGGTGCTTTTGCAAAGTTAAAATCCCTGTTTTCTAGGCTTGGTGGATTTGAGGGAACAATTGAAATAATACAATATATCGCCTCAAAAACAAAAGTAATGGTCAGCAAAATTTTAAAGCACATCGTAATCAAAGAACTGTTTGTTGACTTAACTGTAGCGGGTGATGATGCGGCAGATACTGCAATAAATTATGGAAAGACTTGTGCCGCAGTTTTTCCAGCACTTGGGACAATTTGTACTAATATGAAAGTAAGGGAATATGATGTTGACATTGACCCGGATTTTCTTGCAGAAAAAAGTACAGGCGACCTTCACACAGTAATAGCTTTTAGACCAATTTTTATGGTAATGGCACTGATAGGTTATGGAATGAAGGTAGGTAACAAGGTTATTTTCAAACTGCTTTTCTCAAAAGGTAGAAGCGATGAAAATATAAATGATGAAAAACAAAATTCAAAAATAAAATTAGGTGGTGCTTAAAATGAAAGAACATACTTCAGCAGCAGGACTTTTAGGAACAACAATTGAAAAGGTTAAAGATTTGGTAGATGTTAGTACAATTATAGGTGAGCCAGTATATACAGAAGCAGGACTTACGATTATCCCTGTATCAAAAGTTACATATGGCTTTGCTAGTGGTGGTACAGACCTTCCTACAAAGGGCAATAAAGAGCTTTTTGGTGGCGGCGGTGGCGCCGGTATAACAATTACACCTGTAGCTTTTTTGCTAATTAGTGATGGCGAGGTTACAATTAAGCATATCACTGCGTATGACAATGCAGCAGAGAGAATGGTAAGCCTTGTTCCTGATATGTTTGATAAAGTCACAGGACTTATCAATAAAACTAAAAATGAACAATAAAAATAATTGATTTTTTTACAACCGCCTGCATAGGTATTTAGAAATGGCAGGTGGTTGTTTTGTTGATAAAAATATTGTTATCCTTAATGTTTGCTATATGTGGAGTTTTTTTACAATCGACGCAAGTGCACTTGATGTTTCGGCAAAGTCGGCGGCACTTATAGAGGTTAGCAGTAAAGAACTTGTATATGGCAAGAACGAAAATGAAAAATTACCAATGGCAAGCACAACAAAAATAATGACGGCTTTGTTAACGCTTGAATCAGGTATAAAAAACGACACGATAATTACAACGGAAGATATGCTAAAAGTTGAAGGAACATCAATGGGGCTTTTGCCCGGAGATATCGTTTCGACAAAAGATTTAGTTTATGGTATGCTTTTAGCTTCTGGAAATGACGCTGCAAATGTTGCGGCGATGACGGCGGGTGGGGATTTGCAAAGCTTTGCAGTTCTTATGAACGAGCGAGCAAAGCAAATTGGAATGAGCAGTACAAATTTTGTAACCCCTTCGGGACTTGACGCAGAAAATCATTATTCAACAGCTTATGATATGGCACTGTTAGGTGCTCAGGCAATTTTAAACCCCGAGTTTCGTGCGATTTGTTCTACTAAAAGTGCGCGTCTTTGTTACGGCAATCCACCGTATATGAGAACACTTAAAAATCATAATCGATTGCTTAGTAGTTATGAGTATGCGATTGGAATAAAAACCGGATTTACAAAAAAGAGTGGCAGATGCCTTGTTTCTGCAGCCCAAAAAGATGGTGTTATACTTGTTGCAGTAACATTAAAAGCACCAAATGATTGGCAAGACCATATAAAAATGTTTGAATATGGTTTTTCGCAGTATGAAAATGTGATACTGGATGATGACTTGTCCACCGTTTCGCTTGATGTTGTTGGTGCACAGGATAATATGATTGCATTAAAATGCTCTAACAAGCCACAAATAGCACTAAAATCATCTAGTGATATGCAGATAACAAGAAAAATTGAATTATCACAATTTGAATATGCTCCAATAAATCAGGGGAAAGTAGTGGGTAAGGCGCTATATTACAATGGGGATAAACTCGTGTTTGAAACTCCGATAGTGACACAGCAAGCTGTGGATTTAAAAATAGAAGAAAAACAAATTATTATAGAAGAAAAAGAGAAATCTTGGTTTAAAAGATTTTTTGGCAAATTTAAGAAATGAGGAATTTAAATTGACTGATGAAAGAATTAGGCTACAAAAATATCTTGCTGAGTGTGGTATAGCCTCAAGGAGAAAATCCGAAGAGTTAATATCAATGGGCAAGGTTAAAGTTAATGGAGTTAAGGCACAAATTGGAGATAAAGTAGACCCTAAAAAAGATATTGTGTCTGTTGATGGTAGAAAAGTTGTAAAAGAAACAAAAAAACATTATATAATGTTGCACAAGCCAAGAGGGTATATAACAACAATGAGCGATGAAATGGACAGAAAATGCGTGGCACAACTTGTATCAAAAATAGATGCAAGAGTTTATCCGATTGGACGACTTGATAGAGAATCAGAGGGCTTGTTGTTGTTTACCAATGATGGTGAATTTGCAAACGCAATGACGCACCCCACAAAGCACGTGCCAAAAACATATAGAGTTACAGTTAGACCGGATATAACCGAAGAGCAAATAACAAAAATGATGACAGGTATGATGATTGAAGGCAGAAAAACAATGCCCGCTGATGTTAGAATTATATCAAAAGAGCCTAACAGAGTAGTGGTTGAGATAATAATTTGCGAAGGGCGAAACAGACAGATTAGAAAAATGTGTGAAGAGCTAGGGCTTGATGTTGCAAGGCTTAAGCGCACAGCTGTAGGCTCTGTAAGGCTTGGTATGCTACCGCAAGGAAAATGGAGAGAGCTCACAAATGATGAAATTAAAAGTTTGATGAGTGCTGCATCTATGAATAAAAGAAACGGAGTGTGATATATATGTTCAGTTTCAAACCGGTTTCAAAAGATTTGGCAGACGAACTCTTTTTAAAGAATGGGTTTGAAAGCACAAAAACATCAATGGCGGTCGTGTCTGAAAACAGTGCAGACGATGAAAAATATGGCTTTTGTTTGTTTGATTATGAGGAGTTAACTGCAACAATAATTGCACTCGAATATAGTGATAAACACAAGTTTTTGCCAGAGTGCCTTGTAAAGGCGGCTTTAAATTATGCTGCAAACAGGGGTGCATTTATTGCACAAAGTGGCAATATGAAAATTAAAAAAGAATTGCTAGAATTAGGCTTTACACAAGAGGGAGATTTGTTAACAGCCCAAATACCAAAAGTGATGGAAGGCAAATGCTGTTCTTGCCAGAATAATTGATTTAAAAGAATTTGACAAAATGCTATAAAAATTGATACAATATAGAGCGCGATACAAGTAAAGATGCAGAATGCTAAACCTTGTAGTTAGGAGAATTGAATAAAATGATAAAAAGTATGACAGGATATGGTCGTGCTAGTGCCGAAGTCGATTCAATGATGATAACAGTTGAGCTAAAAAGCGTTAATCATCGCTATTTTGAGCTTAATTCAAGAATTCCTAGAGTATATGGTTTTCTTGATGAAAAGGTGAAGAGCTTTTTACAAGAATATATTTCTCGTGGTAAAGTAGAATGTTATATTCAAATCGACACACTTGAAGCGGATGATGTAGTTGTAAAGGTTAATCATTCACTTGCAAGTGGTTACATTTGTGCATACAACGAAATTGCTCAAAGGTATGACATAAGAAATGATATTTCAGTTTCATCACTAACACGATACAGTGATGTGCTGTCAGTTCATAAAGAGCAAGCAGATGAAGAAAAAGTTTGGTCGGCTGTAAAAACTGTTTTGCAACAGGCTTTGGAATCTTTTATTAAAATGAGAGAAACTGAAGGCGGAAGGCTAAAAGAGGATGTTTTAGTTAGGGCTGACACAATTTTAGAAAATGTTAAATTCATCGAGCAACGCTCACCACAAACTGTTAATGAATACAGAGCAAAGCTTGAGATGAGGATAAAAGAGCTTGTAGCAGATGCAAATATTGACGAACAAAGAATACTTACCGAGGCTGCGATTTTTGCAGATAAAACAGCCGTTGATGAGGAAACTGTCCGTTTGCGTAGCCACATAGAGCAACTTTATTCAATGTTTGAAGATGAAGAATCCGTTGGAAGAAAAATGGATTTCTTAATTCAAGAAATTAACAGGGAAGCAAATACAATAGGCTCAAAGGCACAGGATGTTGAAATTTCACGAAAAGTGCTTGATGTTAAAGCGGAAGTGGAAAAAATCCGTGAACAAATACAGAATATAGAATAATACTCTGGGGGAAGTTTCATGAAGCTTATCAATATTGGATTCGGCAATATGATAAACGCTAACAGGCTTGTTGCTATTGTTAGCCCAGAATCCGCACCTATAAAAAGGATTATTCAGGATTGCAAAGAAAGAGGAACCTTAATTGATGCAACTCACGGAAGAAGGACAAGGGCAGTAATAATTACAGATACTGACCATGTTATCCTTACATATTTGCAATCAGAAACGGTAGCAAACCGTCTTAATGATGATATTATTTGTGAGGAGGCTGACGATGAGTAATAAAGGTGTTTTACTTATATTTTCTGGTCCTTCAGGCTCAGGCAAGGATACAGTTCTTGATGAATTAGTAAAGGTTGATAGTGATGTTGTAGTTTCAATGTCTGTTACAACTAGAAAGCCACGCAAGGGCGAGGTTAACGGTGAGCACTATATATTTGTTTCTAAAGAAGAGTTTGAAAAAAATATAGAAAGCGGAAAAATGATAGAGTATGTTCAGTATGGTGAAAACTATTACGGAACACCAAAAGACCCTATAGATAAATGGCTTGCTGAAGGCAAGACTGTTATTTTGCGTATTGAGGTTCAAGGAGCAGATAGAATAAGGGAACTTTATCCAGATGTTATTAGTGTGTTTTTAATGCCTCCATCTGTACGAGCTTTGCATAAAAGGCTTGCGGGTAGGGGTTCAGAGGATGAACATTCTATAAGATGCAGAATGGAAATCGCAATGAATGAAATGATTCGTGCTTCTGATTATGACTATATTATTGTAAATGATAGGCTTGAAGAGGCAGTGATTCACACCCTGGATGTTATTAAAAGGCACAGATAGTATAAAACATATTTTTAACAAACAGTTAATTTGCAGTACATAAATATTAGTTAGAATAAAATATAAAATAAAAGAGGTAAAGAGATGCTTAACCCAGACTTAAGAGGCGTTTTAGTAGACAACATTAGCCGTTACTCACTTGTAACAGCCACAGCAAAAAGAGCAAGAGAAATTTCGGATAAAATTGAAGAAGATAAAGCAATTGTTATTGAAAAGCCCGTAACACTTGCACTTGAGGATATTTTAACAGGCAAGTATTACATAGTAGAGCCAGAAGAAATTAGAAATATTTAGTCTGGATTTATTAGCCGTAAAATTAAAGTTTGGCATAACGGAGGCTATTTCCCATGCAAGAAGTTAAAATTGCTTCTGTGGCTGTAGAAAATGTTGCGTATTACTTTGATAAGGCGTATGACTACCTTATTCCCCAAAATCTTGAAAATGAGGTTAAAAAAGGTAGTAGAGTTATTGTGCCTTTTGGTAACGGTACAGCAAAGCGACAAGGTGTAGTTATGGATTTGTCGCAGGCAAAACCCGCAAAAAGAATGAAGTCTATTTCGGCGGTGCTTGACAAGGCACCGCTTGTTAATAATGAGATGCTTGACCTTGCCACTTATTTAAAGGAGCGTACTTTCTGCACGCTTTTTGAGGCGGTCAAGCTAACTTTGCCAGTGGGTATAAATTTAAAAACAACTGTTTCATTTATTGCTTTAACAAACTTTCAAGAAGATGATGTGAAAAGCTTAAAGGATGATGAAAAGCAAGTCTTAGATTATCTTTTAAATAGGAGAATCTATACCAACAAAAAGAAAATTCTTGATGATTTAGGTATTAGTCAAGAAAGCAGTGTTTTAGAAAGATTACTTAAAAAACAACTTGTTGCTCGCAATTATGATGCAACAAGAAATATAAATGATGCAAGCAAAAAAATGATGCGTCTTATAATTGATGGTCAACAGCTCGAAGAGGCGATGGCAAAGCTTACAAAAAAGCAAAAAAGTGTGGTTCAAATGCTTTGCGATGTTAATAGTGCCTCTGTAAAAGAGATTTGTTATTTTACTGGGGTAACACCTGCGGTGACTAGCGCCGTTGTCAACAAAGGCATTGCAGAGATTTATGAGCACGAAGTGTTGAGGAATCCTTATGCATCTAAAAAGGTAACGGATGACTTAGAAATTATATTAACTGATGAGCAACAAAATGCATACACTAATTTGCTTGCACAATATAATAGCAACAAAGCTTGTGCCTCACTACTTTTTGGAATAACCGGAAGTGGAAAAACTCAGGTTTTTATGAAACTTATCGACGAGGTTTCAAAGAGTGGAAAAGGTGTAATTGTTATGGTTCCTGAAATTTCTCTAACACCACAAACACTTAGTGTTTTTCACGCTCGTTATGGTGAAAAAGTTGCAGTTTTTCATAGTGGACTTTCATTAGGGGAGCGAATGGATGAATGGAAAAGAGTGAAAAAAGGACAAGCTAATATAGTCGTCGGAACTCGTTCGGCAGTTTTTGCGCCGTTTGAAAAGTTAGGACTTATTATAATGGACGAGGAGCAAGAGCATACATACAAGTCCGAGTCATCGCCACGATATCACGCAAGAGATGTTGCAAAATTTAGATGTGCAAGGCATAATGCTTTGTTATTACTGGCATCGGCAACTCCCAGTTTTGAGACTTATTCCTTTGCAAAACAGGGAAGATATTCGATGAATGTGCTTAAAAATCGTTATGGCGATGCTGTTTTGCCACAGGTTATAACTGTTGATATGTGCAAACAAAGGGCAAATGGAAATAAATCTGAAATTAGCACACAGCTCTATAACGAGCTTTGTAAAAATATTGAAAACAAGCATCAATCCATACTATTAATTAACAGAAGAGGGTACAATACCTTTGTAGCTTGTGACAGTTGCGGAAGTGTTGTTACTTGTCCTAATTGTAGCATTTCTATGACTTATCATAGTGCTAATGGTAGGCTTATGTGCCATTATTGTGGTCATTCTTATCCCTTTACAAATGTATGTGGAGAGTGCGGAGAGGATAGTGTTAGATACTCCGGAGTTGGAACACAAAGGGTTGAGGATGAGTTAAAGCAACTTATTCCGCAAGCTAGAGTTTTGAGAATGGACACTGACACCACAATGGCAAGATTTTCTCACGAAAAAAAGCTTGCTGAGTTTGCAAATGGGGATTATGACATTATGCTGGGAACTCAAATGGTGGCTAAAGGGCTCGATTTTGAAAAAGTTACTTTAGTAGGGGTTTTATCAGCAGACCAACAGCTTTATAATGATGATTTTAAAAGTATGGAGCGAACTTTTGACTTGCTAACACAAGTTGTTGGTCGTTCCGGCAGAGGAAAGCACGAGGGCAAAGCTATAATTCAAACAATAGTGCCAGAAAACGAGGTAATAAAGCTTGCTGCAAAGCAAGATTATGAAACATTTTATAATACTGAAATAAAAATAAGGCAAGCGATGACATACCCGCCGTTTTGTGACATCTGTGTTATTGGATTTTCAGGTCTTAGGGAAACTCAAGTTAGAGCTGGTGCAAAAGTTTTTTTAGACAATATGAAACAAAAATTGCACACAGATTATAAGTCAGAAAAAATAATAGCATTAGGTCCTATGCCTAGCAGAGTTGCAAAGGTTAACAATAAATATAAATATAGAATTATAATAAAATGTAAAAATACAGCAGTTTTTAGAAAATTTATATCTGAGCTTTTAATAGATTTTGGAAAAGATAATAGATTTAAAAATGTTGTTGCATTTGCAGATATAAATCCTGAAAGTATGTTTTAATTTTATGGTAGAGAGGATGATTAAATATGGCGATTCGTAATATAATTATAAAGGGCGACCCTATTTTGAAGAAAAAAAGCAGGCCTGTTGAAAAGTTTGATGATAGGCTCGTGCAATTGCTTGAAGATATGGCTGAAACAATGTATAAAAATGAAGGATGTGGACTTGCCGCTGTTCAAATCGGAGTCCTTAGAAGAGTTGTTTTGGTTGATGTTGGAGAAGGGCTAATAGAGCTTATAAATCCAGAAATAATCTCTCAAGAGGGAGAGCAAAATGAGGCAGAGGGTTGCTTGTCTTTTCCAGAGGAATATGGAGTGACATCTCGTCCGGCTGTGGTAAAAGTAAAAGCACAAAACAGAGATGGGCAATGGTGCGTTTATAAAGGTGAAGAATTAAAAGCAAGATGTTTTTGCCACGAGATTGACCACTTAGATGGAATTGTGTTTAAGGATAGATTAAAAGAGGACTCAGATAAAATCGCCGATTTGGAGGTGTAATATTTGAAAATAGTTTTTATGGGTACTCCTGATTTTGCGGTGCCTTGTCTTGATAGAATTATCAGTGATGGACACGATGTTTTAGGGGTGTTTACTCAGCCAGACAAACCAAAAGGTAGGGGATATGTTTTAACGCCACCACCAGTTAAAGAAACCGCGATAAAAAACGGTATAGAAGTTTATCAGCCGTTGTCACTAAAAAATGGTGAGGCTTTAGATATTTTAAAAAAGCTAAATCCAGAAATGATTGTTGTTGTAGCGTATGGCAAAATTTTGCCAGTAGATATTCTTGAATTGCCAAAGTATGGCTGTATCAATATTCACGCATCTGTTTTGCCAAAATATCGTGGTGCGGCGCCAATACAGTGGTCTGTGATTAATGGCGACAAGCAGACTGGTGTTACTTCTATGTATATGGAGCAGGGGCTTGATACGGGCGATATGTTAATCACAAAGACTATAGACATCGGTGAAAATGACACCGCTGGTGAAGTTCACGACAGACTTAGCGTTCTTGGTGCAGACGTTTTATCGCAAACTATTGAAGAGATACAACAAGGCAGTATTAAAAGAATAAAACAGGATGATAGCCTTTCAACATATTCTCCAATGCTTGACAAATCCCTTTGTCCGATAGATTGGAATGAAAGTGCAACAGCAATTCATAATAAAATAAGGGGATTGTCCCCGTGGCCTGTTGCAACTGCAGTATTAGAGGATAAAGTTGTAAAAATTCACTTATCGAGGTTGTCGCAAGAAACTGGCTCAAAGCCAGGGGAAGTTATAAAATCAGATAAAAATCTAATAGTTTCGTGCGGGGACGGTAAGTGTATTGAGATTTTACAAATCCAAGCACAAGGTTCAAAGCGTATGTCTGCACAAGATTATTTAAGAGGTCGCAAGATTGAAGAGGGAATATTTTTTAAATAAAACAAGGAGTGATTTTTAATGCCACTTTACAGGATGGATTATTATTATTTAGTGCTTGTAGTGCCGGCTTTTATATTTGCACTTATTGCCCAGTTTAGAGTAAAATCAACATTTGCAAGGTATTCAAAGCAAAGAAGCCAAAGGGGAATTACAGGTCAGGAAGCAGCAAGGCGTGTTCTTTCACATTATGGTATAAATGATGTTGCAATTGAGATGGTGGGGGGAAGTTTAACCGACCATTATGACCCAAGGAGCAATGTAATTAGACTGTCTAAAGATGTTTATTCTAGCACTTCAATTGCTGCAATTGGTGTAGCTTGCCACGAGGCAGGACACGCAGCACAACACGCACAAGGTTATTCGCCAATAAAAGTTAGAAATGCAATATTGCCAATTTGCAACATAGGGTCAACAATAGGTATCCCGCTTGCAATGATTGGACTAATTTTTAACAGTGCTCCACTTGTATCGATTGGACTTTTATTTTATGCACTAGTTGCAGTTTTTCAATTTGTTACATTGCCTGTTGAGTTTAATGCAAGCAGAAGAGCTATTAAAGTAATTGATGAAACAGGAATTTTGCATAACGATGAGGCGGATGGAGCAAAAAGAGTGCTGACAGCTGCTGCTATGACATATATTGCGGCACTTGCAGTTTCTATTGCAAACCTTATGAGAATGATTTTAATTACAAACTCAAACAGAAGGGACTAATTTATGAAATCAGCACGACAAGCAGCGTTTGAAATTTTAGTAAAAATGCATAGGGATAGTGCTTATTCAAATCTTGCAATAGATTCAAAGTTAAGCGAGTGTAAAATGAATGGCAAAGATAAAGCATTAGTAACTGCGATAGTTTATGGAGTTCTTGAGCGAAGAATAACACTTGATTATGTTATATCACTGCATCTAAAACAGTCTATAAATAAGCTAAAGCCGGAGGTTTTAGTGATTTTAAGAATGGGTGCTTATCAAATATTATTTATGGATAAAATTCCAGTTTCTGCAGCTATTAACGAAAGTGTGAATTTATCTAAAAAGAATAAATGTGCATTTGCAAGTGGGCTTATTAATGCGGTACTTAGAAATATTTCTCGCTGTGAAATAGAGTTCCCAGACTATAAAAAAGATAAAACTTTTTATTATAGTATTAAATATTCTTGTCCTGTTGATATTGTAAACTTGTGGATAAATTCTTATGGTGAGGACACAGCAGTAAAAATTATGGAGTCCTCACTTGAAACTGCATCAACAGTAGTTAGGGTTAACACGCTTAAAACAACTACAAATGAGTTGATGAATATATTTAGTGAGCAAGGAATTAGTGCAAGTATTTGTAAAGAAATAGAAAATGCAATTGTACTTGAAAAATCAGGTTCAATAGAAAATATTAAAGCGTATAAAGATGGATTGTTCCATGTTCAGGATACCGCATCTCAACTTTGTTGCAAGGCATTAAATGCAAAAGGTGATGATGTGGTATTTGACCTGTGTGCAGCACCTGGTGGAAAAAGTTTTACGATTTGCGAGTATATGAAAAATGACGGTTTTGTGTATTCTTTTGACCTTTATAAAGAAAGGGTAAAATTAATCGAAGATGGTGCAAAAAGACTTGGTATAACAAACTTAAATGCAAAAACATTAGACGCATCAGTTTTTGATGATAGCATAGGTTTTGCAGATAAAGTTTTGTGTGATGTACCATGCTCGGGACTTGGAATAATAAGAAGAAAGCCAGAAATAAAATACAAAAAATTAGAAGATATTGACAATTTACCAAACATACAGTACGATATATTGCAAACTGCTTCAAAATATGTTAAAAAAGGTGGCACACTTCTGTATTCAACCTGCTCCTTAAATTTAGCAGAAAATGATGAGGTTTGCGATAGATTTTTAGAAGAGAACAAGCAGTTTTCTGTGGTAAAATCGCTTGAAAATGTCAATACTTTTAATAATGACTCTAACTATTTGACGCTTATGCCACATATAAATAATTCGGATGGTTTTTTTATAGCCACTTTCGTTAGAACGGAGTGAAAGTTTGAATAAAACGGATATTAAATCAATGACCATAGAAGAACTAACACAGGCCATTGTAGAATTAAAACAGCCTAAGTTTCGAGCGGGTCAGACATATTCGTGGCTTCATCAAAAGAATGTTGATAGCTTTGATGAGATGACAAACTTATCAAAAGAACTGCGGAAAACGCTTGATGATAATTTTGAACTTTTAAACTGTAGTATTGAAAAAAAACTTGTATCCGAGTATAATGATACAATAAAATACCTTTTTAAGTTAAATGATGGTGAATATATTGAGTCCGTTGTTATGAAATATAAGTATGGTTATACTATATGCATATCAACACAGGTTGGCTGTAAGATGAAATGCTCTTTTTGTGCCTCAGCACTTGACGGATTTTTTAGAAATTTAGAGCCTTCAGAAATGTTGGCACAAGTTTATAAAGCACAAAAAGATTTAGGGATTAGAATTTCACACATAGTGTTGATGGGAATGGGCGAACCACTCGATAACTATGATAATGTAGTTCGATTTTTAGACCTTATAACAAATGATAAGGGTGCAAACATAGGTGCTAGACATATTTCAATTTCAACTTGTGGAATAGTGCCTAAAATTTATGAGTTGCAAAAGCAAAAGCTACAAATTACTCTTTCAGTTTCCTTACACGCACCTAGCGATGAAATAAGAACAAAAATAATGCCAGTAAATTTAAAATGGGGTGTAGACGAGTTACTGGAAGCTTGCCGTAGCTATACTAGCCAAACCTCACGCAGAATATCTTTTGAATATGCTATGATAAATGGCATAAATGATACGGATGAATGTGCAAATTTGTTGGCTTTAAAGCTTAAGGGTATGTTATGTCATGTCAATCTTATCCCTGCAAATGAAGTAAAAGAAAACGATTACATTAGAAGTACAAATGAACGTCTTATGGCGTTTTCAAAGATTCTTGAAAGCAAAGGAATTACAGTAACCGTTCGCCGCAGTATGGGTGGGGACATTGACGCTTCTTGTGGCCAACTTCGTAGGGGTTACGAAAAGGGAGGGAACGGCTTTGAAAATAGTTGCAAAAACTGATGCGGGCAAAGTTAGAAAATCAAATCAAGATTCTTATGCAGCAGGAGAGCTGCCAAATGGAGTAGCGTGGGCTGTTGTTTGCGATGGAATGGGCGGGAGTGCCGGCGGAAATATAGCAAGCTCAACTGCCGTTAAAATGATTTCAGAGCAAATTACCTCTGGATATAGAGAGGGTATGAGCACCTTATCAATAGAAAATATATTGGTAACTGCAATTACAAATGCAAACATTAGTATTTTTGATATGTCACGGGCAAACGAAGAATTAAAAGGAATGGGCACAACTGTTGTTGCTGCAATTATTGCAAACAATGTAGTTTACATTGCCCATGCAGGAGATAGCAGAGCTTATCTTGTTTCAGAGGATGGGATAAAACAAATTACTAAAGACCATTCAGTTGTTCAAGCAATGGTTGAAACGGGCGAGCTTACACCAGCACAGGCAAAAACTCATCCAAGGAAAAATTTAATTACTCGTGCACTTGGTGTAAATGAAGATATAAAAATAGATTTTTGCGAGCAAGTATTTAGTAATGATAATGTTTTATTAATGTGCACAGACGGTCTTACAAATTATGTTGAGACCGATGATATATACAATATAACAAGTAGCGGAAAATATTATGAATTCGCTGACAAACTTGTAGAACTTGCGAACGACAACGGTGGTGGAGATAATATTACTGTTGTTGTAGTAGCAAATTAACATCGTTCGAGACAGGATGGGAGTGCAGTTTATGGATAGCTATGTTGGGAAGAGGCTTGATGGTCGTTATGAAATAAAGGAGATTATCGGTGTTGGTGGCATGGCAATTGTTTATAAAGCATACGATAATATTGATGACCGAGTAGTAGCAGTAAAGATTTTAAAAGAGGAATTTTTGGCAAACGAAGAGTTTCGTCGCCGTTTTAAAAAT
This sequence comes from uncultured Eubacteriales bacterium, assembly GCA_964512735.1. Lineage (GTDB taxonomy): Bacteria > Bacillota > Clostridia > Oscillospirales > Acutalibacteraceae > RZYX01. Next base: position 37,455 of record CAZEKQ010000003.1, on the reverse strand, counting down.
GAATCAAAGGCAATAGCAGTGCTTTCACATCCTAATATTGTGAAGGTTTATGATGTGAGCTTTGGGGATAGGCTGCAATATATTGTTATGGAATATATTGAGGGCATTACTCTTAAAGAGTACATTGAACAGCAAAAGGTAATTAATTGGAAAGAGGCTGTTCATTTTACAACGCAAATTTTAAGGGCTTTACAGCACGCTCATGATAAAGGAATTGTTCATAGAGATGTCAAGCCACAAAACATTTTGCTATTACAAAATGGTAACATAAAGGTAACGGATTTTGGAATTGCACGCTTTAGCCGTAGTGAAACACGCACTATGACCGAAAGTGCAATTGGCTCTGTTCATTATATTAGCCCTGAACAAGCAAGGGGAGAAATAACAGACGACAAAGCAGATATTTACTCTGTCGGTGTTGTTATGTATGAAATGTTGACTGGAGAGCTACCGTTTCAATCGGATAGCGCTGTTTCTGTTGCAATTATGCAACTTCAAGCAGAAGCAAAACAACCAAGGGAAATTAATCCAGAAATCCCACTTGGTCTTGAGCAAATCACAATGAGGGCTATGCAAAAAAATCCGAAGGAGCGTTATCAATCTGCAGCAGAAATGCTACTAGATTTGGATGAGTTTAAGCGTAATCCTGCAATTAAATTTGATTATAGATATTTTGTTGACGATGAGCCAACAAAGTTTATAAATAAGCCTTCTCAATTATCTTCTTCAATCAGTTCAGATGATTTTGATGACGAAGATTATGAAGAAGAGCAAAAGAATACAATTCCAGTGCTTATTGGAGTTTTGTCCGCTTTACTTGTTGTTCTTCTACTTATTATGGGATTTTTGTTTTTCTTTACAGATGTATTTAAAAGTGAAAAAATTGAGGTTCCAAACTTTTTAGGTCTATATTATGAAAATGATATTAGGGATAATCCTGAGTACAAAGATTTTAAATTTGATGTTTCATATGTGAATAGCTCAAATTCTAAGTCGGGTCAAGTTTTAAAACAAAGTCCTTATGCTTCCGCAAAGGTTAAAAAGGGAAGCACGATAAAGCTCGATGTTGTATCGGGTGGTACTAAAAAAACAATTCCTGATATTAGTGGACTTGATTATGCAACAGCAGAACAAAAATTGGTTCAGGCGGGCTTTACAAACATTGGAAAGCCGGTTAAAAAATATGACCCAAGAACTGAAAAAGGTACAGTAATAGGTTGTGAGCCTTCTGAAGGCAAAAAGGTAGATGTGTCCACAACAATAATAATATATGTAGCTACTGATGAAAATGAAGACGATGTTGAAGTGCCAAGACTGATTGATTTGAAAAGTCCGCAAGATGCAAAAACTTTCTTGAACAGTGCAGATTTAGAGCTTGGTGAAGTAACGGAAAAAGAGAGTAACTTGCCAAAAGGTCAAGTACTAAGCCAAAGTATTGACCCTAAGAGAAAAGTAGCTAAGGGTACAAAAGTAAACATTGTTGTAAGCTCTGGGGTACCAAGTGTTTCAAGTGGAACAGTCACAGTTACACTGCCCAATGACTCTAGCTTGAGCGGTGTTGCAACAGCTTATCTTAATAACGAGAATATATATAGCAGAATCGTTGATCTTGATGGCGGAAGTTGGAATGTTCCAGTTCAAGGAACAGGGGCAAACAATAAATTCAAGGTTGTTGTAACAAAGGATAGGCAGAATTATAAAATTTATGAGTGCAATATAGATTTCACAAAAAATCCAGCAGTTGCAACGGGTGTGAATACATCCTCTGATTATCCTTTGAGTTCTGTTGTTCCAGATGTTTTAGGTAAAACAGAGAAAGAGGCAAGAACAATTCTTGAAAACGCTGGCTTTAGAAACATCAGTAAATCAGAAATGATATCAACATCAGCAAATGAGGGTAAGGTTGTAACTCAAAGCCCTAAAGGTGGAGCAAAAGCGGTTCCTACTGATAAGGTAGAAATTACAATTGGCAAGCCACTTATCTAATTGGAGATAAACGATTATGCAACAAAAGGGACTTATAATTAAAGGAATAGGCGGTTTCTACTATGTGGAAACCGCCAGCGGAATATATGAATGTAAGGCAAGAGGTGTTTTTAGAAAAGATAAAATAACACCTCTTGCTGGTGACTTTGTAAGCATTTCTATAAATGGGGATGCAGAAAATACAATAGAAGAAATAGAGCCTAGAAAAAATTATTTAAAGCGTCCACCGATTGCAAACTTAGACCAATTAATAATTGTTGCATCTTCTTGCGAGCCAAATCCTAGCACTCTGATAATTGATAAGCTTACGGCAATTGCTTGCAATAGGGATATTGAGCCGATTATCGTACTTAACAAAACGGACTTGCAAGGTGTAGAAGAACTTTTTGAAATATATTCAAAATCGGGATTTAAAACATTGTGTGCATCTGCCAAAACTGGCGAAGGAATAGACGAGCTAAAAAACACACTAAATGGTAAAATTAGTGCATTTACAGGAAATTCCGGTGTAGGAAAATCTACCCTTTTAAATTGTATAGATGAAAGGCTTGGATTATCTACGGGAGAAATTAGTGAAAAACTTGGAAGAGGCAGACATACAACGAGGCATACCCAACTATTTAAAATACAGGATGGATATGTTGCAGACACTCCAGGATTTTCCTCCCTTGAAATTGAGCGTAGTGAAATAATACTAAAAGATGATTTGCAGTATTGCTTTCCGGAGTTTGCACAGTATATTGGAGCTTGTAAGTTCACATCTTGTAAGCATATCAATGATAAAGGTTGCAGTATTTTAAGTGCTGTGGAATCAGGTGAGATTAGCGAGTCAAGGCATAATAGTTATAAAACAATGTATATGGAAGTTAAGGATGTCAAAGATTGGGAGCTTTAAAAGCTCCTTTTTGTTTTCACACTTTATTTTTATTGGCGTATAATGAAATAGCTTTGAGTGTTAGAACAGAATTGGGGGATAGCATATGAAAGTTGTAGTAGTTAGAAGTCCCAAGATTATGAGAGGTTTTTTAAGGTTTATTTTTGGAATTAAAAAAGAAGAAGTTTAGATAAAACATAATTTTATTTTAAATTACTTAAAGGCGCTGCCCAAAACGGTACAGTCGAATTAAAAGACTTGTGTGAATCGTTTTGGACAGTGCTTTTTTTATGTATAATAGTGAAAAAAAGTAATCATAAAATGGACAGGGCGGGAATATAGATTGATAGACAGCAAATTGCAAAAGGAGATGCGGTGGTATGGATTTGAAGATAACAAAGGAAACGGTATGTGTAAGCGAAATAATATATGACGGTTCAATAGAGCAAGCAATAGACAGTGACATTACTTTGCCTGACTATTGCCCAGACATTCTTCGCGTTTTAAAATGCACTATAATGCCAAGGATTAATTCAACTCAAGCAACAGGAGATAGAATAACTGTTGATGGGTCTGCTCTTTTAAGGGTAATGTATGTTGCAGAGAGTGGGAGGTTGCATTGTTATGAGCAAAACATTCCATTTTCAAACTTTGTAGAAAACAAAGAGCTAGAGGCTAACCCGTTTGTAAAAGTCAAGATAAAAACAGAGTACATAAATTGCAGAGCTGTAAGTCAACGCAGACTTGATATTCACGGAGCATTGTCTATTAACTTCTTAGCGGTTTTAAAAAAGCCAAGAGAGCTATTGAGTGATGCACAAGGTGCAGGAATTCAGACAAAGAGAAAAAATGTTGAGGTAAACAATGTTGTTGGAAGTGCTAATAGAGCTTTTCCGTTGACGGATGTTTTAGAAATTGGAGCAAGCAAACCGCCGATAGCACAAATGGTTAGAACTAGCGCATTTGCAACGACGAGTGAGATTAAAATAATCAGCAACAAAGTAATGATAAAGGGTGACCTTGTAATTAATGCAATGTATACAGCGGACACAGAGCAAGGAACATTAGAAACTATAGAAACCTCCTTGCCGATAAGCCAAGTTGTGGAACTTGCAGGAATAACCGAAGAGTGTATGACTGATATAAGACTTGATTTAACAAGCATTGATATAATTCCAAAACCCGACAGCTCAGGCTCTATGCGACTACTTGATATAACAGCAAGAATTGATGCAACACTTAATGCGACAAAGGCTATGACTGTACCAATAATTATAGACGCTTATTCAACACAGTATGAAATAGAAACACAAAGTAAGACAGTTGAATTTAAAAGTTTGGTAGAAAGTTTTACAGAAACAAACTTGTGCAGAGATTCTATAGATGTTTCTGGTATAGGTGTTAAAAGAGTGCTTGATATGTGGTGTACTGATGTTACAACCGAATCAAAATTTCAAAGCGAAGAACTAATAATTGATGGTGCAATTACAGTTTGTATGCTGGTTGAGGATGCAGATAGTCAGATTAGCTACCTAGAAAGGCAAGTAAATTATGAGCATAAGCGAAGTGTTATGGTAACTCAAAAGGTTGAGTGTGATTCTTTTGTAAGCGTTTGTGCTTCTAGCTTTGTAATAGGTGCAGGAGATAGCATTGATGTAAGGATAGAAACTAGAATACAGTCAAGTATTTTTTCTGTTTCCTCTAAAAAAATGATAGACAGCATAAACATAAATGAAGATAAAGGAAAGAAAAAAAATAAGGCTGCACTAACAATTTATTTTTCACAACAAGGAGAAACAGTTTGGGAAATCGCACAAAGATATAACACAACAGTAGAAGCAATAATGCTAGAAAACTCTTTGACAGAAGATAAAATTTTAGAAAACGCAATGCTTCTTATACCGGCAATATAAGGGAGGATAATAGTATGGAAGAGAAAAATATAAATATATATAATGATATTGCCCAAAGGACGCAAGGCGATATATACATAGGTGTTGTAGGTCCGGTAAGAACGGGAAAATCAACATTTATAAAAAGATTTATGGATGAAATGATTTTGCCTAACATTGAGGGTGAATATCAAAAAGAGCGTGCAATGGACGAAATGCCTCAATCATCTGCCGGCAGAACTATAATGACAACAGAGCCTAAGTTTATTCCGGAAGATGCAATAGAAATAGTAATGCCAGACCAAGCACACTTTAGAGTTAGAATGATAGATTGTGTTGGCTATATCGTTCCAAGCTCCTTGGGCTATATTGAGGATGACCAACCAAGAATGGTTAGAACTCCGTGGTATGAACACGAGATACCTTTTAATATGGCGGCAGAAATAGGAACGCAAAAAGTTATAAGCGAACATTCTACAATTGGACTTGTGGTCACAACAGATGGTAGCATAAGTGACATACCAAGAGAAGAGTATGAGGAAGCAGAAGAGCGTGTAATTAGTGAGTTAAAAGAGCTTAATAAACCCTTTATAATACTACTAAACTGTATGTACCCTCAAACTCAAAACACTAAAAATCTAGCGACAAGCCTTATGCAAAAATATGAAGTACCTGTAGTTCCTGTGAATTGTATGGATATGGAAGAGGATGAAATAAAAGCAATTTTGGCACAAGTATTATTTGAGTTTCCGATAAAAGAAATTTCAATAAATATGCCAAGTTGGCTTATGTCGCTTGATTCAGAGCATTGGTTGCGCAGTAACACATTTAAAGCAATAGAGCAGTCGGCAAGCTCTATTTTGCATGTGCGTGATGTAAATAAGTTTGTAACAGAGATAAGCACTTGCGAGCATATTGAAACATCACAAATTACATCAATGGACCTTGCAACGGGTAGCGTTGAGGTATCAATAACAATGAATCAAGAGCTGTTTTATAAAGTACTTGCAGAAAGCTCTGGACTTGAGATTGACAGCGAGCAAGGATTAATGAATTGCATAGTAGAGCTTGCAAAAGTCAAAAAGGAATATGACAGACTAAAAGGTGCACTGGACGAAGTTGAGGCCACGGGTTATGGAATAGTAATGCCAACAATTGATGAATTGACCCTTGAAGAGCCAGAAATAATGAAGCAGGGTGGAAAATATGGCGTAAAACTCTGTGCATCAGCACCATCCATCCACATGCTAAAAGCAAACATTACAACTGAGGTTGCGCCAATAGTTGGTTCAGAGAGCCAGTCAGAAGAGCTTGTAATGTATTTGTTAAATGAGTTTGAAGAGGACCCTAAAAAAATTTGGGATTCAAACATTTTTGGCAAATCTTTAAATGAGCTGGTGAATGAGGGGCTTAGAAACAAACTTTATCATATGCCAGTGGATGCAAGAATGAAGCTTCAAGAAACACTAGAGCGTGTAATTAACGAGGGTTGCAGTGGACTAGTTTGCATAATATTATAAAAAAAGCGGTGCATTAAGCATCGCTTTTTCAGATAAAATAACACTAAAGTTACATAAATTTTTTTGTTTCTTCAACTGCCATTTGGTCACATCTTTCATTTTCTGGATGCCCTGCGTGCCCTTTGACCCAAATTATTTTTAAGTTGTGTTTTTCTATTTCATTTATAAGTTCTTCCCATAAATCAGAATTAAGAGCGGGCTTTTTATCAGATTTTTTCCAGCCATTTTTTTTCCAAGAATAAACCCAGCCTTTTTCAATAGAATCAGCAACATATTTTGAATCCGTATAAAGTTCCACATTACAGCTACGCTTTAAACTTTTAAACCCCTCTATGACAGCGGTAAGTTCCATTCGGTTATTAGTTGTTTCACGCTCTCCGCCAGACAGCTCCTTCTCAACCCCGTTACAACGCAAAATTGTACCCCAACCTCCAGGCCCGGGGTTTCCTGAACACGCACCGTCTGTAAACATTTGCACAAAAGATAAATTTTTATCCATTTAAATTTTACTCCAATCAATTTTGTTATAGTATTTTAACATTATATTTCAATTCAAACAAGAAATAAAATCATAATTGATTATATTTGCTATCTCTTGCTAATAATAGTAAAGGACAATTATTATAAAAGGAGAGATAAAATGAAAGCTGTAATAATGGCTGGCGGAGAAGGCACTAGAATGCGTCCGCTTACCTGTGATATTCCAAAGCCAATGTCAAGGATTTGTGGAAAGCCAATCATTGAGTATATTATGGATTTGCTTATAAAAAATGGTGTAGATGAGGCGGTTGTAACCTTAAAATACTTGCCGCAGGTTATTAAAGATAACTTTCCAAATAACAAATATAAAAACCTTAATTTAACTTTTGTAGAAGAGGAAATACCCCTTAAAACTGCAGGAAGTGTAAAAAATGCCGCAAAGAATTTTGACGAGCCTTTTTTTGTTATAAGCGGAGATGCCCTATGTGATTTTAAACTAGCAGAAATAATGAGGTATCACAAAAATGTTTCAGGGCTTGCTACTATTGTTTTATCAAAAGTTAGTGACCCTCGTGAGTATGGACTTGTGAAAAGAAATGAAAGTGGTGTGGTAGAAGGATTTATTGAAAAACCAGGTTGGGGTCAAGCAACAACAAGCCTTGCCAACACTGGCATATACCTATTAGACCCTGAACTTTTAGATGAAATACCAGACAACGAACCTTTTGACTTTGCTAAGGATTTATTTCCAAAAATGCTTGAGAAAAATATTCAAATTAACGGTTATAGCGCACTTGGGTACTGGTGTGATATTGGCGATTTACAAGCATATTTACGCTGTCAACACGATGTGCTAAATGGAAAAGTAGAGTGCGATTTGTCTGCAGTTGATGAGGGGATTTATTCAAAGCAAAAAACAATTCCAAAAGGGTCTTATGAGCTAATTCCTCCCGTTTATATAGGGGAAAATGTAGAAATAGAAAATGGTGCAGTAATTGGACCAAACTCTATTATTGATGATGGTTGTTTAGTTGGTAGCAACTCAAGGATTAGCAATTCCCTTATGCTTGAAAATTCATATGCATCTACAAATACAAAAATGACCAGAGCAATACTAGGCACTGGCTCATCACTAAAAAGCAGTTCAACTATGTATGAGGAAAGTGCAGTGGGAACAGGCACAGTAATAGGAAAAGATGTAGAGATTAGACCTAGAGTGCTAATATGGCCAGAAAAAACAATATCAGATGGCACAACCGTATATAAAAATATTAAACACGGAAAGTTTAGCAAGGATATTTTTGACGATGATGGAATTAGGGGAGAGAGTGGAGTCGAGCTAACTCCAGAGGTTTGTGCAAGATTAGGGGCAGCAATTGGTAGCACTCACTCTGGGCGAAAGATAGGCATTGCCTTTGATGGAAAACGAAATTCAAAAATATTAAAGCTTGCATTAGTATCAGGACTTATGTCTGCCGGTAGCCATGTTTGGGATTTTGGAGAATGTTTTGAGTCACAGCTTTATTTCTTTACTTCCTTTTGTGGCCTTGGAATGGGAATATTTATTTCTGATGAAGAGGATACAGGCATAAAAATTTGTGGCGAGGGCGGTTTGTCTCTGCCTAGATATATAGAGCGGGAAGTAGAGGCAAAACTCTCAAGGGGAGAGTTTAACAGATGTCGGGATGAGTCTTGTAGAGATATTGCGGATATGAGTAGTATACAGATGATATATCAGCAAGAACTTTGCAGGCAAGCTCGTTATGGTCTTACGGGTCAAAGTGCTAGCATTGATTGCAGAAACGAGCAGATATCCAGAGTTTTAAGGGAGTGCCTTGACAGACTTGGTTGCGAGCCATCAACAAAAACTATTTTAAAAATAAATAATGATGGAACAACACTTAAAATAAAAGACGAAAGCATTGGAGAAGTTTCATACGAGCAATTACTTGCAATTTGTTGTATAAATGAGTTGCAAAATGGTCGGGATATTGCATTGCCTTATGATGCACCACAGTTTTTAAATAGTTTAGCAGAAAGCTATGAAAAAAAAGCCTATAGATATCTTCGTTCACCGGCAGACAGTACGGATAGTAAAGCCCGCAAGCTAAGTATGAAACAAGGCTGGGTAAGAGATGGCTTATTTATGGCTGTTAGAGTTCTTGCAATTATGAATGAGCGTGAAATGACTCTATCACAATTGCTTATGGAAGTGCCGGATTTTTATATTCATAAAAAACTATTAGAAATAGATGTTTTGCCAACGGAGTTATCAGAGCTTTTAGGGCTTGATAACAGTCAAGTTAGTGCCGGCAAAGAGGGAATAACGCTAAAGAGAGATAGTGGTAGACTCCTTATTACCCCTACTAGAAAAGGCGATAAATTAAAGGTCTTTGCGGAAGCTACAAATATGGAAGTAGCACAGGAGCTTTGTGCAGAAATAGAAAAGAAAGTAAAGCCTAGAAAAAGTCCATTACTTGACATTGGGAAAGAATAACGGTAAAATACTTGTAATGTATATTGATACCGTCGTCGTAAAACACGGCGACGGTATATTCGGTTTATACACTTAAATTAACATATTGTGTTCGGATAATTCAATACATTAAATTTGTAGGTTCCTCGCCCTTTGGGTTGGGGCTAATACTGTTTCTATAAAATAAGGAGAAAATTTATGCAAAACAAAAAAGAAGCGACCGGAGATTTGGCAGTTAAAGATGTCAAAGAGAAGAATAATTCAAGCGAACGAAAATATCGCCCAAACAATCGCCCAAACAATCGTCCAAACAATAATAAAAAACAATCAAACAATAAAAAAGGTAAAAAAACAGAGTCGGTTAAAATTTCATTTCTTGGTGGACTCAATGAAGTTGGGAAAAATATTACACTAATTGAATATGAAAACGATATGTTTTTGATTGACTGTGGCCTTGCTTTTCCAGATCAGGATATGCCAGGCGTTGACCTTGTGTTGCCTGATTTTACTTATATTGAGCGAAATGCAGATAAAATCAGGGGTGTATTAATTACACACGGTCACGAAGACCATATTGGTGGTCTTGCTTATTTATTGAAAATTATGAAAATACCAGTGTATGGCACTCGCCTTACAATTGGGCTTATTGAAGGCAAACTAAAAGAGCATAGAATACTTGATAAATCAATTTTAAACATTGTAAAACCTGGTGACCACGTAAAGCTAGGCAAGTTTGATGTTGAAATGATTCATGTTAACCATTCTATTCCTGATGCACTCGCTTTTGCAATTAGATGTGGAGCGGGCACAATTGTTCACACTGGTGACTTTAAGATTGACAGTACTCCTATTGACGGTGATATTATAAATCTTTCTCGCTTTGCACAGATAGGCGAAGAGGGAGTCCTTTGCCTTATGTCTGATTCAACAAACGCAGAAAGACCAGGATACACAGAGAGCGAAAAAAAGGTTGGAGAATCTTTTGAGCTTCTGTTTAAAAAGGCTGGAAACCGCAGAATAGTTGTTGCAACTTTTGCATCGAATATTCATAGAGTACAGCAAATAATGGATGTTGCAAAAAGTCTTGGACGAAAAGTTGCATTGTTGGGAAGAAGCCTTGAAAATGTTGTAAGCATTAGTAAAGAGCTTGGATACCTAAACATTCCCGAGGGGCTATTGATTCCAATAGATATGATTAATAGATATACCCCTGAAGATGTAGTTTTAATAACCACAGGTAGTCAGGGAGAGCCTATGTCTGCACTCTCGAGAATGGCTTTTTCAGACCATCGAAAAGTTGCAATTGGTCCTAATGATTATGTTATAATTTCAGCAACACCAATTCCAGGTAACGAAAAAATGGTAAATAGGGTAATAAATGAGCTTATGAAACTTGGAGCACAAGTAGTTTATGAAAAAATGTACGAGGTTCATGTTTCTGGTCACGCTTGTCAAGAAGAATTAAAGCTTATGATGGGACTTACAAAGCCCAAATATTTTATCCCGGTTCACGGTGAGCAAAAGCATCTTGCAAAGCACGCAATGCTTGCAGAAAGTATGGGAATTGATAAGAAAAATATAGTTGTACCAGATATTGGCAAAAAGTTTGAACTATCATCAAAAGGTATCAAAAACGCTGGAAGTGTTCCAGCTGGTAGAGTTTTTGTTGATGGTTATGGCGTTGGAGATGTTGGTAGCATAGTTTTAAGAGATAGAAAGCATCTTGCTCAAGATGGTCTTATAATAATTGTTGCAACGATTGATAATGCGTCTGGTCAAATCCTTGCAGGGCCTGATGTTGTTTCAAGGGGATTTGTTTATGTTCGTGAATCTGAAGCCCTTATGGAAGAGGCACGAAGTGTTGCACAAGATGCACTTGATTTTTGTGTTGATAACGGCATTAGAGATTGGAGCACTATAAAAACAAAGCTTAGGGATGAGGTTTCACACCTGCTTTATGAAAGAACTAAAAGGAGTCCGATGATACTACCAATTATTATGGAGGTATAATCTTTAATGAAGGTCAAGACTTTTTTAAATAATTATCCGTTACAAGTTCTGTCGTTTATACTCGCAGTAGTTTTTACGGCGATTATGTCGCACTATAATTGGCAAGTTGCAGTTGCACAAGTGTGTTTTATCGCATTGATTTCTATTGCTGGTATGGTTCGCACAAAGCTTATAAACGAAAAGTTAAAACGGGCAGTTAAAAAAACGGCAAACTATCTTGATTTTAGCCAAAAAAGTTCGCTTGATGGATTTCCGTTTCCAGTAATTGTTGCAGAGGATAATGGTAAAATATTATGGTGCAATGATTTGTTTTATAAAAGTGTGATTGAGGACAAACAATTGCAGTCAGATAATATAGAGCAATTTATTGGGGCGAGCTTGGCACAACTTTTATCAACAGATAATTATTTAATAGAATATAATGGCAAAAAATACACACTATATTCAAATAAAATTACAGTAAAAAACAACACAACGCATATGATTTATTTTGTAGATGACACTTCGCTTAAAAATATAGCAAGTGAGCACGAGCTTTCTCGTCCCGCTATTTTGCATATTGTAGTTGACAATTTAGAAGAGCTATCTCAAAAATATAAAGATAGTGAAATCGCTGTAATAAATGGTGGAATTGAAAAGATTATAGAGTCTTGGACTGCAAAGTTTCCGTGCATTATGAGAAAAATATCTAACGGTAAGTTTTTTATAGTGGTAGAAGAGCGTGGACTTGTAAAAATGATTGAAGAACGATTCAAAGTGCTTGATGAAATTCGAGCATACGAATATGATGAAAAAATAATTGGAATTTCATTATCTATCGGTGCAAGTAGAGGAAAAACAATGCTTGAGTGCGACGGTTTTGCAAGGCAAGCGCTAGATATGGCGCAAAGTCGTGGTGGTGACCAAGTAGCACTAAAAACAGATGGCAATTATGAGTTTTTTGGTGGCGTTTCTAGTGGAATGGAAAAGCGAACAAAAACAAAAACTAGAATAATTTCTGCAGCGCTTGAAGAGTTGCTTAAAAATAGCGAAAATGTTCTTGTAATGGGGCATTGCAACTCAGACCTTGACTGTGTAGGTGCAGCAGTAGGTATTTGTAGTGCCGCACAATCAGTGGGAAAATCTGCTAAAATTGTTTTATATAGAAAAAAAACAATGGCAGAGCCTTTAATAAAACATCTAGAAGACAATGGTAAGGGTGAGCTTTTTATTGAGCCAGAGCAGGCAAAATCTTTAATTAATAAAAAAACATTGCTCGTTATTGTTGACACTCATCGTGCACAGTTTTTAGAGTATAAGCCAATTTACGATGCGGTTCAAAATGTTGTAGTAATTGACCATCATAGAAAAACAGTTGATTACATAGACAAAGCAGTTATTTTTTATAACGAGCCTATAGCATCCTCTGCAGCGGAAATGGTTACAGAAATTTTGCAATATATTACTGTTAAATCTCCAATTGATTCTGTAACGGCTGAGGCGTTGCTCGCAGGGATTATGCTTGACACACGCAACTTTGTTTTAAGAACAGGAGTTCGCAGTTTTGAGGCAGCTGCATACCTTCGTGGTAGGGGCGCAAATACCGTTACAGTAAAGCGTCTGTTTGCAAATAGTATGGAAAATTATAAGCAAAGGAATAATATCATTGGAAATTCCACGACTTATAAAAACTGCGCGTTAGCAATTGCACCCGATAATATTGAAAATATTCGTGTTGTTGCATCGCAGGTTGCTGATGAACTTTTGAATATTGAAGGAATAAAATCGTCATATGTTATATTTAGAACAGAAAATTCTATTGACATTTCTGCACGTTCTATGGGAGAAATGAATGTGCAGGTAATAATGGAAAAGCTAGGTGGTGGCGGTCATCAAACTATGGCTGCAACCCAACTAAAAGATATAACAATGGAAGAAGCACTCTCAAAACTTCGTGATGTGCTAGACGATTTTTTTGACGAAAACGACTAACTTTAGGAGGAATACAAATGAAAGTAATTTTACAACAGGATGTTAAAGGTCTTGGAAAAAAAGGTGAGCTTGTTAATGCCTCTGATGGATATGCGAGGAATTTTTTGTTGCCTAAGAACTTAGCAGTTGAGGCAGACGCACAAAATATGACAGAATTTAAGAATGCTGAAAAATCAAAACAGCATAAAATAGAAATGCAAAAGGCCAAGGCACAAGAATCTGCTGATAAAATTTCTGGCAAAATAATTAGAATGACAGCAAAAGCAGGTCAAGGTGGCAAATTGTTTGGTTCTGTCACTGCAAAAGAGATTGCAGACCAAATAAAAAAAGAATATAATATTGATGTTGATAAAAGAAAAGTAACTGTAGATGAAATTAAAGCCTTTGGAACTTATGAGGCTGAAATAAAGTTTTATAATGGAATAGTTGCAAATGTAGATGTTCAGGTAAGCGGTGAATAAATTTCTCCGTAATCCATAAGTATTTATAAGGAGAATAACTTCCGTGCAAAATATGAATTTAACTATGGATGTAAACACATTATATAGCCTAGAAGCAGAGCAAGCAGTTTTAGGCTCAATTTTAATTGACCCACCTTGCATTAACCAAATACAAGCAGGGGAAAGTGGGTTTAAAACAGAATATTTTTATTTGCCACAGCATAAGGCAATTTATTCGGCTATGCTTAGCATTGAGGGTATGGGGGGGAGAATTGACCCCCTTCTTGTTCTTGAAAAATTGAAACAAGAAAATGTTTATGATGATGCAGCCGGAAAAACATATTTGTTTCAGCTCTCTCAAGCTGTCCCATCAACGGCAAATGTAGAGGCTTATGCAAAAATTATAAGAGAAAAATTTTACATACGCACATTGATTGATATCTCAAAAGAAACTATTGACAGTGCAACAAACCAAGAAGAGAGTGCAGACACTTTGCTTGACAGTGCAGAGCAAAGAATATACAACATTCGTCAGGGCAAAAACTCTTCGCACGCTTCAAGAGTTGGCGAGATATTGACAGATAGTGTCTATGATAGGCTAACAAAGTTAAGCTCACCAGAAAGGGAGCAGTACCTAGGATTTACTACAGGGTTTTCAGACTTAGACAAAGTAACGACAGGCCTTAATAACTCTGACCTTATAATTGTCGGTGCTCGTCCTGCAATGGGTAAAACTAGCTTTGCTTTGAACCTTGCAAGAAATGTTGCAGTGATTGCAAAGAGAAAGGTTGTGTTCTTTTCTCTAGAAATGACAAAGGAACAAATTGCTCAAAGAGTGCTATCTACAGAGGCTAGAGTACTTAGCACAAAAATGAGAACCGGTATGCTAAATGAAGATGACTGGTTAAGAATTAGCACAGCAACCGCAGCACTTTACGACTGCCCACTATATTTTGATGATACATCAAGCATTACCGTGTCTGAAATGAAAGCTAGAGTTAGAAGAATGAAAGATGTTGAGTGCATTGTTATCGACTATTTACAGCTTATGAAATCAGGCTCAAGAACAGAAAATAGAGTTCAAGAAGTGTCTGAAATAACTAGAAATTTAAAGTTAATGGCAAAGGATTTGAATGTGCCGGTTATTGTTTTGGCCCAGCTTTCAAGAGGAACAGAAGGCAGGGGAAAAAGTCATAGGCCACAGCTTGCAGACCTTCGTGAATCAGGTTCAATCGAGCAGGATGCCGACATTGTTATGATGCTTTATCGTGAGGATTATTACGGTGATGGTGAGGACGGACCAGAAGAAGAAACAAACAAAGTTGAAATTATTATTGCTAAAAACAGGCACGGCCCAACGGATACGGTTGAGCTTGCTTGGAATCCAGATTATACAATGTTTACAACTCTGGAAAGGAACAGATATGAAGGATAAGGCTTTGAGTGTTATTGAGCGCTATCAAATGCTTAGTAGTGGGGCAACAGTAGTTGTTGCCCTATCTGGTGGAGCAGATTCGATTGCGCTTGTTTCCTTTTTAAACTCAATAAAAGAGGATTATAATATAAAAATTATAGCAGCTCATGTAAACCACGGGATTCGTGGTGAGGAAGCAGAAAAAGATGAAAAATTTGTAAAAGACTATTGCTATAGAGAAAAAATTGAACTGAAAATTCTACGCACCAATATTCCAGACATCTCAAAGCAAACAGGAGAGAGCGAAGAGGAATGTGGCAGGCGTATTAGATATGAGTTTTTTGAGAGTATTGAAAAAGACGCAATAATTGCGACAGCACATACAAAAAGTGATAATGCTGAAACGGTGTTGTTTAATCTAACGCGAGGAGCAACACTGAAAGGTCTTTGTGGAATACCCGAAAAACGAGGCAAAATAATTCGCCCATTAATTGAATGTAGTAGGGCAGATATTGAAAAATACTGTTTAGAAAATGGGCTGGACTTTGTAACGGATAGTACAAATAAACAAACTATATATTCAAGAAATCGTATAAGGCATAATGTTATTCCGGAACTTGAAAAAATTAACCCTGCTTTTTGTGACGCAGTTTATAGATGCACTTCTAGTTTAAAAGAAGACCAAAGCTTGCTAAACTCGCTTGCAGAAAACACAGCCCAAAAAGCTAAAATAAATGATGGGTATGATGCAGTTTTAATTAGCAAAGAACATATAGCAATAAGAAAAAGAGTTATAGCTAATTTGATTTTTGAAACTTGTAAAATTTATCCACAGCAAAAGCATATAGATATGGTAGATAATATTTTATTTTTACAAGGTCAGGTTCAGATTTGCGAAAATTGTTATATAAGAGTTAAAAATGATGTGCTCGATTTTCCAAATTACAATAAAGAAACTTTTTTTTGGAGTGTTCCATTTGATGATAAAAACATAATTACACCCTGTGGAACTATAAAAACAAGGTTGCTTTGTGATTTTGATTATAAAACTATTAAAAAAAATGATAAAGATGTATTGGATAATTTCGTTGATTATGATAAAATGATTGGGTGTTGTATTTTTAGGAACAGAAAACAGGGTGACAAATTTACCCCCCGTGGTAGAAATGTTACTAAATCACTGAAAAAATTTTTTAATGAAGCTAAAATACCCGTAGAAAAAAGAAATGATATCGTTATTCTCTCGAGTGATGATGAAATCTTTTGGATAGAGGGTTTTGGTGCAAGTGAAAATGTAGCTGTGACCGAGAATACAAAAAATATTTTAGAGATAACAATCGGGAGGTAAGTCCGTGAAAGAGGATATAAAAGAAATTTTGTTAGATGAAAAACAAATTTCTGAAATAGTTAAAAATATGGGGGCACAAATTAGCAAAGACTATAAAGGTAAAAATCTTTTACTTATAAGCGTACTGAAAGGTTCGGTTATATTTATGGCGGATTTGATGAGGGCAATTAATATTCCGTGCAAAATTGACTTTATGGTTGTTTCAAGTTATGGCGACAAATCTGTAAGCTCTGGAGCTGTAAAAATTATAAAAGACTTAGATATTAATTTGTCGGGCTATGACCTTTTAATTGTTGAAGATATCTTAGACACAGGCAGAACACTACAATCATTAATGGAGATTTTAGGAACAAGAAACCCTAATAGCATTAAAATATGCACTTTTCTCGATAAGCCGGACAGACGAGCCGTTGCTTTGTCTGCTGATTATGCAGGGGCACAAATTCCGGATGAGTTTGTGGTTGGATATGGTTTGGATTATGATGAAAAGTATCGTAATTTGCCTTATTTAGGAGTTTTAAAAAAAGAAATTTATAGTGAGTAACAAATTTTATTATATACTCAACATAGGAGGGATTTTGTTTGGAAAGCAAAAAAAATAGCTGGGGTGCTGCATTATCGCTACTCTTTATTCCACTTTTAATTATATCAGGAATTTTTTGGTATCTTTCTACCAATACAACAGATAGAGTAGAATATTATGAGATAGTTAAGTACTTTGATGAAGGCAAAGTAACAGAATATAGCCTAAATCTTGGCAGTGGTAAGTTGACTTATGTCTTAGAAGGGGAAAAGGAAAAAAGAATTTATACTGTTCCCAATGTCAATTTATTCATTAAGGATGTTCACGATAAAGTTAGAGAACAAAATACGGAAAACGCAGAAAATCCAGTTAAAATGGATTATATTGAGGGCGCATCAACATCTGTGTGGATGTCAGTGCTTCCGACAATATTGTTAATGGCACTTGTAATTGCGTCTCTTGTTTTTGTTACCAAAAAGATGAATCAAACAATGAGCAACGAGACTAATAGGTCTATGAACTTTGGTAAGGCAAGAATAAAGGCAGGAGTTGATGAAAAGCGAAAAACAACTTTTGCTGATGTTGCAGGCGTTGATGAAGAAAAAGAAGAGCTTAGCGAAATTGTTGAATTTTTAAAAGACCCAAATAAATTTAGTGACCTAGGAGCTAGAATACCAAAAGGTGTTTTGCTTGTAGGCCCTCCCGGTACCGGAAAAACTTTACTGGCAAGGGCAGTAGCTGGTGAGGCAGATGTTCCTTTCCTTTCAATTTCTGGTTCTGATTTTGTTGAGATGTATGTGGGTGTTGGTGCATCAAGGGTGAGGGATTTGTTTGAATCAGCAAAGAAAAATGCCCCAGCAATTATATTTATAGATGAAATAGACGCAGTTGGCCGCCATCGTGGTGCTGGTATGGGTGGTGGACACGACGAGCGTGAGCAAACACTTAACCAATTGCTTGTTGAGATGGACGGTTTTGGCACAAATGAGGGTGTCATTATTATTGCAGCAACGAACAGACCTGATATACTCGACCCTGCACTTTTAAGACCTGGGCGTTTTGACCGTCAAGTTACAGTTCATTATCCTGATATTAAGGGTAGAGAAGAAATATTAAAAGTTCACGCTAAGGGAAAACCGTTAGCACCTGATGTTGAGCTTGATAAAATTGCTCGTTCCACAGCAGGTTTTACGGGTGCAGACCTTGAGAATTTGCTAAACGAGGCGGCATTGCTTGCGGCTCGCAGAGGTTTATACGCAATAACAATGGAAGAGATTGATGAGGCTACAATTAAGGTTGTTGTCGGAACTGAAAAGAAGTCGAGAAAAATTAGCGATAAAGAGAAAAAATTAACTGCATATCACGAGGCAGGTCACGCTCTCACAACATTTTATATTGAGGGTATGGACCCAGTGCATCAAATTTCGATTATACCTCGTGGAATGGCGGGTGGATACACTATGTCCATACCTGCAGAAGATAAAAGCTATATGGCAAAAAGCGATATGCTAAATGAAATTGTAACACTTTTAGGTGGTCGTGTTGCAGAGGCTGTTGTTTTGGGAGATATTTCTACAGGGGCATCTAATGATATTGAAAGAGCAACAGATATCGCAAGAAAAATGATTACCAAATATGGTATGAGTAATATTTTGGGACCTATTTCCTACGGCTCAGGAAATCAAGAGGTTTTCCTTGGAAAAGACTATAGTCATGTAAGAAACTATTCTGAAAGTACCGCAGCTGAAATTGATAGTGAAATTAACAAGATTATAATTGATGCATATGAAAGGGCAGAGGATATACTTCGCTCGAATATTGAAAAGCTTCATAGAGTGTCAAATTATTTAATTGAATACGAAAAAATTGATGGAGCATTGTTTGAAAAGCTTATGACTACTGATGAAGAGTATGATTTATCAGGAAAAACAGAAAATAAAGATAGCGAAAGTAATTTTAAGTCTGATAATACTGACGAGAAGTCAGGCGATTTAGAATCTGATTCGGCTTTGAAAAATAATGATTCCAATTCAAAATCAAATGAAAACGAATCAGAAAAAACACAAGAGGCAAGCGAGGTTGAAAATACTCCCGACCCTTTTGATTTAGCGCTCCCGAGAACAGACACAAACGAAAAAAATTTGCAGGAAACACAAGAGCGTGAAACAAAAAATGATTTGATTGATAACATTGCAGATAAAAACAACTTGAAAAGTGTGAAGTTGGAAGAAACAGAACTCTTTGAAGAGATAATAGATGAAGAAACTGCAATAGAAAACGCAAAAAAAGAAATATCGGATGAAGTAAATAAAAAGATAGACAACACAAGCTATGATTTTGAGTTTTTGGGATATGAGACGAATTATATAGAAAAAGGCGAAAGTACAAATAAAGACTTGCAAGAAAATATAGAAGAGTTTTCTAACCCGTATTCTGATGTTGCTGATGAATTAAAGGAGTTGTCTATAAATTCATTTTTATCGTACGAACAAAATGATAGAAAACTTGCAACTGGTGAAGATAAAATAAAGAGTCTATCTAACTCAATCGACGAGAAAAATTCAAATGAATTGCCTGATGTTGAGATTGAAAATATGGCAGATGTGCTGAATGAATATCTTCAAGAAGATGAAATAATTGAACTAACTGAAAACGACGAGATTTATGAATTGTATGAGCTATTAAAGGCGACTCGTGATTTTGGTGAAAAAGAATCGCCTGATAATGATGAAGAGGATATTTTAAAAAAGTAAGACGGAATAAACTTTAAAGGGGTGTCAAGTTGTGAAAAATGCGACAAAAACATTATTTGGTGTTGTGGCAATAGCATTTGGAATAATATATTGTGGCGATGTTTTCGGTCTTTGGAATATAAGTAGTTTTAATGGTTGGTGGACACTATTTATAATTATTCCTGCCATTGGAAATATGCTATCCTCAAAAATAGATATTGGTAACATTGCATTTTTGTTTTTAGGAATATGGCTACTTATAAGTCAACAGGGCTGGATAGATAGTAAAATGTTAAATGGAATTACAGTGTCTTTGGCTTTAATTATACTAGGTTTATATTTAATATTTGGTGAATTTAAGAGCGTATCAAAAATAAAAAATTCAAAAGCAGAGATTGTCAGCGAGCCAGAATTTAGAAAGAAAACAACCCAAAGTGAATCAGACACACCATCTTTTTTAGCAATATTTGGTGGTAATCATAGCAAATGTTCAAGCAAAAATTTGCGTGGCGGGGATGCTACTGCTATTTTAGGTGGAATTGAGCTAGATCTTTCAGATGCAGTTCCAGCAGGCAGTGTAGTATTTAATGTTACTGCAATTTTTGGAGGAATAGATATTGTACCACCAAAAGGTTTTCAAGTAGAAACAACCGGAGTTGCTTTACTTGGCGGTTGTGATAATCAGGTTGGGAATCTTAGCGATGATGGTATGCCGATTTTTACAATAAGATATTTCACCTTTTTTGGTGGGGTTGATGTTGTAAATTTAATCAAGTGATTAATAATGCATAATATTAAAGCTGTCGTATTTCGACAGCTTTTTCATATGTTAATATAGCATAATAGTATAAGTGTCTTTTTGAAGGGCAACTATTTTGCATTTCTTGACATAACCTCAATATATAGTGTAAAGTATTATTGTTAATGGGTTAATTATGTATTTTTTGGTATTTTGAGTGTTTTTAATATTTAAGTATAGTTTTATATTGATGTGGGAGGAAGTCATGGCGAAAAAAGTAGGATATGGAAATGATAACATATCGCAGTTGAAGGGTGCAGACAGGGTAAGAAAGCGTCCAGCAGTTATATTTGGGTCGGACGGCTTAGAGGGTTGCCAGCATTCTATGTTTGAAATTCTTTCAAACGCAATAGATGAAGCAAGAGAGGGCTTTGGTGACAGGGTTGTTGTAACTAGGTATGAAGATAAATCTATAGAGGTTCAAGACTTTGGTCGTGGAATTCCAATGGATTATAATCAGAATGAAAAAAGATTTAACTGGGAATTAATTTTTTGTGAAATGTATGCCGGTGGAAAATATGACACAAATACCGGAGGCAGTTATGAGTTTTCGCTCGGTCTTAATGGATTGGGGCTTTGTGCTACTCAGTACTCTTCTGAGTATATGGAGGCAGAGGTTCACCGTGATGGATATAGATATGTAATGAATTTCAAAAAAGGTGAGCCAAGCTCTGAGTTAATAAAAGAGAAGTATGATAAAAAAGATACAGGTTCAATAATAAAGTGGCGTCCTGATACAGATGTTTTTACAGAGATAGACATCCCGCTTGAGTATTTTCAAGAAACGATAAAGCGTCAATCAATAGTAAATGCGGGTGTAAAATTCATACTTCGTAATCAAGTAGGCAGTAGTTTTGAAACTTATGAGTATCTTTATGAGGATGGAATTACCGACTATGTAAAAGAATTTACGCAAGACGATGCATTTTCTTCTGTTCAATTCTGGCAAACTGAAAGAATTGGAAGGGATAGAAAGGACAAGCCGGATTACAAAGTTAGAATTAATGCAGCATTGTGTTTTTCAAACAAAAAACAGTTAAAAGAGTATTATCATAACTCAAGCTGGCTTGAATACGGCGGAGCACCTGAAAAGGCGTCAAGAAGTGCTTTTGTTTCACAAATTGATGCGTATTTAAAGCAAAATAATAAATATATAAAAAGTGATAATAAAATCACATTTCAAGATGTTGAAGATTGTATGGTGCTTGTAATATCATCATTATCAACACAAACATCTTATGAGAATCAGACCAAAAAAGCTATCAATAACAAATTTATTCAAGAGGCGATGACAGATTTTTTACGCCATCAGCTTGAAGTTTATTTTATTGAAAATCCAATTGAGGCAGAAAAAATTGCAGAGCAAGTTTTGGTCAATATGCGTAGCCGTATTAGAGCAGAATCTACAAGACAAAATCTTAGAAGAACTCTTCAATCACCTAACGATATGTCCAACAGGGTGCAAAAGTTTGTAGACTGCAGAAGTAAAGATGTGACAAAAAGAGAGCTGTTTATAGTGGAGGGAGATTCGGCCCTTGGTGCTTGTAAGCAAGCTAGAAATTCAGATTTTCAGGCAATAATTCCAGTTAGAGGTAAAATTTTAAATTGTCTTAAATCTGAGTATGATAGAATTTTTAAAAATGACATTATAACCGATTTAATTAAAGTTTTAGGCTGTGGAGTAGAGGTAAGAAGTAAAGCTAATAAAGATTTATCCTCGTTTAATCTTGATGCATTAAAATGGGATAAAGTAATTATATGTACCGATGCCGATGTTGATGGATTTCAAATCAGAACGCTTATATTAACTATGATTTATAGGCTAATGCCAACGCTAATAGAGGCAGAAAAAGTGTATATTGCAGAGTCACCTCTTTATGAAATAACAAGCAAAAATCAAACTTGGTTTGCATATACAGAGAGTGAAAAAACACAAGCAATTGAAGAAATAGGCGACGAAAAATTTACAATACAGCGTTCAAAAGGTCTGGGTGAAAACGAGGCAGATATGATGTCGCTTACAACTATGAACCCAGAAACTAGAAGACTTATAAAGATAAAACCAGATGATGCAAAGATAACAGCAGATGTTTTTGACCTTTTGCTTGGCGACAATTTAGAAGGACGAAAAGAACATATAGCAAAAAATGGACACCTTTATGTTGATATGACAGATGTGAGTTAATTGTTTTTTTCTGTTATATTAAAATGAAATAAGGATGATTATAAATGGCTAAAAAGAAAGATAAAAAGAATAAAATAAATGATTTGACAGACTTAAATGCACATATTTTGGGTGCAGGGGAGGTAGTAAATCAGCGGATAACTGAAACGCTAGAAGTAAACTATATGCCCTACGCAATGAGTGTTATATTGTCGCGTGCTATTCCAGAAATTGATGGGTTTAAACCATCGCATAGAAAACTTTTATACACAATGTATAAAATGGGGCTTTTAAGTTCTACAAGGACAAAATCAGCAAACATAGTTGGTCGAACTATGCAATTAAACCCACACGGTGACCAAGCAATTTATGACACTATGGTAAGACTTTCGAGAGGATACGAAGCGTTGTTGCACCCTTATGTTGATTCAAAGGGTAACTTCGGAAAGTCATATTCAAGGGATATGCAGTGGGCAGCATCAAGGTATACAGAGGCAAAGCTAGACCCTATTGCGTCAGAGCTTTTTAGAGATATTGATAAAGATACGGTTGATTTTGTAGATAACTATGATAATACAATGAAAGAACCTACACTTTTGCCAGTTACTTTTCCCTCAATTCTTGTAAATGCAAACTCTGGTATTGCTGTTGGAATGGCAAGCTCTATATGCTCGTTTAATTTAAAAGAGGTATGCCAAACAACAATTGAGCTTATAAAAAATCCCGAGCATATTATTACAGACACTTTAAAAGCACCCGATTTTATAGGTGGCGGAAAGATACTGTATGATTTTGATGATATAAATAAAATTTACAAAACTGGTAGAGGCGGAATCAAAGTTAGGGCAAAATATGCTTATGACAAAGCAAGTAATTGTATTGATATTACAGAAATCCCACCAACTACAACTGCCGAGGCAATAATTGATAAAGTAATTGAGCGTGCAAAGGCTGGAGCAATAAAAGAAGTTAGCGACATAAGGGATGAAACCGATAAGTCGGGACTTAAAATAACAATAGACCTAAAGCGTGGAGTTGATGCAGAAAAATTAATGCAAAAGCTCTATAAAATTACAACACTTGAAGATACATTTTCGTGTAACTTTAATGTTTTAATAGGTGGAACTCCTCAGGTTTTAGGTGTTAAAGAGCTACTGAATGAGTGGATAGCTTTTAGGACAGAATGTGTAAGGCGTAGGACATATTTCAACTACACCAAAAGCAAAGAAAAGCTTCATCTCCTTCGTGGATTGTCAAAAATTTTACTCGATATAGATAAAGCAGTAAAAATTGTAAGAGAAACTCAAGAGGAATCAGAGGTTGTTCCAAACCTTATGATTGGTTTTGGAATTGATGAAATTCAAGCGGAATATGTGGCAGAAATAAAGTTGCGTCATTTAAACAAAGAATATATTCTAAAAAGATTATCTGATATTGAAAAGCTGGAAAAAGAAATAGCGGATATGGAAGATATTCTGAATAATAAAAATAGAGTAAAGAAAATTATTATTTCAGAGTTAAATGATGTTATAAAAAAATATTCCAAAGAAAGAAAAAGTGAAATTATTTATGCTTCTGAAATAGAAGAGCTTGAAATAGAAGAGGAAATACCTGACTATCCTGTTACTTTATTTTTTAGTCAGGCAGGATATTTTAAAAAAATTACACCCCAATCGCTTCGTATGAGTGGCGAGCAAAAACTAAAGGATGGCGACAGTATAAAGGATGTTGTTGAGGCAACAAACGCAAATGAACTGCTGTTCTTTACTGATAAGTGCCAAGTTTACAAGGCTAAGGTTTCCGATTTTGATGATACAAAAGCGAGCCTTTTGGGTGAATACATTCCAACAAAATTGCAAATGGATGATGGCGAAAATATTGTAAATATGACTGTAATATATGATTATTCTGGTTATATGCTTTTCTTTTTTGAAAACGGAAAAGTCGCAAAGCTTGAGATGAATGTTTATGAAACTAAAACAAATCGTAGAAAGCTAGTTAAAGCGTATTCGGCTAGAAGTCCAGTTGCATCAATAAACTATATTAGGGAAGATTGTGAGTTTACTCTGGAATCAAGTGCAGGAAGATTTTTGATTTTAAACACTGGTTCTATAGCTCCAAAAACAACCAAAGACACAATTGGCGTTGGAGTTATGTCGCTTAAAAAAGGTCAAAAACTCTTTAAAGTTAAGCCTTACGATGAAGGAGAATTTAAAAAACCGCAAAGGTATCGCACTAAAAATCTGCCAGCTTTAGGAGCATTTTTAGCACCAGATGATATACAAGGTGAACAACTTTCTCTTTAAAATATTGTCGCTGATGACATTTTATATAAAAAGGGCTGTAAATTGTAGGTGAAAACACCGATTGCATATTCAGTTATTTTATGAATAAGATAGTTTTTAATTTACATAATAGAAAAATAACTGTCAATATGTATAAAAAACAAATATAAATACTGTGAGTAGTAGCCAAGTTGTAGGTTTGTCAACTTAATTATTCGAAAAAAAATAAATTTTATACTGGATTTTTCTTTTTAAATATTATAAAATGATATCATTGGCTTTATGAACAAGAAATGAACTTGACTTGGTTTAAAATCTTGTAACGAATAATTAAAGCAAAGAATTCTGTTTGGACACAGAATTAAAATAAATTATTTTATTGGAGGCTTTATAATGTCCATTATCAGAAAGGAAGCATATTTTGCTTCTACAACTGGCGAGCATAAGGTTAGATGTATGATTTGGGAAGATGATTCGGTAAACAAAAAAGGCATTTTCCAAATTGCACACGGTGTTTGTGATTATAGTGAAAGATATGACTCGTTTGCTCGTTTTCTTGCTAGTAATGGTTTTGTAGTATGTGCTAACGATCATTTGGGACACGGAAAAACAGCAGGCTCACTTGAAAAATTAAGTGAAATGCCAGATGATGCTTCAATTAGAATTGTTGATGATATGCATAAGCTCCACAATATTATGCAAAAAAGATATCCAGAACTACCTTACTATTTATTTGGCCACAGTATGGGTTCGTTCTGTGCAAGAATTTATTCGAGTGTTTTTGGTGATGAGCTTGCAGGTGTTGTTTATTGTGGTACTGCAAGTATTCCTTACGCTTCTTCACTTTTGATTCCTCCGCTTGAAAAGGCAGTGAGTGTTATAGGTCCTCAAAAGAAGTATCCGTTCCTTTATTCTCTTTCCGGAAAAGCTGCAAACATAGGAATTAAAAATCCTAAAACACCAAGTGACTGGTTGTCTGCAAATGAGGAAAATGTTCAAAAGTTTATGGAAGACCCATATTGTTTTGACCTATATTCTCTTAGTTTTTGCAGAGATACCTTTAAACTTGCTGTTGAATGTAACCGTAAAAATTGGCAGTACAAAGTTCCTCTAGGACTTCCAATACTTATGATTTCTGGCGAAAAAGATTGTGTAGGTATGTTTACTGTTGGCGTAAAAGCTACATACGAGCAACTTCTCGAGGCAGGTCATTTGCCAAAGCTTATTCTTTATCCAGACCGTAGACACGAAATTTTAAACGACAATAATAAAGAAGAAGTATATAACGATGTTCTTAATTGGCTAAATGATATTGATTCAAATGTGATAAAGAGCAATTCAACATATAAAACAGTTTAATTTAAATTAATAAAATAAAGAGCGTGGCATCACAAATGTGATGTCACGCTTCGATTGTCTTTTGCAAACGCTTTTGTAAGATAAAGACAATCAGGATAAGTTTTTATCCTTGACTTTATTTTGCTCAAAATAGTATAAAAAATAAGTGGTTTTTTTTGACATTATATTTTTAAGTTTATTATATAATGTATATGTTTTTAAGTCAGTTATTTTATTATTTTAAATATTTTTAAAACAAATATTTTTACTATTGACTTTTATAAGATAACAATATATAATATCGAAGTGGTAAGTCACCGCAGTTGCGGGCCATTAGCTCAGTTGGTTAGAGCAACCGGCTCATAACCGGTTGGTCCGGGGTTCGAGTCCCTGATGGTCCACCAATTAGGTGTTAGGTGTTAGGTGCCAGGCGTTAGGCTTCAGTTTTTTACTCCTAACCCCAAGCTTCTAACACCTAACACCTAAAACATAGGGGTATAGCTCAGTTGGTAGAGCACTGGTCTCCAAAACCAGGTGTCGAGGGTTCAAGTCCTTCTGCCCCTGCCAAATCTGCGGTGCGCATATTGCACCGCGGTTTTTTTATATGCAATACCTGTAAATAAAAATATAAAACATATTGAATTTATAAAAATTTTTATAAACTTGTAACGAAACGCTCTTTTTTTGCATTAATAATTGAGATGAATGAAAGTAGGTGAATAAATGCAGTCTATAGAAGATATTTATCAGCAGCATGCCAAAACCGTTTATAAATACCTGCTTTCAAAGGTACACAGCGAAGATATAGCATAGGAGTTAACGCAGGAAACATTCTATCAGGCAATGCGCAGTATAGATAGATTTGACAATTCCTGCAAAATTTCAACTTGGCTGTGTGCCATAGCCAAAAATCAGCTTTTATCATATCAAAGAAAGCACCCGTCATTTGCTGAATTTACTGGCTTTACTGAAACTACTGCTTCCGCAGAAAACATTGTTTTGCAAATGGAAAACCGTGTTGCATTGATGAAAAAACTGCATTTATGCCCCGAGCCTTATAAAGAAGTTTTATATTTAAGAATTTTCGGCGGACTTTCTTTTAAGGAAATAGGCGAAATTATGAACCGTACAGAAAACTGGGCAAGGGTAACCTTTTACAGAGGCAAAGAGAAGCTAAGAAAGGACATGATAAGTGATGAGTGAAAAAATTGCATGTGAAATAATAGAAGATTTGCTGCCATTATATATTGATAAACTTACAAGCAAGGTTACAAATCATAAGATTAAACAGCATTTGAATGAATGTGAAAGCTGTAGCAAAGCAATGCGGCATATGAGTGAGCCCGCCTCAAAGGAGACATTTGTCAATAAAAAAGAAATTGATTTTCTAAAAAAAATAAGAACAAGAATGAAAGGTGTTTTTCTTAGCAGCGCCTTTATGGCAATTGCGGCTGTTGTGCTCATAATATTTGCAGTCTTTTTCTCAAAAGGATATTTTATAAAGGTTAATATCGGCTGTGACACTGTCGCTTATGACATCAGCGTAAATGGAAATTCGCTTACACTGTCCGCATTTGCGGCAGATGAGGGTTTGACTGTTAAATCCGCTCATTTTTCAGACAACGGCGGGGTTGTAACCGTTTCTTTCAAAGTCGTTAAAAAGAGCATATTTAGCAAAAGTATATTAGAGAAAACCTTTACATCAAACACAGACATTAAAGAGGTTTGGCTTTCAGGCAATAAAACGGCTTGGTATGGAAACAGGATTGTATGGGTAAGCGGCGGTAAAGATATTTCCGCTGTAACGGCGGCTGTTTTTAATACCATTCACCCCTATGTAGGGGATATGACCGCAAACAATAATACCGCTTGTGCGCTTAATTTGTCAACTCATTTTGGAAGCTATACGAATGAACTGCAAACGGCTAAGGAGCCTTACGGCTGGAAAATAATCTTCAGTGAAAACTTTGCTTTACGAAAAGATGACAATACAGGGGAGCTTCTAAAGATGTACGCTTATGTACTACTCGCCGCCACTGGCAACCTTGGTGAGGTTTCTTTTGAATATATGGTGAACTCTAAGGTACACTTATTAACCGTAACAGAGCGGGAAGCGAGTGAATTTGCCTTAGAAAATATTAAAAACATTGGGAAAGATGTAATTAAACTACAGGCTTTACTTGAAAAGACGGGACTTGTTAATAATTATTATGTTACCCCTTTCTTATCAAGACAGACTGACTCTTTGCAGATTAATGTAGCAAATCTTATCGGCAGTGATTTTAGTGTAGACTCTGCCCAACGGGAAGAAGATGGCGCATCTTTTTTCAGCGGCTCTTCTCTTTCTGGTATTTCTATGTCCTGTTACCTTGGCGGTAAACTTTACACCACAATAGGCGGTGAAAACGCCGATAATTTACTCATTAAAAAAGGGCAAATCCTCAGTTTCTCATTATTGCCCGCTGACTTTGGCTTAAAAGAATGGAGCGGCAAGGAAACTATTTCGCTACAGTTTACTTTATATGATAAAAACCATAACGAATATACGGTAGAGCAAAATGTAAGTATCACCGCAAGCAGTAACCGCATTTGCACTCTGCGTTTACTTGGCAGCACCGCCTTAGGTTATGCGGTTATACAATAGATTACTGTGCTAAAACTAAAGATTTTACGATGCTTTTAAGACAACGCCGCATAAAAATCACTTTAATGGCTCATTTCAAATGGGCCTTTTTTGTTTTTAAAATCTTTGAATTTTATATTTATATTACCATACAACTTGATTTTTTTATAGTTATAAATTATTTTAATTAAATAAAAGCTAAATATTGTATATAACATCTAAATTTTTCAACATTGTTTTTCAAGAATTTGCTAAATCAGTCGATTTTTTATGATTTTTATGGTAATATGTCGTAAATAATGTATTATGAGGAAAAGCCATGACTAAAAAGGCACTTGCACGAAAGAATGCTTGCGGTAACTCACAAACTCTTTATGAACATGCTGAAAATGTAGCTAACATTTCGGTTTCAAACTCACAATTTAAAAGTATTTCAAAGCTTCTTGCTTATCTGCATGATTTAGGAAAGTTGTCAGACGACTTTCAAAACTACATTATAAACGGCGGAGAAAGAGGCAGCGTTATCCACTCATGGCAAGGAGCATTTTTAGCGAATGAACTATTTCAAAATATATCTGCTGCCGATTTACTGTTAAAAGAGATTATTGCATTTTGTACAACTGCACACCATAATTATTTAACAAATGGGCTTTCTACCGATGGTACAGCGGACCTTTTTGCTAAAATATGTGACGTAGAAAATGAAAAATATTCATTCAAAAACATAAAATCAAAATTAACAACGGATGAGAAACTTGCTCTTATTTCTATTTTTAATGATGCAGAGAAAGAGTTGTCTTCTCTATTAGAAAAAATAAATGGAGTTTATAGCGACCGTAATTCTGCAAATTTTGCGCTGGGTCTTGTTGTTAAATACCTTTATTCCTGCCTTATAGATGCGGACAGGCTGGACGCCTATTTGTTTGATAATAAAGAGCAGTTTGTGCCCTCAAAACCAAAGTGGGATGATTTAATAGGCATATTCGAAAAAAATATTTCAAATTTTTCAAGCACTGAAAAAATTGATAAAATACGAAACGCAGTATCTGAAAAATGCAAAGCAGCCGCCGAAAAAGAAACCGGCATATACCAGCTCTCAGTACCAACGGGCGGAGGTAAAACTCTTTCTTCTTTACGGTTCGCGCTTCACCATTGTAAAGAAAAAGAGAAAAAACGAATTATTTACGTAATACCGTATCTTTCTATCACTGAGCAAACAGCCAAAAGCATTCGCAGTATTTTAAGCTTATCTGAGGATAACAATGTTGTTTTCGAGCATCACTCTAACATTATTGAACCATTAGACGAAAAGGAATCTGAAATACGAAAACTTTCGGCTTCAAGATGGGATAGCCCCATTATAATAACTACTATGGTGCAATTTTTAGAGTCTGTTATGTCTTCAAAAGGTGGTAAACTGCGTAAATTTTCGCACATGGCAGACTCTGTAATTATCTTTGATGAGGTGCAATCGGCACCAATTAAAACTATTCATTGCTTTAATGAGGTTGTTTCATTTTTGTCTAAAATACTTAATTCTACTATTATTCTTTGCTCTGCAACGCAGCCAACATTAGAGCATACACAGCGAAAAAATCTTTTGATTTCTGAAACTCCTAACTTAATACATTGCAAAGAGGATTTTAAGGACATAAAAAGAACAAGCGTTTCACCACTTTTAAAAAAGGATATTTCGGGTGCGTCAGACTTTATTGTAAAAAAGGCAGAAAGTAACGGCAACTGCCTTGTTATTGTAAACACTAAAAATTCGGCACTTCAAATATTTAGTCTAATAAAAGAAAAGAATACAAGTTTTAAGGTTTTTCATTTAAGCACCTCTATGTGCCCTATGCACAGGATGGAAATAATAGAGGACATCAGAAAAGGGCTTGACGAAAATAAAAAAATAATCTGTATTTCAACACAGCTAATTGAAGCTGGCGTTGATATTTCCTTTTCATGTGTGATAAGGTCAACAGCGGGGCTAGACTCGATAGCACAAGCCGCTGGCAGGTGTAATAGAAATGGCGAAAGCGCCTTGCCAAAAACAGTTTATACATTTGAATTAGAGGATGAAAACCTTGAAAAATTGCCAGATATAAAATCGGGAAAAGAAACTACTTTAGACATACTTCTGTGCGCTGATAATAATATAGATTTGCTTGGCGAGGAAACGATGGATTTATTTTATAAAAAATATTTCAGCGGCAAAAGCAGCCAAATGGATTACCCCGCAGGTAAATATGATACTACCGTTTATTCTATGTTATCAAGCAATAATTACGGAAGGCAAAACTATCAAAAAAACACAGGCAATAACTTTCCCCATTTTATTGCGCAGGCATTCCACTCTGCTAGTAGAAGCTTTTCTGTAATAGAAAAAAGCACTGTACCTGTTGTTGTGTTTCATGGTAACTCTGACGATTTAATTGAAAAATATAAAAAGCAGCCAACCGAATTTGTAACGAAAGAAAAAATAA
This sequence comes from uncultured Eubacteriales bacterium, assembly GCA_964512735.1. Lineage (GTDB taxonomy): Bacteria > Bacillota > Clostridia > Oscillospirales > Acutalibacteraceae > RZYX01. The sequence goes on along the minus strand of CAZEKQ010000003.1, from coordinate 6,100 downwards.
AAATACTAAAGGATTTACAAAAATACAGCGTACAGCTTTACGATTGGCAAATAAGAAAACTTTCGCAAGAGCAATCTCTTACAATTCTTGACGAGCAAAGCGGTATTATTTTGCTTGATGAAAAATATTATTCCAAGGAAAGTGGGGTCGTTTTAGAAATTTTACCAAATAGTCTAATTGTATAAAAAGGAGGTCAAAAGTTGAAAAATGAAGTACTAAAGTCAGTAGTTAGAAAGCGTAATTCTGTCGAGTTTGAGGTTTATGGGCGTTATGCACTGTTTTCAGACCCTGTAACCCGTGTTGGAGGAGAGAAATTCTCTTACCAAGTCCCCACTTATCAGGCGTTAAAAGGAATTTTGGAATCAGTGTATTGGAAGCCCGCTTTCATCTGGGTTATTGATGCTGTTAGGGTTGTAAACAAAATACAAACCGAGGGAAAAGGAATTCGCCCGATAAAAATGAGCGGAGGAAATGATTTATCTTATTACACTTATCTAAAAGATGTAAAGTATCAAGTCCTTGCCCATTTTGAGTGGAATGAGGCACGCCCTAATTTGCAAAACGACCGTAACGAGCACAAGCATCACAACATTGCAAAACGTAGCATTGAAAAAGGCGGCAGACGTGATGTTTTTCTTGGCACGAGAGAGTGCCAAAGTTATGTTGTGCCATGTGAGTTTGGCAGCGGAGAAGGTTTTTATGATAATTATGGTGAGTTAAATTTCGGTTTTATGTTCCATGGTATTGATTACCCAGATGAAAATACCGCTCAAAACTTTAATGTTCGGTTTTGGGACTGCATTATGAACGATGGAATTATCACTTTCCCTGCGCCTGATAGCAATTTGATTAAACAGCGTACAGTATTTGAAAACCAGTCAATTAAAGAGTTTGTTATAGGTCAAAACTACTCTATCTCCTCAAGTGAAGGCGGTGATAATTAATGGGTATATTTCAAAACTTAGTTGAAACATATGAAAAATGCCACTCCATTGTTGGCGTTGTTCAAGCAGACGAAAATGGATATATAAATGAAAAGAAAACACTTTTGCCTATTTTCCATATTACATTTAAGTCCGAAATTTGTGTAACTATTAGCGAAGATGGCAGCTTTTTAAGCGCCGCTCGTGATAAAAAGCAAACTACAATTATAATACCTAGTACAGAAAGCTCCTCTGAGCGCACTTCTGGCAAAGCAGCACACCCACTTTGTGACCAATTAGACTATGTTGGTGGATTTAATGAAGAAAAGACAAATATTTACCTAAACGAGTTAGAAAAGTGGAAAAATAGCGACGCCGCTCTAAACGCTGTGTACCACTATGTTTTGGGTGACACAATCATTGAGGACTTAATGGAAAACTCAATATTTAAAGAGAATGAGTATATATCTACCTCTGATGAAGATGAAAAGATACAAATCGACAAAGACAAGGTTAGAAAGTTTGGAGTTCGCTTTTCCGTAAGAATAGGCACAAATATTATAAAAACATGGGAAAGTAAAGATTTACGGGATAAATGGATTTCATACAATAGTGACATCATTTCCACTTCAAATAATCTTTTTGATTATATAAGTGGTAATAACGTTTTTCGAGTTGCATCAAACCACCCAAAAAACATAAATTCTATAACTGGAAATGCAAAGCTAATTTCTTGTAATGATACGAGTGCCTTTACCTTTCGCGGCAGATTTAATACCCAAGATGATGCAATAATTGTGGACTATGTAGAATCTCAAAAAATGCACCAAATGCTAAGATGGCTAATAGCAAACCATGGGTATTCGGTAGATACTCAGGTTATTATTACATGGGCTGTTGACAAACAGCCAGAAGTTAAAGAAAAAGCCCAAGACAACTCGTTTGATTTATTCAGTAATATGATGGCAATAAAAACAGATACAGAGATTCTTGAAGAGGCCCGGTCCCAAGTTAGTACCGATTATGCTAAAAAGCTGAATAGTTTTCTACAAGGGTATGGCAGCGCCCATTCTATAAAACAGCAACACAGAAAAATATGTATAGCCGTTTTTGATGCCGCAACAACTGGCAGAATGAGTTTGCTGTTTTATCACGAGCTTTTCGAAAACGAGTATCTTGAAAGCATTGTAAATTGGCATAAAGACACATCGTATTTCTTAACGGCATGGAAAAAGGGAACAGACGAAAAAGGCAAGCCTAAAAATACACCTATAAACTACATAGGCGCACCGTCTTATGACGAGATTTTATCTGCCGTATACGGAAAACCCAAAGGTGACAAGTCTTATAATATTCTTAAAAAGAAGGTTCGCAAGCAGCTTTTAGAATGTATGTTTGGAAATTTTTCGTTTCCAAAAAGCATGGTCGATATGGCTACAAATAAAGCATCTCGACCGCTATCATTTACAGATGCAAACGGCAAGTTTCATAAGGCAGATTGGGATAAATCAGTAAGTATAACATGTGCTTTAGCACGCAAATATTATAAACAACAAAAGGAGGAAATTAGCTTGAACCTTGATGAAAAAAGAACGGATAGGGATTATCTGTTTGGCAGGCTACTTTCGGTTGCGGACAAGATGGAAAGCATTGCTTTATATAAGTCTAATACCAAAGAACGCCCAACAAACGCAGTAAAGCTTATGAGTGCTTTTCAAATAAAGCCGCACTCAACATGGGGGCAGTTATACTCTCAGCTAATACCGTACAAAAACCAGTTAAACGGAGCGTGGTATCACCAATCGCTAATTGATGAAATAATGACTTTGTTCCAAGATGGCGACTATGAAAATAACTCTCCGCTATCACCTCTTTATCTACTTGGTTATTCCGCTCAAAACAGGGCTTTCTTAAAAAACGATAAAAATAATGAAAATATGGAGGAAAATCAAAATGACAGCATTACAGAATAAAATCGATTTCGCATTAATTTTTACGGCTAAAAACGCAAATCCAAATGGCGACCCGCTTGGCGGCAACAGACCACGCACAACGAGCGACGGTTTAGGAGAAGTTTCTGATGTGTGCCTGAAAAGAAAGGTTCGCAACCGCTTGCAAGAGCTTGGAGAAGAAATTTTCGTGCAGATGGACGATAACAATACTGACGGTAAGAAATCACTGTCTGAACGCTTTAACAGCTTTCTTGTAACACTCCCTAAAGAGGAACAAAAATCTAAAGACACTGTTGCAAATAGAGTGTGTGCTAAGTGGTTTGATGTTCGCACTTTTGGGCAAGTGTTTGCATTTAAAAAGGGTAAAAATACATCAGAAGTTTCAATAGGAGTCAGAGGCCCTGTTACAATTCAGTCTGCCTTTAGTGTCGAGCCTGTTGTTATTGAATCAATACAAATTACAAAATCTGTAAACAGTGAAACTACTGAAGACGGCAAAAAGTCATCCGACACAATGGGCACAAAGCACAGGGTAAACAAAGCTGTTTATGTTACATATGGCAGCATAAGCCCACAGCTTGCAGAAAAGACTGGCTTTTCACAAGTAGATGCCGACAAAGTAAAAAGTGCGCTAATTTCGCTTTTTGAGGGCGATGAGTCATCAGCACGCCCAAGCGGCTCTATGCAAGTTGAAAAATTAGTTTGGTTTGCACACAATAATAAATCGGGGCAATACTCGTCTGCGAAGGTTCATGGTAGTGTAACAGTAAATGCAGACGGCAGCACGTCAATAAGTCAACTTGAGGGACTTACTCCCGAAATTATAGAAGAATGAGTTATCCTGAAAGTGATTATTTAATGATTTCTGGCATACAGCACTATGCTTTCTGCCCACGACAATGGGCACTAATTCACATTGAAGAGCAATGGAGTGAAAACTATTTAACAACCGCTGGAAAAATACTGCACACAAAAGCACATGATGGTGAGTTTGCCGAAAAACGCGGTGATTTAATTATTTTTCGCTCCTTAAAGGTGCGCTCTGCAAAGCTTGGTATTTCAGGTGAGTGTGATATTGTTGAATTTCACAAATCTAAAGACGGTATTTCTCTTAAGGGATATGACGGCACGTGGCTACCTTTCCCCGTTGAATACAAGCGAGGGAAAAAGAAGGCAAATGACTGTGATAGACTACAACTTTGTGCACAGGCGGTTTGCCTTGAAGAAATGCTTTGCACAAAAATTCCAAACGGTGCAATCTTTTACGGCGAACCCAGAAGAAGAGAGGCTGTTGGATTTTCCTATGAACTTAGAGAGGAGTTAACAAATACCGTAAAATTAATGCATGATTTATATGCACGCAAAACCACACCAAAAGCACAAAAAAATAGGCACTGCCAAAGCTGCAGTATTAAAGATTTATGCATGCCAACTCTCGGCGAAAAGGATAAAACCTCTGTAATAAAATACATGGAGGCGCATATTCAATGAGAAAATTATTAAATGTTTTATTTGTAACAGAGCCTGAAGCTAAAGTAAACCTTGAAACTAATAATGTATATGTTAAAAAAGATGGCAAAGTTTTGTTGCGTGTACCTTTATTAAACTTAGAACAGCTCGTTCTTTTCAATCATTTTGGTGCCACACCACAACTTTTAGGCGAATGTGCAAAACAAAATATCTCAGTCAGTTTTCTAAGCCCATATGGAAGATATTTCGGAGCCTTTCATGGCCCTAAAAGCGGCAATGTTCTTTTAAGACGAGAACAATACCGTATAGCAGATGATAGCCGTGCATTAGAATACTCAAAAAACTTTATCTTTGGTAAGCTCCACAATCAAAAATGGATAATAGAACGTGCCATTAGAGACCACCCTTTAAGATTAGATACCGACCTCTTAAAAAAACAAAGTCTTTTTATTAGCGAGCAATTAAAGCAAATTCTTAACATAGACAACAAAGACACACTAAGAGCCTTAGAGGGGAATGCAGCACACTGCTACTTTTCTGCATTTGATGAGCTAATCCTACAAAATAAGGACTACTTCACATTTAAAACAAGAAATAGGCGCCCCCCTACTGATGCCGTTAATGCCTTGCTATCTTTTGCTTATACTTTGCTCGCTAGCGAATGCCGCCATGCACTTGAGGCTGTTGGTTTAGATAGTTATGTTGGTTTCTTTCACGTAGATAGGCCAGGCAGAGCCTCTTTTGCACTGGATTTAATGGAAGAATTACGCCCTCATTTTGCAGACAGATTTGTACTATCTTTTATTAATCGAAATGAGGTAGCAAAATCCGACTTTGAAGTGCAGGGCTCTGGAGCAATGCATCTAACATCAACTGCACGAAAAAACTTTTTATCGTCATGGCAAAACCGCAAAAGGGAAGAAATAATCCACCCTTTTTTAAAAGAAAAGCTTGAATGGGGGCTAATCCCCTACTGTCAAGCATTGTTATTAGCAAGAACAATACGAGGCGACTTAGAGGCTTACCCGCCCTTTTTATGGAAGTGAGGTATACATGCTTGTACTAATAACATACGATATTAAAACCGAATCGCCAGACGGTAGGAGACGTCTAAACCGTGTAGCGAAAAAATGCTTATCCTATGGTCAGCGAGTACAAAACTCCGTTTTTGAATGTAATGTTGATTGGAGCGAATACCTTAATTTGCAAAACGAGCTAAAGGCAATCATAAACCCAAATGAGGACAGTCTTCGCTTTTATAACCTTGGTAACAACTATTCAAAAAAAGTAATTCACATAGGTACAAAACCAAGTGTTGACCTTAAGGGCAGCTTAATAGTATAATATTGTAAGACTCATTCTTAGATTAGGCTTAGTGGTGCGAACCTTAAGCTAACATACATCTTTAGGAGGGTTCGCACCAAAAAAACAGTGTTTTATAACACAAAACTGACATTATCAACGTCTTGATAATTTGTCAAACACAAGATATGCTAATACAATTACTTTTTTTAGCATATTTTGCGGTCACCCCCTGCACGGGGGTGTGGATTGAAATAGAGATAGAGAACGGGAATATTGAGAGTGTACGTCACCCCCTGCACGGGGGTGTGGATTGAAATAAATATGGGGTGGTGAAGGGAACGTCACCCTGCCCGTCACCCCCTGCACGGGGGTGTGGATTGAAATTTTTGAAAGGAATGAATAAATAATGATTAGTAATGTCACCCCCTGCACGGGGGTGTGGATTGAAAT
>CAZEKQ010000002.1:51109-80991 GCA_964512735.1 uncultured Eubacteriales bacterium | reverse complement strand
GCTCTAAAAGCTCTATTTTATCAGAATCAATTCCTGCAAAAAGCATTCTTGATTTGTACTCCAAATTATGATGTCCCATACAAAAAATTTGCTTTACAGCAGGCATATTTAAATATTCAAAATCAGCATCATAAAGCCACGCCATATTCTCACAGCTAACAAAACTAGCATCGTGCGGGTGAATTTCGTTTATAAATAAAATTGAAATAGTACCCCACGAACTTTGCTTGCGTATGAAGTCAAAAACACGGCTATTTGCAACGGGATTTTGGTCTTTTGCCAAAATTGTAACAACCCGTTTGTCATTTGAAATTGTTTCATTATACCTTGACTCCACAACTTTAAGCTCGCTAAAGTAGTTTGCTATTTTTTCAAAGCTGTAATCCAGAGCGCGCAAAGCACTAATGGCTGCAAGTTTGTTGTAGTTATCGGTGATATTTCTTATAGAATTTTGACAAGGATACTCGATGTTATTTTCTTTTATAACTATTTGCTCGCTTGTAATTTTAGTCAACAAGTAATCAGCACTGGGCGATTTATAACCGCATTTGTCACAATGTGCTAAGCCGATATGATGGTACCTTTTAAAATCAAAAACAAGCTTCTCACCACAGTTTTGGCAATACATAGCATCTTGAATTATGCTGTCAAAAACTTCTTGTTCAAAATCTTGTGGAGCAATAGAAAAGTATTTTCGGGCATTGTCCTTGCATAAATTGCAAGTAAGTGTATCATCGCCGTTTAAAATAAGCAAGCTGGATTTAGGAATGCTTTTTTCAAGCGTTTCAACTATATAATCAACGTGTGCATTTCGCTTGTAAGAATCTCTATAAAGATTGGTAACAACGATAATATCAGGTTTGATATAAGGAAAAATATAAACAGATGCCCTTTCATCTACTTCAAAAACTGCCATCTCTTTTTTATTTTTTCCAAAAAAAGTAGTAGATGTTAAAAGTGCGCTAATGATACCGCCCTCAATATTACTACCTGATTGGTTTGCAACTAAGTCAACATTATTAGCCTCTAAAAATGACACAATCATATTTGATGTAGTGGTTTTGCCGTTAGTCCCTGTTATTGAAATAACCTTGTTTGGAACCTCTAAGTATTTTAAAATATTAGGGCAAATCCTAACAGCTATAAGGCCTGGAAAGTGGGTTGCATTTCTTCCTATTAATTTTAACATAAAATAGCTAAGTCTAGCTAAAATCATTGCGATATAAAATCTAATGGGCTTCATTATAAACCTCTCTTTTGTTCGTCTTTTTATTGCAAAAATCTGCTTTATTACTTTATAATTTTAACACAATATTTATTGTAGTCAAGCAAAATGTGCAGTCAAAAAGTTATAGTGAGTGTTTTTATTATGCTGTAAAAATAAGGTAACTATTCAGTTTTTGCTTATACTGTTTTAAAAAATGATAGAGTTTATAATTTTATATAAAAAATAAAAGGCAAAAAACTAGGCAAACTCACTATTGCAAGTTTGCCCAGAATTAATAAGTGATACTAAAATTTTGGTTATTTCATACCGTGCTCATAAGCCTCAATCATCTTTTTAACCATTTGGCCACCAACAGAACCTGCTTCTTTTGCAGTAAGGTCACCATTATATCCTTGTTTGAGGTTTACTCCAACTTCGGAAGCTGCCTCCATCTTGAAACGGTCGAGTGCTTCACGAGCTTCTGGTACTACACTACGATTGTTATTACTAGGCATAATATTATAACACTCCTTAATTTTAAAATATTAATTGCGTTTGCAGTAGTATTGTTAGCAGTTAATACGGATATATTGATGAAAAAATCTGTAAGTTTTTATTCAATTTATTTACAGCATACAATTGTAAGAATTTTAAAAATATAGTAGTATCTTAATATACTAATAATATAATTATAGTTTAAAGTGAAAAGAAGTGAAAAAATGAAGTTTAAAAAGCATTTAGAAAATCAGGACGAAAAAATCAAAATAAATAGTATAAACAAAGAGTTAGAACCTACCAATGTTTTGCGTAAGCATTATAAAAGCAGACAAGAGCTTGATATAGAATTTTATACATCTAATTTATTGCAAACTAACGATGTAGGGGTTGCAAGAATTTTATCTACTTATGGAAACACAGCAGTAATTGAGCGGGTGGATGGAATACTGTATGATAAAATTTTAGAAAGAATAGAGCAAGGACTGCTAAGCCAAGGAAACATAAAAAGAGTGGCGACAGAGCTTTGCAAATGGCTTAAAAAATATTATGCAGTTACTAAGAACGCAAGTCGTGGTGACATAAGTTTTAAAAATTTTATATTTACAACACAGGGTGAATGTGTTGGAATAAACTTTGAAAAACCGTTAGAACTTTGTAGATGTGAATATGATATGGGAAGAATTCTATTTTATGTAGCAACAAATGAACCAATGTTTACAAGTGGAAAACTTCAAATGTGCAAAGCGTTGTTAGAATGTTTTTTAGAAATGAATGTGGATATTGATTTGATAAAAAAAGAGTATGAGGCGGAATTTGATAAAATAAAAGGTCAAAAAGCAGGGTTTATGAGCTTTGAGACACAAGTAAAAGATTTTTGGGGTTTATTAATTTAATGCGTATATAAGCTTTTAAAGCACCGTATAATTATATAGGCAACAGTTTTTTTATACTTGACACAGTGTTCAGTAGTGTTGTATGATTGTCACTATAATTCTATGATTATATATGGTGTTTTTTTAAAAAACAAATTTCAAAAAAATACAAAATCGTGTGATTTAGTCACAGAAAAAACATATATATTGAGTATAATAGAGTTAATGTTAAATTTAAAGGAGAGAAGAGAGATGGCAGTTTTAAATATTACAAAAGACAACTTCGAAAAAGAGGTACTCCAGTCAACACAGCCTGTTCTCATTGATTTTTGGGCTGATTGGTGTGGTCCGTGTAAGATGATAGGACCCGTTGTTGAAGAAATCGCAAGAGAGACAGACAACGCAAAAATTTGCAAGGTTAATGTTGATGAGCAACCAGAGCTTGCAGCACAATTCAATGTTATGAGCATACCAACACTTGTAGTTATAAAAGATGGCAAAGTTGTAAATACAGCAGTTGGGGTAAGACCAAAAGTAGAGCTTATGGCAATGATAAATGTTTAATACTAAAAATAAAATAAGCACTAGCCTGATAAATGGTTAGTGCTTATTTTTTATGCAATTTTAAATTTTAATAGACAAATCCTCAAGTGCTTGCTTATCTAATATTTGTATACCGCCACGATATAGCTTGACAAAGCCTTCATTTTCAAAATATTTAAGCATTCGTGATACAACTTCTCTTGCACTGCCCATATATTTTGCAATTTGCTCGTGTGTTATTTTGATTTTATCATTGTTTATATTTTCAGATTCATCTATCAAAAATCTTGCAAGCCGTTTGTTAAAGCTTGTAAAAAGTATTTGTTGCATAGACCACATAACATCTGAAAAACGCTTAGTCAAAAGCTTGTATGTAAAGTTTTCAACATAGATATTTTCGTTTAAAAGTGTGTCAAAATATTTAGAGTTAATAATTAACAGCTCGCTGTCTTCCTCAGCGTCAATAAAAACATCAAACTCAATGTTGTTTAAAACACAAGCGGCAGAAAGTGTGCACATATCGCCCGGATACATTCTATAAAGTGTGATTTCACGCCCCTCATCTGACAACAGAAAAACACGCAAATGCCCACTCTTTAAAGTCATTACACCGTTGCAGTCCGTGTCACCGCTATGTATGTGCTCCCCTTTCTTAAATGATGAATTTAAGGTATTAAGACATAAAGTTTTTTGCTCTTCTTCTGATAGATGCTCCCAAAAGGGAAAGTGTGTGGAAAAAGCTTCCTTACACTCTTCAAACACCATTTAAATCACTCCAACAATAATTATTTACGCAAGTATTTCACAAGTTGTGTGCCAGCCTTAGCACCCTCTCCAACAGCCTTAGAAATTTGAAGAAGACCACCGGTACAGTCACCGGCGGCAAAAAGTCCCGGAATATTAGTTGCCATATTTTCATCAACTTGAATATCTTTCCCAACAGTGACAGCGCCAATTTTTCGAGCAAGGTCTGCACTTCCAGCAACACCAAAAGCTATAAAAACACCCTCAATATCAAGCGTAGAACCATCATCAAACTCAATGCCTGAAAGTCGCTCATCACCAGTCAAAGAATTAATCTTTTTAGTGTTGATAATAATATTGCTGCTCACATTTTCGGGTGCAGGATTTCCATTTGTAAGAATTGTAACAGATTTTGCTACAGGTAAAAGCTCTAAAGCCTCGTGAATGGCATACTCTCCGTCACCCAAAACGGCAACATCCTTACCACGATAAAAAAACGCGTCGCAAACGGCACAATAGCTAACGCCTTTGCCCTCAAGCTCAACAACACCCTTGATTTTTGGCACAAATCGAGGCGAGCCGGTGGCGATAATTACACCATCTGCTTTTAAATCTTCATCAACAGTTTTAACAACTAGCGTATCTTCAAAAGAAAGTCCTACAACCTCTTTTTCAATAACATTTACGCCAAGCCTTTTTGCACCATTAATTCCATCCTCTTCAAGACTCAAGCCAGAAACAGGGTCTTTAAATCCATAATAGTTTTCTATTTTTTCAGCTTTTTTAAGAGCGCTGTATCCTGTGGAAATAATAGTTGTTTCAATCCCTGCACGAGCTGTGTATAATGACGCAGAAACACCTGCAGGACCAGAACCTATGATTATTACTTTTGACATATAAAAACCTCCTTAATATTTATAACATAATAGCTTTTATATGCTATATTTTATGTAACTTGCTCACAAAAATTATAGCAGATATTACCTACACTTTTCAACAATAATATGATACAATAGTTTTTGGTGAGTAAAAATGAGAGAAAACATATGTTATATCGTTGGTGCGGGCAGCTTTGACAACAAACCGTTTGATGTTCAAAAAAATGATTTGATAATTGCAGCAGACGGTGGGTATAAGTATTTAAAACGGCTTAATATTGATTGTGATATATTGCTTGGTGATTTTGATTCGATTGGTGAAATTCCAAATCACTCTAACATTATACAACATCCAGAGCAAAAAGACGATACCGATATGGTGCTGGCAGTCCAAACAGGGCTTAAAAAAGGCTATAAATGCTTTGTAATTTATGGTGGACTTGGTGGCAGGCTTGACCATACAATTGCAAATATTCAAACACTTGCTTACTTGTCAAAGCAAGGAGTAAAGGGCTTTTTGGTTGGCGAGGGTATGGTAATTACTTCTATTACAAATAGTGCTTTTAATTTTGACAGCACAAAAAGGGGTGTAATTTCTATTTTCGCAAATGGAGATAAAGCTTCTGGCGTTTATTTAAATGGGCTAAAATACAAGCTTGATAATGCCACAATAACAAGTGATTATCCAATTGGAGTTAGCAATGAATTTGTTGGTGAGGAAAGCCAAATAATAGTAAAAGATGGCACTTTAGTTATAGTGTGGAATGATAAAAATTTTAATATTAATTAGCAACAGGTCTGTAAAGCATTATTGCTTTACAGATTGTTTTTTGCATTTTACTACATATTTCGACAATAATGTTCAGAAATTTCGTTAAAAGAATATATTGAGTTTATATTTGTGTCGTGATAAATTTATATGTAATAAAATAATAGGATGGTTTTTGTAATGTTTTATAAAAAAACTCTAGCAACTCTGACTTTGGCTATATTTGCAATAATGGCAGTTCCTTTTCAGGTGAATGCTTCAAGAATGAGGCCGAAGGATAGGGACAAAAACAAAGTAAATTCGCAAATGAACACAATTGTAGTGGAGAGTGAGCATATAAAGCTTGAGGATAATTCGCCGGACTACGCTTATAATATACTTGTTAAAAATTCGGGCAAATGGATACAAACCACAGGCGGTCAAAAAAGACAAATAAGTGGTTACAAAATAAAGGTGTTAATTGACAATGTAGGTTACGATATAACTAATATGCAAATAGGCGTTGAGAAAGAAATTATCCCCGATGTTACACTAATTTTAAATGCCACGCTTATAAATCAAGGGCAGTTTATAAAAATAGAATATGTTATAAAAAATTATTCTAATATAAGCTACAAGATAGATATCGCAACATACTCCAATATTTTGATTGACAATGAAAATCCTACCAAAATTACACCTTTTACTAATGGTTTTGGATTTAAAGCTGTTCAAGAAAGCACAAAAGATTTAGAGCTGAATTTTATTGTAGGGAAAAATAGTAATGTAACAAACATAGATTCAACTTGGTGCGGTAAAAAGGGTGATGTAGATGCGAATTTATTTTCATCTGGGCGATGTTGCGGTTGTTCGGGTGATGTTGCAATAGCATACGCATGGAAAAACAAAGAGCTTTTGCCTAATTCAAATTTAAATTATTCTACTTTAGTGGGTGTTGGTCAAATCAGTGGTTCGCCCAAAATTTTGGTTACAACTCCCTCAAGTTTAAGTAATATATTTTACACAGGACGAACATACGACATTAAAGGCTTAGTTTTTGACACTAATAATATTGAAAAAACACAGGTGTATTATTCAATTGATGATGGTGATGAGGTTTTGGCATACACCTTTGATGATGAAAAGTGTGATTTTACATCAAGTTTTAAAATTTCACCAAATCTTAGTGAAGACATACATAGAATTGAGTTTTTTGCAAAAGATAAATATGGTATGATTTCTAATACACAAATTGTGCTTGTTATTGTGAAAAAAGATACTTGCACAGTAACTTTTGAAAGCAATGGTGGAGGCATTGTAGAAGATTTTACAAAAGTTTCAATCGGAAGTAAAATTTCGCCACCTAAATTGCCTATAAAACAAGGTTTTGATTTTGCGGGTTGGTATAAGGATAGTGAATGTAATTACAAGTGGGATTTTGAAAACGATAAGGTTGAAGAGGATACAAAGCTTTATGCAAAATGGAAAGAGCAAACAGCAACAGTATCACAAATTCCAAGCCAAATAATAAACCCTGATTTAGTGTCAATAACTGCATTGCAAGGCACATTTAATGAGTCTGTAGAAATGCGATTAGTGTATGATTCAAATTATTTAGATTTGTTTAGAAAGCATCTAAAATTCAAAAACTTATTTGCACTAGATATTGATATATTCAGTGTAAATACTGGTGCAAAAGTCCAACCGAATGAAGGAAAATCAGTTCAAATAACATTGCCAGTACCAAAGGAGCTTTTACATCAAAAAGATAAAATAAAAGTTGCATTTTTAAAAGATAATGAAATAGAATTTTTAAATTCTGAAATAGTATTTATTGATGATGTTTATTGTATAAGATTTTTTGCAAATCACTTCTCTATGTATGCATTTTATATAGAAAAGGATATAGAAATTATAAAAGATGATAAAACACCAAAAGCACAAAGCCCAACAGCAGAAAATACGGCAGGTAAAATCAAAAATGCTTATGATAAAAAAACTCCAAAAACAAGTGATGATACAAATACATTTCCACTGTTTATTTGCTTAATATCATCAGGGATTGCATTTTTTATAATTAAAGGAAAGAAACAATAATTACTCTGTAATTTTAATGTAACAAAATAAAAATAAGAAAAGGTGATTTTATGGAAAAGATTGCTTTCTTTGATACAAAACCGTATGACAAAATTTGGTTTGATAAAGCAAATACAAAATATGAAATAGATTATTTTGAAGGAAAGTTAAATTCTAAAACTGCAAGGCTTGCAAAGGGATGCGATGCAGTTTGTGCATTTGTCAATGATGATATTGATGAAAAAACAATAAATGCCCTAGCCGATTTTGGAGTAAAAGTTTTGGCTATGCGTTGTGCAGGGTATAGCAATGTAGATTTTAAAGCAGCGTATGAAAAAATAAATATAGTCAGGGTTCCGGATTATTCTCCGTATGCCGTTGCAGAGCATACAATGGCGCTTTTGCAAACCCTTAATAGAAAGCTTCATAAAGCGTATAATCGCACAAGAGATTTCAATTTCAGCCTAATTGGACTTACGGGTATAGATTTGCACGGTAAAACTGCTGGAGTTATTGGAACGGGGAAAATTGGCAGAGTATTTATAGACATTTGTCGTGGATACGGAATGAATGTGATTGCATACGACCCTTTTCCGGCAAAAGATACAGATATAAAATATGTTGACCTTGATACTTTGTTCAGAGAAAGCGATGTAATATCATTGCACTGCCCGCTTACAGAGGATACAAAGCACATTATTGACGAAGATGCGTTTGCAAAAATGAAAAAAGGAACATACATTGTAAACACATCAAGAGGTGCACTTATTAATAGTTGTGCGCTTTTAAATGCACTAAATGATGAGAAAATAAGAGGTGCAGCGCTCGATGTTTATGAGGAAGAGGCTGACTTGTTTTTTGAGGATTTTTCAGGAACTATAGTAAAGGATGATGTTTTATCTTTGCTAATTTCTCGTCCAAATGTTATTTTAACATCTCATCAGGCTTTTTTAACAGAAGAAGCGCTTGAGAATATAGCGTCTACTACAATACAAAATCTTGACGAGTTTTTTGAAGGAAAAGAACTCACAAATGAGGTTTGCTATTATTGTGATAAACAAAAAGTAAAAGACGATTGCCGTAAGGATAGGAAAAAAAGATGCTTTTAAAGAATATGCAGAATATTTGTATTTGATGGTGAAACAATAAAATTGCAAGCCTTATAATACAAAAAGGAGCATATTTATGAGCAAAGAAAACAAGAAGAAAAGCACTAAAAATAATAAAAAAAGCGACGGCAAGTTTAGGTCGAAAAATATAAATCACGACCCTGTTGCTGAAAGTGCAAGAGCCGTTTTTGGACTAAAATCTAAAGACGGTGAAAGGGATAAATGACAAATCAAGCACTCTATGATGAAATATGCCACCATCTAATTTATGATGACAAGCCCTCAAAATTTTTAAATAAAATATATGATAATCCTGATTTTTCTAGCTATCCGTTTGATATGATAAAAAACATTGCAAAAACAAATCAATCTCCTATTTATCACGCAGAGGGGAATGTTTGGAATCATACAATGATGGTAGTGGACGAGGCTGCAAAAGTAAAATCAAAAAGCAAAAATCAATTAGTTTTTATGTGGTCTGCATTGCTCCACGATATAGGAAAACCGCAAACAACAAGGATAAAAAAGGGCAAAATAACATCATATAATCACGATAAGGTTGGCGCAGTTTTATCAAAAGAGTTTTTATCAAATTTTACTCAAGACGAAATTTTTATAAATGATGTTTTTCAACTTGTAAAATATCATATGCAAATTTTGTTTGTAATAAAAGGTCTTTCCTATGCAAATATTAAAGGTATGAAGCAGGATACAGATATAGAAGAAGTTGCGCTTTTGGGGCTTTGTGATAGACTCGGAAGAGCGGGTAGCAATGAAAGTCAAGAAACAGAAAATATAAAAACCTTTTTAAATATTTGCAAAAAATAAGGGGATACAAGTTATGGAAAATAATATAAACGAAGTTTTGCCAATGAACGCTTTGAGCGAAATACCAACACCAAATGAAAACGCAAAGCAAATAGTAGGGCTTGTAAAAGAGCAGGGTAGAATCACAGGGTACAAGCTGTCTGACGAGAGAATAGTAAGCAAGCAAGAGGGCGTGAACCTTGCAAGACAAGGTGAGATTAAAGGTGTTGGAATTTCAAAAAGAAGTGGCAATGAGTATTTAAAATCCTTGCCAGACCAAAATGAAGAAAATAATTTAAGTAGCCTTCCAACAGTAAAAAAATAAAACAAAACTCCCAACGCAAGCTTGTGGCATAGTTGGGAGTTTTTTATTATTTATTATTAATTATTTATTATTTTGAATAATTTGAATTTTTACACCGTTTGGGTCTTGCACAAAAAAGCAAAGTAGATATCCGCCTAAAAGGACGGGCTCTTGCACAATTATATTTCTTTTTCTTGCCTCGTTTAGCAATTCGTCGTAGTTTTCTGCCGTCATACCAATGGATACGCTAGAATTCTGACTATCGTCGATTTTTTCGTTCTTGTTATGCAATATCTCTATTTTAGTTTCATTATCTGATGAAAAGAAAGCAATAGATGTGTCCTCGTCTGGAGAAAACTCGTTTTCAACATTCATCCCCAAAAAATTTTTGTAAAACTCCTTAGTTTTTTCAAAGTCATTTACTCTAATAGTAATCCAGTTAATTAACATTGTTATTCCCCTTTCTTAAATTCAGTTTGTATCGTTTATTATATATTATACTATTTATTTTTTACAACACAATACTGTTATTATTGGTGATTTAGTTACAGAAAAATGTGCAAAATAATGTAGAATTAATATAAAGGTATTTAAGGTTAATAAGGGGGGAATACTTATGGTAAAATATTTCATAGGGGCTTTACTAGGAGGAGTTTATGGTTATTTTATTAAATATAAACTAATAGGCTGTTCTACTGGTGGATGTCCTACGACCTCAAATCCATATATAACAACATTTTATGGAATAATGATAGGAGTGATTATTGTGGGGATATTTGCAACACCCAAAAATAAAAATGCAGAAAATGCGTCATTTAAACAAATTTCTCAAAAGGAAGCAAAAGAGAGGATGGACAGTGGAGACGAAATAATTATCCTTGATGTTCGCACAAAAGAGGAGTATGACGAAAAGCATATTCCAAACTCAATTTTAATTCCTAATGAAAGTATTTTAGATGAGCGACCAGAACTTTTGCCAGATTTAGATGCAGAAATTTTAGTGCATTGCCGTTCAGGACAGCGTAGCAAACAAGCCGCCAAAAAACTAGCAAATATGGGATACACAAATATTTATGAGTTTGGTGGAATTTTGGACTGGCAGTATGAAACTGAATAATAATTTAAATAAAAAAACGAGCTTGCTAGTGTTTGCAATGCTCGTTTTTATTGATTTGATTTTATAAGCCGTATTGCTTATTCGTTTTTTCCATATGCCTGTAGTGGTGAGTATTTTTAAGCTCGTATGCAGCCTCATCATCAATTACAACATTGATTTCTCCACTATAAAGCTGTATTGCAGACGAAGTGATTTGAGCAGTTACAGGGCCTTCCAGACATTTAGCAATGACGCTAGATTTTTTTGACCCATTGGCAATCATAAGAATTTCTCTGGATTCAAGAATAGTACCAATGCCCATAGTAATAGCAAAATGAGGCATTTGCTCACGACTGATGTTAGCGTTTTTATAAAAAGCCTCATAGTTATCATCAAGCGTTTGCTCTGTAAGAGCCACAACTCTAGTCCTAGAGCCAAGTGAAGAGCCAGGCTCGTTAAATCCCCAGTGACCGTCACGACCAATGCCTAGAATTTGCAAGTCTATACCACCTGCTTTTTTTATTTCGTCCTCATACCATTTGCAAAACTTTTTTGGCTCTTTTGTAAGCCCGTTTGGGATAAATATATTTTCTTGTTTTATATTTATATTTTTAAATAATTCCTCGTGCATAAACCTAGCATAGCTTTGGTCCATAGAATAAGGTTTTTCTAAGTCAATTCCAGTACCAAGATATTCATCAAGATTAAAGGTTTTAACCTGAGAAAAATCAAGCCCTTCTTCCTTATGAAGCCTTACAAGCTCTTGATATGTACCAATAGGTGTGCCACCAGTTGCAAGACCTAGAACACAGCGCGGATTTGATTTAACACAATTTGCGATAATTTGTGCAGAGTATTTGCTGATTTGCTCATAACTGTGTCTAATAATAATATTCAATGTTTCCACCTTCACTTTGATAAAATAGATTGTTATTAAAAATCGAATTAATTTTACATAAATATGAGAAGAATGTCAATAAAAAAATATTACAATGATTAGATACTGTATAACGTTTTATTGCACATTTTTTTTATTATATTATTACAAGTGTGATTTTAATGAGCCTTTAGAAAAAATGTGAACCAATAGTAAAGTTGGAATTTTTCACATTAAAAGAATTGACATTTTGGATATAAGTTTATCCGAACATAAATTAGACTGCGTTATTAATTTGTTAAATGAAATCAGACAAATCGAGAATGATAATTGATTTTACAAAAGATTTATTTATTATTGATATCTCTTATCAGGAGTTGAAATATGACTTTGAAGACGATGACAAATGCTATAAAAGCGAATATAGAATATGGAAAATGCGAGTAGTGAATTTGAAAAATCAAAGATAAAACAACAATTTAACAAAATGCTGGATAATACAAATTCCGAACTTTAATGGGAAAACACCCAATTACATCATTTATACTTGTGTATTTTTGTTATATATGATAAAATAAACAGGTAACTTTATAAAATGAGGTGTTTTTTAATGGTGTTAAAAGATTTATCCGTGTTAGTTTGTGATGATTCTATGCTCGTAAGGAAGAAGATGAAAGAATATTTAAATAGTATTGAAATCAGCAATGTAATTGAGGCGTGCGACGGTCAACAGGCAGTTGATATGTATAAAGAAAACAAACCGAGCGTTGTTTTTATGGATATCGTTATGCCAGAAAAAACAGGTATCGAGGCTGTTACTGAAATACTAGAGTTTGATAAAAATGCCAAGGTTGTAATGGCGTCATCTGTTGGAACTCAAAGTTATTTAAATGATGCAATTAATGCTGGTGCATATGATTTTATCCAAAAACCGATTTGCGATGAATATGTTTTAAAAGTATTGCAAAAAGTTAGCGAGGAGGACTAATATATGTTTACACAATTATTTGGAAACTATCTTATTAACAAAAACATAGTCACTCCTGCTCAATTATCAGAAGCAATTAAGGTGAAAAACACAACCAGATTAAAGCTGGGAGTTTTGGCTATAAACGCAGGATATATGAACTCAACTCAGGTAGAGGAAGTTTCAAATGCTCAAATGAGCGTTGATAAAAGATTTGGTGATATCGCTGTAGAAAAGGGGTATTTGTCTGAAAATCAGGTGGACGAGCTATTGTCATCTCAAAAGAAAGGTTATTTGTTAATAGGTCAAGCACTTGTTGACAAGGGTTATATTACAAATTCTGTTTTTGAAGAGTCGATTAATAATTACAAGTCAGAGTATAAAATTACAAAAGATGACTTTATTTATGATGATGATAATGATGTCATTTCAAAGTTTTATGATTTAAAATCTTTTAAAAATCAAGAATATTATGAGTATTATATCTCGTTGCTTTTCAAAAATTTGATAAGATTTGTTGGAGATGATTTTACACCTCTTAATGTTGAAAAAATAAGTGGCAAAGTGCAATTTAATAATGCAGTAACTCAAGAAGTTGGCGGTGCATTGTCAGTGGTTACAGCAGTAGATGCAAGCGAAGATGCCTATACAAAATTGGCGTCACGATTTGCAAAAGAAGATATTGACAAAATAAATGACCTTGCAAAAGCTTCTGTAAGCGAATTTTTAAACCTGCACAACGGTCTTTTTGTGGTAAATATGTCTAACGAAAAGGAAGTAGAGTTAGAACTTAGCCCGCAAAAAATGCACGAAAACAGTGAGGTTGTTTGCGAGAATGCAGTTTTAATTCCAATTGAATTTGTGTTTGGGAAAATAAACTTTATTATTGCAGAAAATTCAAAATAAAACATCAAAATCCTGTTTAGTGAATGCTAAATGGGATTTTTTTAAATTATTTCATTGTTAAAACAGATATAAAGAATAGAGGTATAATTATTTTTATCCAGATTTAATGCTAATTATGAAAAAAATTATAAAATGTGGTAGCATATTCTTGAAAAAAGGAGGAAGTTTAATGCGAATAGATAATAATAACCGAGCTTTTGTACGAAAAAATACAGATTTAAACACGCAATCTTTTTCTAAAAAAACAAGTGATTTAACAGATGATGAAATAAGGTTAAACGAAAAAGAAATAGCAGAGAATAAAGAAAATTTAGAAAAAGCTATAAAAGCTCAAAACGAAATGGAACTTAATAGGCAAAAGATGAATAATGAAAAAGAAAAAATGAAAATCGCATTGACTTGTCTCGAAATTTCTAGAAGAATAATTTCAGGGGACAGTGTACCATATGATGACCACAAATTTTTATTGAAAAATGACCCCCAATTGTATGGCAGGTCGATGTCTATGCGTTTTCCAAAAAGCAATCCTTTTAAATACAGGCAACTCTCAGATAAAGAAAAAAGCCAAAGTGTTCAAGAATTGGCAAGGAACATAAAAATTTCTGATGATGCAGGTTTGGACAAGAATGACTTGCCTGAAGAACTGAGTGTTTTAGATAGTAAAGCCGGTTTGAAAGAAAAAGTCGAAAATCTAAATAAAGAAAAGACACAAAAAATTCAAGCGTTTCAAAATGAGATGAAAATTAATAGAGAAAAGTCAGAGGATGAGAAAGAAAAAACAAAAATAAGATTGACTTGTCTTAAAATTTCTAGAAGTCTTATTTCGGGCGATGAGGTTTCGCGGGCTGATAAAAAATATTTATTAAAGCACGACCCAAATCTTTATTCAATGTCTATTTCAATGCGTGCCCAAAAAGAAAATCCAAAAAAGATACAGCAGATTTCTCAAAAAGAGAAAAATAGAAACGAAAAATCAATAACAGATGTAATAAATGCAAAAAACGGTGAATTTAGCGGTGTTACAGCTAATTTTACATCTGCTCAAGAACTTTTTGGAACTGTTTTAGATACTAAGTTTTAGTTTTATTTTTAAATTAGCAAAAAAAGTTGTTGACAAATTTAAGTTGCAATAATATAATGAACAAAATGAATATTTAAAACCGATGAGCAAGAGTAGTAGGTTTAGGATGGTATTTAAGAGAGCCGCCGTTTGGTGCGAGTGCGGTAATACAGGAATTAACTGAATGGACTTGCGAGGGTGGCTCGAAACTTTTTGGAGTAGACGCCAACGGGAACCTCGTCCGTTATCAGTGGGGTGCATATGATGGTATGCAAAATAAGTGGGCGTTTTACGCCAATTTGGGTGGTACCGCAGGAGTTTTATAAGCTTTTGTCCCTTTTTAGGGGCAAGGGCTTTTTTGTTGTCCGAAAATAAAACTAAAGCAAAATTTTTTAAAATATTAGAAAGGAGTTTCAACCCATCAGTTGAATATTAGTGGAAAATATGAAAAACAGTGAAATTGATTTTTTGAGAACATTAGCAAAAGGTTATGACAATTATCCAATATGCCACAAAATTAACGCAGACGAAATAACACCAATATCAATATTAAAAAGGCTGTCGAATTTTAGTGAGTATTATTATTTGTTAGAAAGTGTAGAAGGTAGTGAGAAGTGGGGAAGATACTCCTTTTTAGGCTTTGACCCAGTTATGAGGGTGTGTTGCAAAGATGGTGTTTTAAAAATTTTTGAAAATGGGAAGACAAAAACAATAAAAACATCATCACCACTAGATGTAGTCTAAGGCTTAGAAGCTTAGTGCCAAGCGATGTTGCTTTTATTTCAGAAAGCGGGATAAAAACTGCGCAAGATATTGAAAAATTAAATCAAAATGCGGTGGACGCTGTTTTGATTGGCGAGGTTCTTATGAGAAGTGAAAATAAAAAAGAAATGCTAGACAATTTAAGAGGATTTTAAAATGACACAAGTTAAAATATGTGGGATAAAAAGCATAGAAGATGTAAGAGTGATGAACAAATATGCACCTGATTATGTAGGATTTGTGTTTGCAAAAAGCAAAAGACAAATCACACAAACACAGGCAAAAAAACTTAAATCAGAACTAAACTGTAGTATAAAAACAGTTGGAGTTTTTGTAAACGAGCCAATTGAAAACATAGTAAATCTTTGTGAAAACAAAGTGATAGATTTTATTCAACTGCACGGAGATGAGGATGAAAAATATATAAAAATGCTTAATTTGTATGTTGAAAATCCAGTGATAAAAGCGGTGAGGGTGCAAAATACACAGCAGATTTTAAAAGCGCAAAATTTGCCCTGCCAAATGCTACTGCTTGATACTTATACAAAAAGTCAGTACGGTGGCAGTGGAAAAACATTTGATTACACTTTAATTCCAAAGCTTGAAAAGCCGTTTTTTTAGCCGGTGGTATTAATGAAAAAAATGTGATGACTGCGATAAAAAGCTCAAACCCTTTGTGTATTGATGTTAGCAGTGGTGTCGAAACAAAGGGAGAAAAGGATGCGTTGAAAATTAAAAATATAATAGAAATAGTAAAGGGAATTTAGCGAGTGGGGTGCAATAAATGTCAAACGGTAGATATGGAAAATATGGTGGTAAATATATACCAGAAACTTTAATGAACGCTGTTAGCGAATTAGAAGAAGCATATGAATTTTATAAAAATGATGAAAGTTTTGTAAACGAGTTAAACGATTTGCTTAAAAACTATGCAGGCAGACCATCGCCACTGTATTATGCAAAAAGAATGAGCGAAGACTTGGGTGGTGCAAAAATATATCTTAAAAGAGAGGACTTAAACCACACAGGCTCGCACAAAATTAACAATGTTTTAGGTCAAGTATTGCTTGCAAAAAGAATGGGAAAAACTCGTGTAATTGCTGAAACGGGAGCAGGACAGCACGGAGTTGCAACTGCAACCGCGGCGGCATTAATGGGGCTTGAATGTGAAATATTTATGGGCAAAGAAGACACAGAAAGACAAGCTTTAAATGTCTTTAAAATGGAACTTTTAGGGGCAAAAGTAAATGTTGTAAATAGCGGAACTCAAACCCTAAAAGATGCGGTAAACGAAACAATGAGAGAGTGGGCAACCCGTATGGATGACACTCATTATGTGCTAGGCTCTGTTATGGGTCCCCACCCTTTTCCGATGATTGTAAGGGATTTTCAAAGCGTAATAGGCAAAGAAATAAAGCAACAATTAATAGAAAAAGAGGGAAGACTACCAGATATGGTTTTGGCGTGCGTTGGTGGTGGAAGCAATGCAATTGGGGCTTTTTATGACTTTATAGATGAAAAAACAGTAGAGCTAATTGGTTGCGAGGCGGCTGGAGAGGGCGTAAAAACACAAAGAACAGCGGCAACAATGTCAACGGGAAGTGTTGGTATTTTTCACGGTATGAAGTCCTATTTTTGTCAAAATGAGTATGGCCAAATTGCACCAGTTTATTCGATTTCGGCAGGTCTTGACTACCCAGGAATAGGACCAGAACACGCAATGCTATCAGATAATGGTAGAGCAAAATATGTGGCAATAACGGACGATGAAGCGGTTGACGCTTTTGAATATCTATCGAGGGTTGAGGGCATAATTCCAGCAATTGAAAGTGCTCACGCAGTTGCATATGCAAAAAAAATCGCACAAACTTTAGAAAAAGATAAAATAATAGTTATAAATTTGTCGGGCAGAGGCGACAAAGATGTTGCCTCTATAGCACGCTACAGGGGAGTTGAAATTAGTGAATAGAATAAATCGGGCGTTTTCAAACCAAAAGGCATTTATACCTTTTATAACGGCGGGTGACCCGAATTTAGAAACAACTGAAAAACTTATAATTGCAATGCAAGAATCTGGAGCAGATTTAATTGAGATTGGCATACCTTTTTCTGACCCAATTGCCGAGGGAGAAGTTATACAAAATGCAAGCCAAAGAGCGCTTAGTGCTGGGTGTGATACGGATAAAATATTTGATATGGTATCAAAAGTTAGGAGAAATGTTACCGTTCCGCTTGTGTTTATGACTTATATAAATTTAGTTTACACATATGGAAAAGAGAGGTTTTTAAAAAAGTGTAAAGATGTTGGGATTGATGGAATAATAATTCCCGATTTGCCATTTGAAGAAAATAAAGAGCTGATAGATATTTGCCAAAAATATGATGTAGCTTTAATATCGCTTATCGCACCAACTTCAAAAGAGCGTATAGAAATGATTGCAAAACAGGCAAACGGGTTTATTTATTGTGTGTCGTCACTTGGCGTTACAGGCGTTAGGGAAAACATAAAAACGGATATAGGACAAATGATAGAACTTGTAAAAACGGTGTCAAAAATTCCTTGTGCGGTGGGATTTGGCGTTTCGACACCAAATCAAGCAAAAAAAATATCCGAAGTTTCAGACGGTGTAATTGTTGGCAGTGCGATTGTGAAAATCATAGAAGAGTATGGAGAAAACAGCATAGAACCAGTAAAGGAATATATAAAATCAATGAAAAAAGCAATGGAGCAGGGATAAAACCTTGCTCTTTTTATGTGCATTTAGTAGCTATAATAATTGGTATATAGAATAAAAAATAATTGCTGTGAAATATTCAGGCTATAGTGTTGACACAGATTGTTAATTATAATACAATCTAAATAAAACAGTGGTTAGACCACAACTATGGAAGGGGTGATGATGTGCGTTTTGGCGAAATAGTTGCACCAACAATAAAAGATTTGTTTGTTGAGAAAATTGAAGGGCTGATTTTATCGGGGCGTCTTTTACAGGGCGAGAGGATGCCGTCGGAGCGGGAACTTGCACAAGAGATGAAAATTTCAAAAACAGTTGTCCACGCAGGTATGCAGGATTTGCAAAGAATGGGATTTATAGAGGTTGTACCACGCCAAGGTACCTTTGTGTCAAACTATGCCGAAACAGGAACGCTAGAAACACTAAATGCTATTTTAAAATACAATGGCGGTCAGTTTGATAAAGCAAATACAGAGTCGCTTTTTGAGTTTAGATTGGCGCTTGAAGGTGCCGCATTTAAAAAGTTTGCAAAAGAACATACGCAAGAGGATTTGGACGCTTTGCAAGAAATTATTGACGAAGTAAAGCAAGCTTGTGAACAGTCTGGTGAAAATGATTATAGCGAAATTGCTCAAAAGGCTTTTAAGTTTCACCACGCTTTATGTGTTCGTAGCCAAAATATGATTCTTCCTTTAGCTTTAAATGCTTTTAAAGATGCGGGTATGATTTTTTGGGAAAATTCTGTTAAAATATATGGGAAAGAGAAAAGCGTAAAGCACCTAGAAACTTTTCTTGATTTTATGAAAAAGCGAGATGGCGAGGGCGCAACAAAGTATTTGCAAGAGGGCTTTGACTACTATCTTTCAACGATGTGATTTTTAAGTAATTAAGATGTAATTTAAAAAACTATATAATGTCTGTTTTAAGAGTATAACGGGCAGTTATAACAAGTATTGTGTGAATGAAATTCGAAATATATTTGCTAATTAGAATATACATATAAAATAAAAAGAAAATGTTGTTTTTTCGTTGATTTTTCGTTGCTTTTTATTTTTAGATATGTTAAACTTTAAACAATAGCCGTGGTTTGACCACGAAGGGAAATTCAGTTAGATTTATTTTTTAATAATTGGGGGTAAAAAAAGTGGATAAATTTAGAGTTATCGAAATTAAAGAAAGTGTTTTTGATGACAATAATCGCAGAGCTGATTTAGTTAGACAGGAGCTAAAAAAGGATAAGACTTTTTTGCTAAACCTAATGTCATCACCAGGCTCAGGCAAAACCACAACTTTGCTTAGAACAATTGAGGCTTTAAAAGACGAGATGCAAATTGGAATTATGGAGGCAGACATTGATTCTGATGTTGATGCACGCACAATTTCAAACGCAGGTGTTAAAGTAATTCAGCTACACACCGGCGGAATGTGTCACCTTGATGCCGATATGACAAAGCAAGGCCTAGAAGGACTTGGAACTGAAGGACTTGATTTTGTCGTTTTAGAAAACGTTGGCAATTTGGTTTGTCCTGCAGAGTTTGATACAGGCTCATCAAAAAATGCAATGATTTTGAGTGTTCCAGAGGGAGATGACAAGCCTCTCAAATATCCGTTGATGTTCTCTATTGTTGATGTTTTATTAATTAACAAAATTGATGCTATGGACTTCTTTGATTTTGATTTAGAGTTATGTAAGGAAAGAGTTAAAAAGTTGAATCCAAATATCAAGGTAATTCCAATCTCTGCAAAAAATGGAGAGGGAATTGAAGAGTGGGCAGACTGGATTCGTACTGAAGTAAAAAACTGGAATGAAAATTAAGTATTATATTTAAATTATAAATATGGGGGAAATAATAATGGCAAAAGAAAAAGTGTTGGAACTTGCTAATCACATTGGCAGAAGAAAGAGTACAGACAAAAACGCTTACAATGTGACTGATCCAGAATATAGGATTTTGGAACCTGTTGTTACCAACGAAATGGCGGAGATAGGTCTTTGTTTGGAGTTTCGTTCTCCAAAAACAGCTCAGCAGGTGGCAGACAAATGTGGTAAGCCTGTTGAAGAAGTCACTAAAATCCTGTGGGATTTAGCAATGGCTGGTGTATGCTTCATTAATGAAAAAAATGGTGTTGATGAGTATTGGTATGACACTTGGATTCCTGGCGTTATGGAAATGATGGTAAACAATAAGGAAAATGTGGAAAAATATCCACAAATTGCTAAAGCTTTTGATGATTATGGTAAAGTTAGAGGTTCAGCAACAGCAGGAATTATACCTGTTGGTAAAGGCCTTATGCGTGTTATCCCTATTGAAACAGCTATTTCAGGCGATACAAGAAAAGCGTCGTATGAGGAAGTATCAAAGTACATAAATGATAACGATATTTTCTCTGTTTCAGATTGTGCTTGTCGTACAGCAAGAGAAGCAATGGGTGAAGGATGCGGGCATCTCAAAGAGGATATGTGTATTCAGATGGGACACGCTGCGGAATACTATATCCGTACAGGTAGAGGCAGAGAAGTTACCCGTGAAGAAGTTTTTGAAATTATACATAGAGCAGAAGAAAACGGCTTGATGCATCAGATTCCCAATTTAGATGGCTCTGGTAAAACACATGCTATTTGTAATTGTTGTGGATGTAGTTGCTTCTCTTTGAGGAGTGCATCATTGTTTAAAAATACAGATATGGTGCGTTCAAACTATGTTGCAGAGGTTGATAAGGATAAGTGCGTTGCATGTGGAGAATGTGTACAATATTGTCCAACTAATGCTTTAACACTAGGTAGAAAATTATGTGAAGCTGTTCCTACTCCTGAAGTGGAGTTTGAAACTCCTCGTGATACAGAGTGGGGTCCAGAAAATTGGAATACAGATTATCGCATTAATCGCAAAAATGTTGCTGAGACAGGTACAAGCCCATGTAAAACAGAATGTCCAGCTCATTTGCCTGTTCAAGGTTACATAAAGCTTGCTTCTCAAGGCAGGTATAAAGAAGCTCTTGAACTTATTAAGCACGGCAATCCATTCCCTGCAGTGTGTGGACGCATATGCCCGAGGAAGTGCGAGTCCGCATGTACAAGAGGCGATATAGATGAGCCTGTTGCAATTGATGAAATCAAAAAGTTTATTGCTGAGCAAGATTTAAATAAAGATGTTCGTTTCATACCTAAGAAAAGACACGACTATGGCAAGGAAATCGCTATTATCGGTGCAGGTCCAGCTGGACTTTCATGTGCTTATTATCTTGCTATTGATGGTTACAAGGTAACAGTGTTTGAAAAGCAAAACAAGCTTGGCGGAATGCTTACTCTTGGTATCCCAGAATTTAGGCTTGAAAAAGATGTTATTAATGCAGAAATTGACATTTTAAGAGAACTTGGCGTTGAGTTTAAAACAGGCGTTGAGGTTGGCAAAGATGTAACAATAAAAGAGCTTAGAGAGCAAGGATTTAAAGCATTTTATGTTGCAATCGGCGCACAAGCAGGCAGAAAGCTTGGACTTGAAGGCGAAGATGCACAAGGCGTTTTTGCAGGTGTTGACTTCTTGCGTAGCGTAAACCTTGGCGAAGAAGTTAAGCTAAGTGGCAATGTTGTTGTAATCGGTGGCGGTAATGTTGCTATCGACGTTGCAAGAGTTGCAACAAGAGTAGGTTCAGAAACTGTTAACCTTTTCTGCCTTGAAAATCGCGAGCAAATGCCTGCTCTTGATGAAGAAATTGAAGAAGCAGAAGAAGAGAACATCATAATCAACAACTCTTGGGGTCCAAAGCGTATCGTTACAGAGAATGGACGCGTTGTTGGTGTTGAGTTTGTTAAATGTGTTTCTGTATTCGATGAAGATGGTAAATTCAATCCAAAATATGACGAAGCTCAAACAAAGATTGTAGATGCAGACCACGTTTTACTTTCTGTTGGTCAAGCAATGGATTTTGGAAACTTGCTTGCTGATAGTAAGGTTGAGTTTAACCCAAATAAAACAGTTAAAGCAGACGCAGTTACATACCAAACAGCTGAGCCAGATATTTTTGTTGGTGGAGATGTTTACACAGGTCCTAGATTTGCAATTGATGCAATTGCTGCTGGAAAAGAAGGCGCCATATCAATTCATCGCTTCGTTCATAAGGGACAAAGCTTGGTGTTTGGTCGTGACAACAGAGAATATTATTGCCTTGATAAGAAAAATGTTGTCTTTGAGGGATACGATAATACTTCAAGACAAAGACCAGCAAGTATTCCTGATAAATCTAAAGACAAAGATGCTTTTAGAGACGCTCGTGGTACTTTATCAGAAGAGCAGATGAAGAAAGAAGCAGAGCGTTGCCTTGGCTGTGGTGCTACAGTTGTAAACGAGTTTATGTGTGTTGGATGCGGACAGTGTACAACTAAGTGCAAATTCGATGCAATAAAACTTGTAAAAAAATACGATGGCGAAGGTGTAACACTTAATGAATTAAAGCCGTTTGTAATAAAACAAGCGTTAAAACGCAAAGTCAAAATTGCAGTTAAAAAGGTAAAAAAGACCTTTGATAAGTAATGTTTAGAATTTACACATCACAAAGGTAGGTGTAGTAATATGCACGAATTAGGAGTAGTAATTGAAGTAGTAAAAACGGTGGAGAATTTTGCCAGAGAAAACGACATAAAAGAAATTCAATCATTAGTTTTACAAATAGGAGAACTCTCTTCTATGATACCAGAGTATGTTGAAGCGTGTTATCCTGCCGCAGTTGATGGTACAATGCTAGAGGATACAAAACTAGAAATTGAAGTTTTACCCGGAAATGCACTTTGCAAGGAATGTAATACAACCTTTAATGTGCTAAAAAATGAGGGTGTGTGTCCAAATTGCAAGGCGAAAAATCTTGAATTATTGGGTGGACAAGAATTTTTCATAAAAGAGATTGTCGCCAACTAAAAAATAATTTTAAATCTTCTAAAGTGTATTTATTATGCTTTAGAAGATTTTTTTATTTTATGAATAATAGTTAGATTTTGTAAAATAATACTGTAGAGGTGATTATTATGACGTTTAGTCAGAAAGAAACAACATTGCTAGAGGATTTAAAATCACACGAGGAGCTATGCGTTGATAAGTATGCAAAATACTCTGCAGAAGCGTGTGACCCACAGTTAAAGGATTTGTTCACACAGTTAGGACAAAAAGAGCAACAACACTTAGATACAATTAACCAAATTATGAGCGGAAATGTTCCACAAATGGGCGGAGGAAATCAGCAGGAGTCGCAACAAAAACCAACCTATCAGTATCAGGGCAATAGCGCAGACAAGCCAAAAGATAAATATTTATGTTCGGATGTGCTGTCAACAGAAAAACATGTGTCTTCGGTTTATGACACTTGTATTTTTGAATTTAAAGATACAAATGTTAGAAATGTGCTAAACCATATTCAAAAAGAAGAGCAAGAACATGGAGAAAAAATTTATGATTATATGTCTCAAAACGGTATGTATAATTAATTGAATTTTTAACGGCGGAAAAGCACTTTTCAGTTTGAATAATGGAGAAATTAAAAATAAATTGCAAAGAAAAAACCTATCAACTCTTTGATTAGAATTGATAGGTATGATTTTTTTAAAAAAATACTTCCAGTATTTAAATGTATGCAAGCTTACACTTTTTTGCAAGAGTCACCAATAACCATTGAAACATCAACAATATGAAATTGTGCCTCATCATCTGAACTAATAACACAATCAAAGAGCTTTTGCGCTATAGTTTGAACATCTTGCTTTATTGTTGTGATTTTTGGATAAAAATAGTCTTGGCTACTTCCGTCAAATCCAACAACAGAAAAATCATCAGGAATTTTTATATTAAACATATGTGCCCTTGTTATAAAACCTTTGGCAACTTGGTCGTTTCCACAAACTATTGCAGTTGGCCGGTTGCCAAGCGAGCAAAAGTAGTCAAGAGCATCAACCCCTGTTTGCATATTTAAATGCCCCTGATAAAAATATTCGTTTGATATGCTAATGCCCTTGTCGCTTAAAGCTTCCTCAAATGCATTTTTTCGTTCCAAGCTTGATTTAATTGTAGGCATCCAACCGACAAAAGCAAATTGCTTGTGATTGAGATTATATAAATAATCAATAAGCATTTTAATACCTTTTTCGTTATTAGATTTAACAGTAGAAAATTCAGGCGATATGTAACGGTCGTGAAAAACTATATTAGTGTTTTGAATATTTTGCTTATAAAAATTACTACTATGCCCTTCGGTTACAACAATTCCCTTAGTTCTAATACCTTGGCAATATTTTAAATAGTCCATTTCTTTTTCGGTGCAGTTTTCCGAATCACAAATGAGCAAAGTGTATCCATTTTCAATAGCGATTGAATTCAAAGCTTTAATAAGTGCTATAAAAAAAGGATTATCCAAATCAAGAACAAATATTGCTATTGAATTTGAGGTTGAGGAATACATATTTTTTGCCACTATATTTGGAACATAATTATATTCCTTAACAATTTTATTAACTTTTTCCCTTGTTTCCTGAGATGTATTGCCCGTATTGTTTATTACCCTTGACACAGTTGCAACAGAAACACCGGCAAGCTGTGCAATTTCGCGTATTCCAATATTTTTCTTATTCAACTTTGACACCCTTAACTTTTACATTTTAATATATAATAACCTAAAAATAGAAATAAATCAATAGTTTTACAATAAATAATGTAACGTTACATAAGCATAATAAACAACATTTATAATAATTATTATGCACATTTTGCTTTTGAATATGTTGAAATTCACAAAAACTAAGGTGATAATATGTTAAACTGACGAAATTCGTATAAAGTCATTGACATATGCTAATCTTGATTTATAATGAGACTAAGGTAACAAGTTACATTACGGGCATAAAAATATAGGAGGTATAAAAATGAATGGTAGGATAGAAAGACTTAGAGAGAGATTATTTGCACAAGAACCTAAAGTCTGCTCAGAAAGATGTAAGATTTTTACCCAATCAATGAAAGATGATGAGGGTCTACCTATTGCGATAAAAAGAGCAAATGCTTTTTATAATGTTCTAGACCAAATGACTGTTTGGGTCAAAGATGATGAGCTGATTGTTGGTAACCAAGCTAAGTGGCCAAAGGCATCTCCGATTTATCCAGAGTATTCAAACAAGTGGATACTTGAAGAGCTAGAAGGCAATCCATACAAGCTTGATGAGCGTCCTGGTGACAAGTTTTATATTGATGAAGATGTAAAGCAAGACCTTATAGAGTGCATTGATTATTGGCGGGACAAAACAACCTATGACGCTATTAGAAAAACTTTGCCAGAAAATATAAATCAGGCTTGGGATGCAGGAATTATTGACGAAACTTGGGTTTGCGGTGCAGGGCTTGGAAATGAAATTGTTGATTATAATTTGGTAGTTAACAAGGGACTTCGAGATGTTATTGATAGAATAGAAAAAAGAATGGCAGAGCTTGACCTTAGAGAGCCAGGAAATGTTAAGAAAAAGTTTTTCCTAGATGGTGCTTTAAAGGGCAATTTAGCTGTTGTCAATTTTTCTAACAGAATAGCAAAAGAATGTAGAAAAGAAGCTGAAATTTGCAACTCACAAGAGCGTAAAGAAGAGCTTTTAAAGCTTGCGGATATTTGTGAAAATGTTCCCTTAAATCCTGCAAGAAGTTTTCACGAGGCAGTGCAATCTATCTATATCATATTGCTTGCAGTTCACTTAGAGTCAAACGGGCACGCAATTTCACTTGGAAGATTTGACCAATATGTATATCCTTTTTACAAAAAAGACCTTGAAGAAGGAAAAATAACAAAAGAGGAAGCATTAGAAATTATCGAATGTTTTTATATAAAATGTAACGAGCTAAACAAGCTTCGTTCGTGGCCTGATTCAGAGTTTTTCTTGGGATATCAGATGTTTATCAACCTTGCGGTTGGCGGTCAGACACAAGAGGGAAAAGACGCAACTAATGAAATTTCACACCTTTGTGTTGAGGCTTGTGCAGCATTAAAGCTTGTAACACCATCAGTTTCTATTAAATGGTTTGATGGAACAAGCGATGAATTTATGCTGTCTGCGCTTGAGGCAACAATAAGACATCAAGGTGGAATGCCTGCATTTTACAATGATAATGCATTTATAAGAACTCTAAGAGATATGGGAGTTGCAGAGCACGACCTTGTAGACTGGGCGCCAGACGGATGCATTGAGGCATCTATTCCAGGCAAATGGGATTTTGCAGCAAAAGGTCCTTGGCTTAGCGTTCAAAAAGTGCTCGATGTTACCTTAAACAATGGATATGATACAAATACGGGCGTCCTTTTTAAGCCTACAAACAAGAAAATTGAGGACTGCACAAGTACAGAGGAAATTTTTGAAGAGTACAAAGAGATGCTAAAATTCTTTATGGATATGCAAGTTGTAACAGAGCATATAAACGATTATATTCATTGCATTTATGATATTAATGCGTTTCGCTCTTCTCTTGTCGAGGATTGTATTGGCAGATGTCTTGACCTTGTAGAAGGTGGCTCACTATATTCTGCGGACGGTGGCCCAACGGCGGGAACAATTAGTGCGGGTGACGCTCTAGCAGCTCTTGATGATATAGTGTTTAACAAAAAAATGCTAACACTTGAACAAGTTCTTCACGCTTGCAGAACAAATTATGAAGATGAAACAACAACTCCAAAAGGTTCAGAAATACGGGCGATTATGCTTAATAAAGCACCAAAATTTGGCAATGATGATGACAGGGCAGATAAATGGATAGTAGAGCTTGAAGACTTTATTGGTCGCCGTTATCGCCACGAGTATAGAAGCTCAAAATATGGTAAAGGTCCTATTCCTTGCTGTTATTCATATAGCCAAAGTCCAGTTTCAGGAAATGTTGCTTTTGGTCGCGCGATTGGTGCAACACCAGATGGCAGAAAGAAAGGCGACGCTGTAAATAACGGAATTTCACCTGCAAATGGCTCGGAGAAAAACGGTGCAACCGCTGCTTGCAATTCTGTTGGAAAGCTTCCAAGCATTTGGTTCCAAAAGGGTGCAATATTCAATATGAGACTTGCACAAAGTGCACTTTCAACTGATGAACATCGTCGTCGTGTTATTGATATGATTAAGGTTCTGTTTGGAAAATATGCACAACAAATTCAGTTTAATGTTGTTGATAATTCAGTTTACAAGGATGCAATGGAAAATCCGGAAAACTATAAGGATTTGATGGTTAGAGTTTCTGGATACAGTGCTTTGTTTACTTCGCTAGCACCAGATTGTCAAATGGATGTAATAAGAAGAGCCGAGGTTGACTTATAATAAAAAGAAATTAGGTTGATAAAATGAAAACTGCAAATGTTTTTAACATTGAGCGTTTTGCAACCGAGGATGGTCCAGGAATTAGAACTCTTGTTTTTCTTAAAGGCTGTGCTTTAAGGTGTAAATGGTGTGCCAATCCAGAGTCCCAATTGTTTGAAAAAGAAATAATGTTTAATAGCAACGCTTGTATTGGATGCGGAAAATGCATCGAGAGTTGTGAATTAAACGCAGTAGAATATATTGAGGACTTTGGATTTATCACCGACAATAAAAAGTGCAATCAGTGTATGAAGTGTGTAGATAATTGCTATCAAAATGCTAGAACTCTGATGGGCAAAGAATACACCGTTGATGAGCTTGTAGAAGAGGTTTTAAAAGACGAAGAATACTTTAAAACTTCAAACGGCGGTGTAACTTTTAGTGGGGGAGAACCACTGTTTTATGCCGAGTTTATTGAGGAGTTTTCAAAGCGTATGAAAGATAGAGGCATTTCAGTTCTTATAGAAACTTGCGGACATATTCCGCTAGAAAATATAAAACTTTGTGTGCCTTATGTTGATATGATTTTTTATGACTTCAAGCACATAGATAGCCAAAAACATAAAGAGTTTACCGGTGCAGGTAATGAGAAAATTTTATATAATTTGTGCTGGCTAAATGATAATTTTAAGGGCGAGCTGTCTGTAAGATACCCTTATATACCTGGTTGCAATGACGAAAAAGAGGATATTGAAGGATTTTTAGAGTATGTTAGCCGTCTTAAAAACATAAAAGAGGTTTGGTTTTTGCCTTATCATCGACTTGGATTACCAAAATATCAAGGACTTGGAAGAAAGTATGAAATGGACGATATGGAATCTCTAAAAATAAAAGATATTGAATTTTTAAAAGAATATCAGCAAAAATATAACATAGTTATTCGAATTTAACTTAGCAAAATATTAAAATGTTTTGAGAGGCGGGAGGTTTAAATGTCTAGTACAAAATATATGGTAGGACTGGATTGTGGAAACTCTTCTTTTCGCATACTTATTGGCGAGTATGATGGCAAGACAATAAAAACACAGGTAATAGAGCAAATACCAAATTATATGATAAGGGTAGGCGATTATTATTATTGGGACTTGCTTAGGATTTTTCAGGGATTTAAAACTTGTTTAAAGAAAATTGTAAGGAAAGGCAAAAAAATAGATTCAATAGGTATTTGTACTTGGGGTGTCGATTTTGCGTTATTTGACGAATTAGGTAATATGCTGTCGAATTCGCTGTCTTACAGAAACAATTTTGGCGAAAAAGCATTAAAAGTCTTGACGGATGAGCAAAAAAAGACTATGTTTGAAAAGACGGGTATTCTTTGTGACAAAATAAATTCTGTTTATTTGCTAAGGGCAATGAAAGATGAGTTTCCACAAATGTTCTCAGTTGCAGACAAAATTTTGATGGTGCCTGACATATTGAATTATTTTATGACAGGCGTGATGATAAACGAGCCTAGTGAGCTTAGTACAACACAGCTTATGAGCTCAAAAACTAGAGAAATTAGTGAGCAGGCTTGCGAGCTTATGGAAATTCCAAAGGAGCTTTTTTGTGAAATAGGAATTCACGGAAAAACTATAGGAAATGTTAGAAAAAGTATTTTGGAGGAAATCGGCGTTGATTATGACATTCCAGTAATTTGTGTGCCATCGCACGACACTGCGTCAGCGATAACAGCAATTCCAACAAGTGAAGAGGATTTTATATTTATAAGCTCAGGCACTTGGTCGCTTATAGGAACAGAGCTTGACGAACCAATTATAAATGATGATGTTTTAAACGCTTCTCTTACAAACGAGGTTGGTGCATTTGATAAAATAACATTGCTTAAAAATAGCATTGGAATGTTTATTTTTCAAAATCTAAAAAAAGAGTATGAGCACGAAACAATGGGCAAAATATCTTGGGACGAATTTGACCTACTTGCAAATAAACACATTGGGCAGACCCCTGTTTTTAACATTAATAACACTAGGTTTTTCAACCCAACAAGTATGAGCAAGGAAATTTGGGAGTATCTCAAAGAAACAAATCAAGCCAGTGGAGAGCTTAACTGGGGCACAATAATAAAAGCGGTTCAAGAGTCTATGGCTTGTTGTTATGCAATAACGATTGAGGATATTGAAAGAGTAATAGATAAAAAGCTTGAAAGAATTTATATAGTCGGTGGAGGCTCAAAAAATGTTGTAGTAAATGAGCTTACTGCCAAAAGAACAGGGAAAAAGGTTGTCGCCTGTAGTAAAGAAAGCACAGCACTTGGAAATATTGCAACTCAAATTTGTGCTTTTGACGATACTATGAATCTTAAAAAAATAAGAGAAGTAATAGCGAATTCTTCAAC
>CAZEKQ010000002.1:0-51009 GCA_964512735.1 uncultured Eubacteriales bacterium | reverse complement strand
AGAAATCTTAAAAAGAAGGGAATCGGAATTATCTATATCTCACACAGAATGAGCGAGCTTTTTGAAATTGGAGACCGTTGCACAGTTTTAAGAGATGGCGAGTATGTAACGACTGTAGACCTTGATAAAACTGATGTTGATGAGCTTACAAAGCTTATGGTTGGACGAAATGTAAGCTTTGAGAGAGTAGAAAACAATTACATTGATGACAGCACTAAGGTTTTGGAAGTTAAGAATGTGGATTATAAAAACATTCTTAAAGATGTTAGCATTGAGCTTAAAAAGGGAGAAATTTTAGGACTTTCTGGGCTTGTTGGAGCGGGCAGAACAGAGCTTGCAAAATGTATTGTTGGAGCTTATAAAAAAACAAATGGTGAAGTTTATTTAAATGGAGAAAAACTAAAGGGTAAGGATGTTAAGGAGTCAATTGACAAGGGGATTGTTTATTTGAGTGAGGACCGCAAAGATGAAGGACTCATTCTTATACATACACTAACAGATAACATAGCACTACCCAATCTTGAAAAATTTGGAAACCCCGTGCTTGATATAAACAAGATGGTAGAAGTTTCTAAAGACTATATATCAAAGCTAAAAATTAAAACTTCATCACATTTAGCAGAGATGAAAAATCTTTCTGGTGGAAATCAGCAAAAAGTTGTTATTGCAAAATGGTTACATTCTGACGCATCTGTTTATATTTTTGATGAGCCAACAAGAGGAATAGATGTTGGAGCAAGAGATGAGATTTATAACATTATGCTAGACCTTGTAAAAAATGGCGCTTCTATTTTGATGATTTCTTCAGACTTGGTTGAGATTCAAAAAATGTGTAATAGAATCGTTGTTTTAAAAGATGGCAGAGTAACAGCAAATCTTCAAAACACGGATGATTTAACACAAGAAAAAATTCTACACTATGCTCTTACAGGAGGCGAACAAGGTGAATAGCATTAAAGAAAAGCTAAAAAAATTTGATGTCAAATCTCTCACATTATATATTGGTGCTGTATTGATTTTGATTATTTTTACAGTCATTTGCTCAATAAATGGTAAAGACTTTTTAACAACAAGCAATATTCAAAACATTATTTCACAGTCTGCGGTTATTGCAGTTATAGGTATTGGTGCATCGCTTGTTATTATCACTGGTGGAATTGACCTTTCAGTGGGCTCGGTTGTCGGTTTCGTTGGAATATTTGCAGGTGTTCTGGTTAAGGCTGGCGTCCCACTTTTTGCAACATTGCTAATTTGCTTAGCTGTTGGCGCTTTAGTTGGTGGTATAAATGGTGCGCTAGTAAGCTATGGAAAAGTGCCGGCGTTTATTGTAACATTGGGCACAATGCAGATTGTAAGAGGTCTTACAAAGGTTTTAACAGACGGAAGACCAATTGCAGGTTTTCCAGAGTCGCTTGCAAAAATAACACAAACAGAGATTTTAGGAATTCCAGTTGTTATTTTATATGTTTTTGCCCTATATGCTTTGGTTATGTTTACACTTAAAAAGACAAAATTTGGTCGCAGAATATATGCAATTGGTGGAAATCCAAATGCTGCAAAACTTTCAGGTATTAAAGTCCAAAAAATTGAAACACTAACTTATGTTATAGCTGGTATTTTTTCCGTCATAGGAGGCATAATTCTTCTTTCTCGTCTTTCATATGCAGACCCAAATGCAGGCTCCAGTTATGAGCTAGACGCAATTGCTGCAACAGTTATCGGTGGAATTGCAATGTCAGGCGGTAAGGGGAAAATAGGAAATACACTAGTGGGTGCATTAATCCTCGGAATGCTAAAATGTGGCCTTCAGATACTCAATGTTGCTGTATACTATCAAACAATCATAACAGGTCTTGTAATCATAGTTGCAGTTTATCTTGATAAGGCTAAGGAAAGAAAGGCTGAATAATTTAGATGTTATATACGGAAAGTATTAACATAAATAGATTTTTGGAGGTAATGTAAAAATGAAAAAACTAGTAGCTGTACTCATGTCACTTACTCTTATTTTTGGTGGCGTCTTGGCTGGTTGTTCAAAGAACAAAGACAAAGACAACAACACTAAAGACCCATCAAAAGGTGACGACTCAAAGATTGTTGTTGGCTTTATACCGATGACACTTAACAACGAGTTTTTTATTACAATGGTTAATGGTGCAAAAGAAAAAGCGCAAGAACTCGGCATCGAGCTTAAAGTTCAAGCAGGCGATCAGCACGCCAGTGCAGCTGATCAGTTGACAATCGTTGAGAATATGATTACTTCAGGTGTTGATGCAATTTGTATAGTTCCAAGCTCTTCAGAGGGACTAGCAGCAGCTCTAAAAAAATGTAAAGAGGCAAATGTTCCAGTTATAAATATTGATACCAAGCTTGAGGATTCTGTTCTCAAAGAGGCTGGAGTTGAAGTACCTTTCTATGGAACAAACAACTATGAAGGTGCAAAATCGATTGGCGAATATATTGCAAAGAACTTTGCAAAGGGAACAAAAACAGCTGTCCTTACAGGTATTGCAGGACAACAAAACGCAGCAGATAGAAAGAACGGCTTTATTAAAGGTGCAGGAGATTCTATAAAAATTGTTGCAGAGCAATCAGCAAACTGGGAAGTTGACCAAGGATACGCAGCAACCCAAAACATTTTAACAGCAAACCCAGACATAGAGCTTGTCTATTGTGGAAATGATGGTATGGCTATTGGTGCTCTTCGTGCTGTTAAAGAAGCAAAGAAAGAAAAGCAAGTTAAGGTTATTGGATTTGACGGCGTTATAGAAGCACTTAATTTGGTTGAAAACGGTGAGATGTTCGCAACTTGTGCACAGTTCCCAGCAGAAATGGGCAAACTCGGTGTTGAAAATGCTGTAAAGCTTGTTAAGGGCGAAAAATCAGAGAAAAATATCGACACAGGTGCAAAGCTTATAACCAAAGATAATGCTAAAGATCATAAAGAGTATCTTTCAAAATATGCAGGCTAATTATTAGTACAAAATTAGGATATGGCAGTTAAATATATTTCTGCCATATCTTATCTAAAAAAACAGATTTTTATTGACTAGTCCGGCACGGGCATATATAATGTCGGAGAAAGAGTGATATCATTATGAATTATAAAAAACTTATTGTTGAGTCAGGTTTGCGTATGCTAAACTCTGGTTACACTGTAGAAACATGGGGCAATATAAGCTTTCGTGATAAAGAAACAAACTTGGTTTATTTGACTCCAAGTGGAATGGATTACACAATTGTTACGCAGGATGACATTGTAGTTTGCGATTTGGACGGAAATGTTGTTGAAGGAACAAAAAAGCCTACAATTGAAACGGGTCTTCATCTTGCTATTTATAAAGCTCGACCAGAAGTTAATGCAGTTGTACATACACACCCTATGTACTCGATGGTATTCTCGTGTTGTGGGGAGGATATCCCGCTTGTTATAGATGAGGCAGCACAGACACTTGGAGGAACAGTGAAAACGGCAGAATACGCACTACCAGGCAGCCCAGAGCTTGCTCAAAACTGTGTTGATGCACTTGGAACACAGTCAAACGCTTGTCTTTTAAAATCTCACGGTGCTGTTTGTGTTGGTGAGGATATGGACAGTGCTTTTAAAGTTTCAAAGGTTCTTGAAGTTACAGCAGAAATCTATCAGATGATTAGAGCGATTGGAAAAACTCCATATAAAATCTCTGATGAAAACATTGCTGCAATGCAAGATTTTGTAAAAAATGTCTATGGTCAAAGATAAATAAAAGTTACCCACAAAATGCATAGTACCTCAAGGGCAATTTAAACTGTGTAAGGATACAGGTACGGGCATTAAAAAAGTGCTTACCAAATTATTGGTAGGCACTTTAATTTTATGTTTTTAGTTTTTAAGATTCCTTATAAAATGTGTCAAGAATTTGAAATGCGTTTGCAGGTGACGAGCAAATAGCAACTACAATGTAATCACCGTGAAGTGAAACAGAATTTGAGCTAAACTTTTCAAACTCTTTTACATTCAGCTCCTTGTAACTCTCTGATTTAAGCTTTACTTTTTCCATCAAAGCATCAATTACAACTTGGCGATTTTTTCTGCTTGATATTTTAAATACTGCAATTTCATCGGCGCACCCTTCAGTAGCAGAGGCGTGTGCAGAAAAATCATCAAGAATTTTAGGGTCGATTCCATAATGGATAGAAACATCTTGAACGTCTAAATCAAGCATATTACCAAGATTTAACTCTTTTATTAATGTGTCTGAAACTTGCTTTGCAGATTCAGGGTCAAAATCACCAGTGTGTGTAGTTTTGATATCTGCATTATCAGGGCTTTCTTTTAAATTGCAGCCTGTAAATAAAACAACAACGGCAATAGCAATAACTGCAAGGTTTAGTTTGTGCATGATTTTATACCTTCCTTTAATTTGGCTGGAAAATAACTGGTTATCTAATATTTATCCTAATGATAACATATTATTATAAAAAAATCGTTTCAAAACAGTTACAGAAGATTACAGTTTGTGTACGAATAGCCCGCTTAAAAGTTTTGGCTCAAACCATGTTGATTTTGGTGGCATTACATTGCCTGAGTCAGCTATCGCCATCAGCTCTTCAATGGTTGTAGGATACATAGAGAATGCAACCACCATATCGTCTTTAACACGGCGCTCAAGCTCCTCTAGCCCACGAATTCCACCCACAAAATCAATTCTTTGCGATGTGCGTGGGTCGTCAATGTTTAAAATTGGGTGAATTAAGTTGTTTTGAAGAATCGAAACATCAAGAGAGTCAACGGGACTATTTTTGTCAAAAGAATTTGACTTTGCCTCAAGCTTGTACCAACAGTTGTCCAAAAACATTCCAAAAGTATGTGCTTTTTCAGGGCGATAAGCATTGTTACCGTCAAGCTTTGTGATAATAAAATTATCTTCAATTTTGCTTAAAAACTCTTGGCTTGTCATACCGTTTAAATCTTTTATAACTCTATTATAATCCATTATTGCAAGTTCGCTTGCAGGAAAAGCAACAGAAAGAAAAAAGTTAAATTCCTCTTCACCTGTGTAATTTGGATTTTCTTGTCTGCGTTTTAATCCAACTTTTACAGCAGAAGCCGCACGGTGATGTCCGTCAGCAATATAAAGTGAGTCTACCTTTTCAAAAGAGCTTTGAATTGTGCTTGTTACACTGCTATCGTCAATAACCCAAACAGTGTGGGCAATGCCATCGCTTGAAACAAAGTCATAGATTGGCTTGTTTTCGTTTTGCCAGTTACTAACAATAGTGTTGATTTTTTCACTATCCTTATAAGTTAAAAAGATAGGACCTGTGTTTGCGTTGCAATAATCCACATGGTTTATTCTATCTTGCTCTTTATCAGCTCTTGTAAATTCGTGCTTTTTGATTGTGTTATTTATATATTCATCAATAGATGCACAACCAACAAGTCCGGTTTGATTTCTGCCATTCATAGTTTGTCTGTAAATATAAATACAATCTTTATCATCTTGCATAAATATGCCGTCGCTTGAGAGTTTATCAAGATTTTCTCTAGCTTTTAGGTATACTTTTTCATCATATATTGAAACGCTTTTATCAAGGTCTATTTCAGCTTTGTCAATATGCAAAAAAGAGTATGGATTATCCTTTACTATTTCTCTTGCTTCGTCGCTAGTCATAACATCGTATGGAAGTGCGGCAACATCCTTTGCATATTTTGTAGTAGGTCTAACTGCTTTAAACGGTTTTAGTATAGCCATTAAAAAAACACCCCTGTCAAAAATTACAGCTAAAAAGTTCTTTGCTGTTTTTAATACACAGATTTTAGCACATTTCTTGTTTTGTATCAAGGTCTAAAATTAGCAAGGCGCTCATAATTAATAAAACAGCAGCGGCAGGAGCAGATACAGAAAAAGCAGCATCAAATGCAAGTGAATTTGACGAGAAAGTTTGAACATCGCAAGGAAAAATTTCAAGTAGCCTTGCACATATAACAGATGCTATGGTTGCGTTTGCAATTCGTGCAATAAAAAAATGAACCATATTCACACCAACGCCATTTAGATATTGTAAAACTTGGCAATGAACGCAAAGCCCAGCCCACCCTAGAATAAAAGCAATCACAGGAATACTAAAAGTATCCGCTGCCATATTGCAACCTGATGTAACTTCAAAAATGCAGTTAAGTGAAATTATAGTGTTTTCGCTTAAAGGGGCAAGTGAAATCAAAGCACCAATAAATGAGAAAAATATTACCCAAACACAAACAGAAAAAATTGATTGTGCAGCATCAGATACAGAGTTTGTAAATGCGTATGCAAGCTTTTCTTTTTTAGGGCCACAAGTGTCACAACTGCTAAACAACGGAGACAAATCCTCATAAGTTTCTGTAATAGAAACTACTATACCTATAAGAATAGATGTAAAACATAAAGAAGCAAACAAAATTATTCCTACTTTTGAACTGCCAAACATTGAAAATCCAACTGCATTTATGACAAAGGCAGGGCCGGCATTAACGCAAAAAAGCATCATTTTTCTAGCTTGATGCATTGTGATTTGATGATTTTTAAACAGGTCATATGTCATTTTTGCACCAACAGGAAAACCGCCAATCAAACTCATAAAAATAGCTCCGGCAGTGCAACCAGGCAGTTTGAAAAGCGTTCGTGTAAATGGTTCAAAAATAAATCCAAACTTTTCGCAAAAACCAGATTTTACAAGGAAAGATGAAAGAACCATAAATGGAAATAAAGATGGAATAATAACACCCGAGCAAAGATAAAGCCCTTTTGTAATCCCGCTTGAAACAGCACCGGGGAAGCGAAGCAAGCAAAAGCCAACTAATATGATTATTAAAAATATTTGAAAGTTAATTATTTTTTCTAAAGTGCTTTTTTGTAATCTATGGTGCAATATATTCAGCTCCTTTTTTACAATGATTATGTTTTGAACTTAGTTATTATTCTGATTGAATTTTCATAAATATCATTGAAAGAGGTGGGGATATGTATAGAAATAAAGAGGAAAAATCAAAGAGCAAATCAAAAGTGTTAAGTGAAAACTTGCAAATACCGCAAACAATTAGCAGAAGCACTGCGTACATAGAGCTGTCTGGAAATAGCGAGGCAATAATAGAGGGGTGTAAAGGCGTGCTAGAATACGGAGATGACATAATTCACCTAAACATAGGAAAAAACGAGGTTAGATTTTCTGGCACGGATTTGGTTATAAAAACATATTTTAACGAACAAGTAATTATAGTAGGAAATATTTTAACCATCGATTTTTCATAAATTTTAATAAACTACTTTTGTTTGGGGCGTGTGAACTTGTTTTTTATAAAGCTTATAAGATTTTTTATGGGGTACATAACTTTTACTGCCAGTGGTGGATTTTCGGAGCGTTTTATAAATTTATGTTCCCAAAATCGAGTAATTTTGTGGGATATTAAAAATATAGACGGGAAAATATATGCAAATACAAGCATAAAAGGGTATAAAAAAATAAGAGAAAGTGCAAAACGCTCATCTATGAAGGTTAGAATATATGAAAAACACGGTCTACCGTTTTTTATGAACAAACATAGGGGCAGAGCGGGCTTTTTGGTGGGACTTGTATTTTTTTTGATGATAATAAGCCTGCTATCTACTAGAATATGGACAATAAATGTTGTGGGCAATGAAAAAGTAACAGATAAGCAAGTCCTAGAAGTTTTTAAAGATTTGGGTGTATATTCAGGGGCTAGAATTTCAAAAATAAATGTTGAAGATGTTCAAGAACTTGCAAAGTCCGAGCTTGGAGATTTGTCGTGGCTTGCTTTAAATATTAGGGGTAGTGCGGCAACAATAGAGGTAAGAGAGCAAATAAAAAAGCCAAAGGTCGAAAAACAAAATCCTTGTAACATTGTGGCAAGTTATGGTGGACAAATAGTAAAGCTTGAAGTTTATGAGGGTCAAGCAAATCAAGAACTTGGCAGTGCCGTGGCTAAGGGAGATTTAATCATAAGCGGTGTTATAGAAAACTTGGACGGTAGCTCAGAGCTTAGGCGTGCTAACGGACTTGTTATTGCAAAAACGGACAGAGTGCTAGCTCAAGAGCAATCAAAAACAATAAGAAGAAAAGTGCCAATAAGAGAAAAGAAAAGGTATAGGCTGATTTTTTTTGGTTTAGATTTTCCGCTGTTTTGGTTGTCTAATAATAATGAAAACGCAGTTTATTACAAACACGAGCATAGGTTAGTTTTAGCCGATAATATATTGCCGATAGGTTTTGCAAAAGAGGGGTATAAAATCTATGATGAGTATGATATAAACTTGCAAGATGTTGTGTGTGAACTAATTGCCTTTAGCGATTTTACAAAGCAACAAAAGGAAAAGCTAGACGGCATAGAAATATTAGAGGAAAAAATAAGTATCGAAAAAAATGAGGACAATTGCAATATAAAAGGAGTTTATGTATGCAAAGAGAGTATAAGTCAAAAACAGGAAATTTTTGTCGAAAATTAGCGAAAAATGACCAAATACAAAAAGGCGATATATAATTTTTGTGCATAATGCCAGTTATTTTTTCTCTGCTTATGCGTTATAATATTCAAAAATGTTATAATACCTTATATTCGTTAAATATTATTTATAAATATGGTTAAACTGACCTTAGCATATTGTCGGCAAGGAGTATTTAAATGGCAGAAAAAACAATTGAAATA
Source organism: uncultured Eubacteriales bacterium (assembly GCA_964512735.1). Lineage (GTDB taxonomy): Bacteria > Bacillota > Clostridia > Oscillospirales > Acutalibacteraceae > RZYX01. The sequence continues at coordinate 42,326 of CAZEKQ010000002.1, read as the reverse complement.
GAGAACTTTGAGCAGTTTGTTGGTCTGTTTGGTAGCTTTGATGAAAATATAAAGCTTATCGAAAGCGGATATGATGTTAAGGTTGTTAGCCGTGGGTCAGAGCTTAAACTTTTAGGGGAAGAAGGGAATGTGAAAAAAGCTTTAAAAGCTATTGACGGTCTTCTTTTGCTTATGAAAAAAGGGCAAACACTAGACGAACAAAATGTAAGGTATGTTATGACACTTGTGGGTGATGGGCAAAGCGACAAGCTCTCAGCAATGATGGCGAATTGCGTTTGCATTACATCCAGGGGCAAGCCAGTAAAGGCAAAAACATTGGGGCAAGAAAAATACCTTGAAGCTATTACAAATAATACAATCGTTTTTGGGGTAGGTCCTGCAGGTACAGGCAAAACATATCTTGCAGTCGCAATGGCAGTAAGAGCTTTTAAAGCAAACGAAGTGAGCAAGATAATTCTTACAAGACCTGCCGTAGAAGCAGGCGAGAGCCTAGGTTTTTTGCCTGGGGATTTGCAGCAAAAAGTAGACCCGTATTTGCGTCCGCTTTATGATGCGCTTTTTGATATGTTAGGTCCTGACAGTTTTCAAAAACATTTTGAGCGTGGCACAATTGAGGTAGCACCGCTAGCTTATATGCGTGGCAGAACCCTTGATGACAGTTTTATAATTCTTGATGAAGCACAAAACACAACACCAGAGCAAATGAAAATGTTTCTAACTCGTCTTGGCTTTAACTCAAAAATAGTTGTGACGGGTGATGTAACGCAAATTGATTTACCAACGGGTAAAAGGTCGGGGCTTAAAGATGTAATAAAAATACTCAAAAAAGTAGACGACATTCAAACAGTTTATTTGAGCGAGCGTGATGTTGTAAGACACAGGTTGGTTCAAGATATCGTAAAAGCTTATGAAAAGAGCGAAGAGAGAAAAAACAACAAATAACATTAATTGGATGGAAAGGAGAACGGGTAAAACAAACTTGTATGGGCAAAGGGCAAAAATAGAAAGGATGAAAATTGGTGGCCGAAAAGATTAAGGTAATAATTACAAATGACCAAAAAGAAGTAAAAATTCCGAAGGGTGTACGTATGCTTATTCGCCGCTGCTGCACAGCAGTACTAACAATTGAAAATTTTGAGGGCAACGCAGAAGTTAGCGTAAGATTGGTTGATAATGAAGAAATAAGAAATCTTAACAAAAAATATCGCAATGTTGACCGCGAAACAGATGTGCTATCTTTTCCGCTAGGAGTAGACGGTACATATGATATAAATCGTGATACGGGTGACCAAATGCTAGGTGACATAGTAATTTCAATGCCAAAAGCGTTAGAACAGGCAGAAAAATATGGGCACAGTATTCAGCGTGAGATAGGGTACCTTGCAGTTCATTCAATGTTACACTTGCTAGGATATGACCACGAACAGGGTGGGATAGAGCTTCTTCGTATGCGTGAGAGAGAAGAACAAGTCTTGACAAAGATTGGACTAAAACGCGATGGCAGTTATTACATGGACGGAATTTAATAAAAACAGCTAAACGGCTTGCTTAGCTCAAGCCGTTTGTATATTTTAGGAGGAAATATGGCACAAACATATACAGCATTTATAGCAATAGTGGGTTGTCCTAATGTTGGAAAATCATCAATACTCAACAATATACTAGGGCAAAAAATTGCAATAGTATCGGACAAGCCACAAACAACTAGAACAAAAATAATGGGAGTTTTAACACAGGACGAAACTCAACTAGTGTTTACAGACACACCGGGATTTCATCGTCCACGCACAAAGCTTGGCGAAAAAATGGTAAAAGCAGTGAGTGACAGCATATCGGGCGTTGACGCTTGCCTTTTGGTTGTTGAGCCACAAGGAGAGCTAAGAGAGACAGAAAAAGAATTGATAGAGAAATTTAAAAAGCAAAAAATGCCCGTTATTTTAGCTATTAACAAGATAGATAAAATGGAGAGAAAAGAAGATTTAGCACTTCGCATTGCTCAGTTTTCACAGCTTTATGACTTTGAGTCAATTATTCCTGTTTCTGCGATAAAAGACGAGGGAATGGAAAGTTTAAAGCAAGAGATAAAAAAACTTGCACAACCATCTGTCCACTTTTTCCCTGAGGATACTTTGACAGACCAGCCAGAAAGAGTAATAGCGTCTGAAATACTTAGAGAAAAAATGCTAAGACTGCTAGACAAAGAAATTCCACATGGAACAGCAGTAAGCATAGAAAAAATGCGTGGCCGTGAAGATAGCAATATACTAGATGTGGAAGCAATAATTTATTGCGAAAAAGAAAGCCATAAAGGTATAATTATAGGAAAAAAAGGTGCAATGCTAAAAAAAATCTCTACCTATGCAAGGCAGGATATGGAGAAGTTTTTTGACTGCCCTATAAATCTTCAATGTTGGGTAAAAGTTAAAGAAGATTGGAGAAATCGCGGTGGACTAATCCATAATTTTGGTTTAGATTAAAAATTTACCTCTAATATTTACACACTCCTATGGAAAATTAGTATTAATGATTCATTGGAGGTATGCTTTATGAATGATATGAATTCTAGGTGGAACATATTTGCAAAAAGTGGGTCAGTGTATGATTATATAAGTTATAAAAACAGCCTTTCCCAAGAAGTGGTAAAAAATCAGGGAGAAGTAAAAAATGCACATAAAGACGGACGGTCTTGTAATCAAAGAACAGAATACAGGTGAATCAGACAGGCTTATAACAATTCTTACAAGAAACAATGGGCTGATTCGTGCTTTTGTAAGGGGAGCTAAGAATATAAAAAGTAAAAATCTTAGCTCTACTCAGCTTTTATGCTATTCAAATTTCACTTTTTATAAAAAGAAAGAAAGCTACATAGTTGACAGTGCAGAGCCAATTGAAGTGTTTTTTGATTTGAGAAATGATATAGAAAAATTATCACTTGCACTTTATTTTGCGCAGGTTGCGGGCGAATTGTCACCGCAAGATGATAATGCGCAAGATTTTTTACGCTTACTTTTAAATTCACTGCATTTGTTATGTAACGAAAAAAGAAACCCATTCATAATAAAATCAACTTTCGAGCTTCGCATTTTGTCAAATGCAGGTTATATGCCCGACCTTTTAGCCTGCTGTGAGTGCGGAGAGTTTGAAAGTGATATGATGTATTTTGATGTTCAAAGTGGTTTGCTAAGTTGCTTTGAATGTAAGGGGAATGAAAACTCTCAAAGGCTCTCAAAGGGCGTTGTTTCGGCAATGCGATACATAATATATTCAGAACCCGAAAAAATATTTGACTTTAGTTTATCAAAATCAGGGGAAAAAGAGTTGTCGGATATTTGTGAAAAATACTTGATAACTCAAACACAACGCAGTTATAAAACCCTTGACTTTTATTATAGCGTTTACGGAGAAAAAAGATGACAACACAAAATAATAAACATTATAAATCAATAGAGCTTGACAAAGTCCTTGCAATGCTTGCAGACCATACATCCTGTGATGACGCAAAACAGCTTGCTTTAGAGCTTTGTCCACAGTCGAATTTATCTCTTGCACAAGTTTTAATAAAACAAACAAGTGATGCATTTGACCTTTTAGCTCGCTTTGGTGGACCGTCCTTTGGCGGACTTAAAAATGTAAATAACTCGCTACAGCTTGCAGATAGCGGTGCAACGCTTAGCACTCGTGAGCTGTTAAATATCGGCTCAACCTTGCGTACTATACGAGCGTTGCAAGAGTGGCACTCAAGGTGCTTTGAGGTAAAAACAAGCCTTGATATTTTCTTTAGTTCGCTTTATCCAAATAAGTATTTAGAAGATAAAATTTTTACATCAATATTGTCTGAGGACGAAATAGCAGACAATGCGTCGGCAGAACTTTTCGACATAAGAAGAAAAAAGCGTTTGCAAGAATCAAGAGTAAGAGAACAGTTAGACAAAGTTATTCATTCATCACACTATCAAAAAGCATTGCAAGAATCCATAATAACAATGCGAAATGGTCGTTTTGTTGTTCCTGTAAAATATGAGCATCGTGCCCAAGTGCCAGGACTCGTTCACGATACTTCTTCAAGTGGTTCAACAGTTTTTATAGAGCCTATGTCGGTTGTTGAAGCAAATAACGAGATAAAGGTTTTAATAAGCAAAGAGCGTGATGAGATTGAACGAATCCTTTGTGAGCTATCAGTAGAGGCAGGCTCTTTTGCAGATGTAATTAAAAGTAGCTATGAGTGTGCCGTAGAGCTTAACCTTATTTTTGCAAAGGCACAGTTAGGTTATTCTATGAAAGCGTCAATCCCAGTATTAAATGACAAGGGGATAATAGACATAAAGTCCGCAAGACACCCACTAATTGACCCAAAAAGTGTTGTGCCGATAGATATAAGGCTTGGAGAAGATTTTGATACGCTGGTTATAACTGGGCCAAACACGGGCGGAAAAACAGTTTCAATAAAAACTGTTGGACTACTATCGCTTATGGCTATGTGCGGACTTATGATTCCGGCATCAGACAATAGCGAAATCTCAGTGTTTGAAAAAGTTTTTGCCGATATTGGTGACGAGCAAAGCATAGAACAATCATTGTCTACATTTTCATCACATATGAAAAATATAATAAACATAATGGAGCAAGCAGATGAGAATACATTAGTGTTAATAGATGAGCTAGGAGCGGGTACAGATCCTATTGAAGGTGCCGCACTTGCAATGTCAATAATTGAAAGACTCCACATTCAAGGGGCGAAAACTGCTTCAACAACACACTACGCAGAGCTTAAAGCATATGCGTTGCAAACAAACAGGGTTGAGAATGCGTGTTGTGAATTTGATGTTGAAACACTCAGGCCAACATACAGACTTTTAATTGGAGTCCCTGGTCGCTCAAACGCTTTTGCAATATCAAAAAGGCTTGGAATGGATACTCAAGTGGTTGACAGAGCAAAAGAGCTTGTGTCAACAGAGAGCAGTAGGTTTGAAGATGTTATAGACAAGCTAGAGCAGAGCAGGCGAGAAATGGAACAAGAACATAAGCAGGCTCAAGAGCTTAATGAAAAAGCAAAAAAATCAAAAGAAGAAGCAGAAAGAATCAGAAGTAGCATAGATGAATTAAAAGACAAAGAGCTTGAAAAGGCTCGCTCACAGGCAATGCAAATCGTTGAAAAAGCAAGAAGAGAATCAATTGCTTTTATGGACGAGATAGAAAAGTTGAAAAAACAAGCAAAAAATTCAAAAGATATTGCACAAATTGCAAGACTTGCCAAAGCTCAAGTAAAGCAACACGAAAATGAAATTGACGACATAATCAACCCAATAGTTGATAGAACACAGCTTGATGATAATTATGTTTTACCAAGAGAGCTTGTCGTTGGCGATGTCGTTTTGATAGTCGATATGGGCAAACAGGCAGATGTTTTATCAATTGCGGATAAAAAAGGTATGGTAGAGGTACAAATGGGAATAATTAAAACAAGGGTACCCGTCAAAAACTTAAGGCTAGTTGATAAACCTTTAAAAGCTAAAAAGCCAAAAACCAGAACAGTTCGTGTGCAACAGGATAAAGCAAACTTAAAAGTCAATACAACTTGTGATTTAAGAGGAATGACAGTTGATGAAGGACTTTTAACTCTTGACAGATTCATAGATTCTGAAATTCGCACAGGGTTAAATGAATTCACGGTTATTCACGGTAAGGGAACTGGCGTTTTAAGAAAGGCTGTAAGGCAGTTTTTATCAAAGCACCCACAGGTCAAAGAGCATAGGCTTGGAACCTTTGGAGAAGGTGAAGACGGGGTATCAATTGTAACGCTCAAGTGAGGTGACTTATAACTTTGGATTTTTTGAAAGAGGCACATAAGCTATTAGAAAGATGCGACGAAATGGAAATTGCATCTGTGGATTTGCAAGGATATCCACGGGTTTGTGTTGTTTCAAAGCTTAAATCAAAAGGTATAGATGTAATATATTTTGCAACGGGAGCTAGTGGCACAAAGGCAAATCATTTTAATCAAAATCCAAAGGCAAGCGTTTGTTTTCATGATAGAAACGATAGTGTAACGCTTGTTGGAGAAGTAGCGATTGTAAAAGATGTTGAGGAGAAAAAATCCGTTTGGAAAGATTGGTTAATAAATCATTTTAAAGACGGTGTTTTAGATGATGAGTTTTGCTTGTTAAAGTTTGAGGCAAGTGAAGCAACTTTTTGGATAAAAAGAAATTTTGCAACTCAAAGTCTTTGAAAAATAAATTTTTTTTACAAGCTAATTTCATAAAAAATATAATGTATATAGTGTAAAGACTATTACTTTACACTACTGATTGAAAATAACAAAAAATTAAGTTGAAAAGGTGCGTAAAAAAGTGTTTTTAAACACTTGACACGCACTTTTGTTTTTAGTATAATACACCAGTGTAAAGAGAAAGTCTTTACACCTTATGCTATTTGTTAGGAGGCGGTGTTTTGGCAAAAAATCTGGAAGTAATAATATTGTTAGATTTTTATGGTGATATGCTGACCAACAAGCAAAGGGATTTTTTAGGATACTATTATAACGAGGATTTATCCCTTTCAGAAATAGCAGAAAATGAGGGGATTACTCGCCAAGGTGTTCGTGATTCTATTAAGCGTGCTGAAAGTCAGCTTTTTGAAATGGAATCAAGATTAGGGCTTGTAAAAAGATTTGATGAGGTTCGCTCAGGTCTTACAGACATTTTAAATTATGCAAATGAAATCAATGAGTATAATATGCGATATGGTCTGTCAAGAGAAATTAACGAAACAGTAGTAAAAATAAAGGTTATTGCTCAATCCCTTTGTGAATAAAATCTGTATTTTACATAAATGTAAGTATCAAATTTAAGGAATGATTATTTTGGCATTTGAAGGTCTTTCTGATAGGCTCGAAGCCGCGTTTAAACGGTTAAAAAGCAAGGGTAAGCTAACAGAAGCCGATGTCAAGGAGGCAATGCGTGAGGTGCGGCTTGCTCTGCTTGAGGCTGATGTAAGTTATAAAGTTGCAAAAGACTTTACAAACAAGGTTACAGAGCGTGCAATAGGCGCTCAAGTTATGGAGAGTCTTACACCTGCACAAATGGTAATAAAAATAGTAAATGAAGAGCTTACAGAGCTTATGGGTGGTACACGCACAAGGCTTGCAAGTGCTTCAAATCCACCAACTGTTGTTATGATGTGTGGACTTCAAGGTTCTGGTAAAACAACACATAGTGCAAAAATTGCAATGATGTTAAAAAAACAAGGTAACAGACCTTTGCTTGTTGCTTGTGATATCTACAGACCAGCCGCAATAAAGCAGTTGCAAGTTGTTGGAGAGCAAGCAGGTGTGCCCGTTTTTGAAATGGGAACAACAGACCCAGTAACAATTGCAACAGAAGCGATGAAGCTTGCAAAAGACCAAGGTTATGATTATGTTTTTCTTGACACGGCAGGTCGTTTGCATATTGATGAACAGCTTATGAATGAGCTTAAAAACATAAAATCACAAGTGAAACCGCACGAAATTTTGCTTGTAGTTGATGCAATGACAGGTCAAGATGCAGTTAATGTTGCATCATCGTTTAATGAAACGCTTGGAATTGATGGACTAATTCTAACAAAGCTTGATGGCGACACCCGTGGTGGTGCGGCTCTTTCTGCAAGAGCGATTACAGGCAAGCCCATTAAATTTGTAGGTACCGGTGAAAAGTTGGAAGATTTAGACACATTTCACCCAGAACGAATGGCGTCAAGAATTCTTGGAATGGGAGATATGCTCTCTCTTATCGAAAAGGCAGAAACAACTCTTGATGAAAAAAAGGCAAAAGAGCTTGAAGAAAAGCTTCGCAAAAACAAGTTTGATTTAAACGATTTGCTTGAAAATTTTAAACAAGTACGAAAAATGGGGCCACTTCAAGATATGCTTGCTATGATTCCAGGGATAGGCAAGCAGATGAAAGATATTGATGTTGATGAAAAACAGTTCGACAGAGTTCAGGCGATTATCCTTTCAATGACACCACAGGAAAGAGAAAATCCAAACATTTTAAACGCCTCTCGCAAGCGAAGAGTTGCAGCGGGATGTGGGCAACAGGTTGAGGATGTCAACAGACTTCTTACCCAGTATAAACAAATGCAAAAAATCTTCAAACAGCTTAATAGCAAAGGTGGACGCAAGAAGATGAAGCAAATGGGTATGATGGGAATGAACCCCAATAATATGGATTTTGGCCAGTTTGGAATGTAGTTTTTTAGTAATCTTTGACGCAGGAGTTAGGTGCGTGAGCAGGTGGCAAGTGCGTGATTGATATAAATTATTTTTAATATAAATTTTTTGGAGGAATTAAAATGGCAGTAAAAATTAGGCTTCGCCGTATGGGTGCAAAAAAAGCTCCTTTCTATCGTATAGTTGTTGCGGATTCAAGGTATCCGAGAGATGGAAGGTTTATCGAGGAGATTGGTTACTACAACCCAACAGAAGACCCAGTAGTTTTAAAAGTTGATGAAGAAAAAGTTCAACAATGGATTGCTAACGGTGCACAACCAACAGACACAGTAAAAGCACTTCTTAAAAAGTCAGGAGCAATTAAATAAATTTGGAGGTCCTCAAAAATGAAGGATTTACTTATTTCTATCGCACAAGGTCTTGTAGAAGACCCTTCAGCTGTATCCGTAGATATTGACGAGCCGGATGAAAATGGAGTTGTAGTTTATCACCTTCATGTTGCTCCAGATGATATGGGTAGAGTTATTGGTAAGCAGGGCAGAATAGCAAAAGCTATCCGCACTGTTATGAGAGCTACTGCAAATCGTAATGATACAAAAATTGCAGTAGAAATTGATTAGTGCAAGACTTAGGGCGGTTTTCCGCCCTGTTTTTTTAGTGCTTAGCATTTAAATTTTTAGAGAATAAAGTGGTGGAAGTTATATGATTTTAGATTTTATAGAAATAGGAAAAATAGTTGGAACGCACGGAATAAGGGGAGAATTAAGAGTGAACCCTTGGTGTGATTCACCAGAGTTTTTTAAAAACTTCAGTACACTTTATTTTGATAAGCAAGGAAAAGAGTCTGCAAAAATTTCAAGCGTTCGTCCGCACGGCAACATTGTCTTGTTAAAGCTTGATGAAGTTACAACGGTTGAGATGGCGTCATCGCTTAGAGGTAAAACACTCTATATTAAGCGTTCTGATGCAAAGCTTGAAGAGGGTCGCTATTTTGTTCAAGAACTTATTGGGTGTCAGGTAAAAGATGCAAATAAAGATAAGGTTTATGGAACAATAAGTGATGTGAGCGCAACAGGCGCAAATGATGTTTGGCATATCAAAAATCAAGGGAAAGAATATCTAATTCCTGCAATTCCAGATGTTGTTGTTAGCATAAATATCGAAGATGAAGTTGTTGAAATTAACCCTTTAAGGGGGTTGTTTGACGATGAGGATTGACATTTTAACTCTGTTTCCCGAAATGTGTGAAAGTGTGCTTGGCACTAGCATAATTGGCAGAGCAAGAGAGAATAACCTTGTTGAAATTAATTGCCATAATATAAGGGATTATTCAAAAGATAAGCACAAGCGTGTTGACGATGCACCCTATGGTGGGGGAACAGGAATGATAATGCAAACACAGCCTATTTTTGATTGTTTTATGTCTGTTAGCGAGCAAATAGGGCAAAAACCTCACCTGATATTTATGTCACCACAGGGCAAAACTTTAACGCAAAGTAGAGTGTGTGAACTTTCCAAAATGAATAATATCGCAATCCTTTGTGGACACTATGAAGGAGTAGATGAGCGAATTATTGAAGAGATAGTTGACGAAGAAATATCAATAGGTGATTTTGTGTTAACAGGTGGAGAACTTCCTGCAATGATTTTGGCCGACAGTATTTCAAGAATGCTTCCTGGTGTGCTTGCAAATGACGAAGCGTTTCAAGAAGAAAGCCATTTTCATTACCTTTTAGAATATCCGCAATATACAAGACCGTTTGAGTGGCGTGGAAAAAAGGTGCCAGAGGTGCTAATTTCTGGTCATCATGCAAATATTGAAAAATGGAAACGCCAATGCTCGCTCGAGCGAACTTTGAAAAGAAGACCGGATATGATAAAAAAAGCACGACTTTCAAAACAAGACAAAAATTTTATAGAAAAAATATCAAGTCAAGAATTGGAAACAAAACGAGAAAAATGACAAAAGTTGTTGTCGAAGCGTGTCGAATAACAATATATTGTATGTTGTCGATAGGCAAACTATACAAACATTCGCTTGAGTTATAGCTAAGGTTTGGAATAGACTACGAAATATCAAGAAAAGTGATTTATAGTAGATATATTCGTTGACGAGGATAGCTTTTGTGTTTATAATAGTAGCAAGAAAACGAAAATCATTTTATCTGGTGGGAGAATGTATTATGTACGTAAAAGATGTTAAGGTTCAAAATCAAGTTGGCTTACATGCTCGCCCGGCTACATTTTTCATACAGAAGGCGAATGAGTTCAAATCATCAATCTGGGTTGAAAAAGATGAGCGCAGGGTAAACGCAAAAAGTCTCCTTGGCGTGCTTTCACTTGGGATTATGGGCGGCACAGAGATTCGCATTATGGCTGGCGGTTCTGATGAAGAAGAGGCAGTCGAAGAGCTTGTAAAACTTGTTGAGTCAGGTTTTGCTGAATAATAAGCTTGGTACATGTAGGCACATCGCAATAAAAGCGATGTGCCTTTTTACATTAAACAAAAAACAATAGATATGGTGGTGAAAATTGTGAACGAAAGATTGCAACTACTTCGAAAAAAGGCAAACGGTCTGCCAAAAAAACCTGGCGTATATATAATGAAAAATAAACAGGGCACAATAATTTATATAGGCAAAGCAAAGTCTTTAAAAAACAGGGTAAGTCAGTACTTTGGTTCGCAAAATCGCCATACAATAAAAGTTTTAAAAATGGTTTCAAATGTTTATGATTTTGACTATATCATAACAGATAGCGAGTTTGAGGCACTGTTACTTGAATGTAGCTTAATAAAACAGCATAAACCAAAATATAATATTTTATTAAAAGACGATAAGGGTTATCATTATATAAAAATAAGTAGTGACAACTGGCGAAAAATTACAGCAGAGAAAAAACAGTTAAATGATAAAGCGGAGTATATAGGACCATATACAAGTGCGTTTATTGTAAATCAAGCATTAGATGAGGCGAAAAAAATCTTTAAACTGCCCCAGTGTACAAAGGATTTTCCTAAAGATATTGGGAAAGATAGACCCTGTCTTAATTTTTTTATAGAACAATGCTCTGCGCCTTGTAACGGAAAAGTAAAAAAAGAGGATTATGATGAGGCGGTTGACGGTGCAATCGAGTTTTTAAAAGGTGGTAGTGCAAAATCAATAAAAGATATGCAACAAAAAATGCAAAAATATTCTGAAAATTTAGAGTTTGAAAAAGCGGCAAAGCTTAGAGATAGAATAAATGCAATAAATAGAATGAATGAAAAGCAAAAGGTGATTTCTACAACAAGTATAAAAGAACAAGATGTATTTGCAATAGAGCAGGGAGAGAAAAAAGCGTGCTTTGCAGTTTTGAGATTTACAAAAGGTAGGTTGTTTGACACAGAGCATTTTATACTGGAAAAGGACGAGGATTTGCCAAAACTGCGTTTTGAACTGCTTTTGAGTTATTATTCTATGAGGGATAATATTCCACAAAGAATTACAATGGATGGAGAAATTCAGGATTTAGATTTGCTATCAAAATGGCTGACAGATAAAGTGGGTAGAAAAGTTACAATAACAGTTCCACAAAAAGGGGAACAGTTAAAGCTTGTTCAAATGTGTAAAAAAAACGCACAAGAAAAGTTGTTTGAAAAAACAGGCAGACTAAGCAAAAATGAACAAGCACTAACAGAACTTGCAAATGTTTTAGGTCTTGCCGAGCTTCCAAGGTATATAGAATCGTACGACATTTCGCATACCGCGGGTAAAGATAGCGTTGCCGGTATGATAGTTTTTAAAGATGGTGTGCCGTTTAAATCTGCCTACAAGCGTTTTGAAATAAAAAATGCACAGGGTGGGGATGATTATGGCGCAATGCAAGAGGTTTTACAAAGAAGGTTTGCAAGATTTGTGCAAGAAAAGGAAACGCAAAAAGGTTTTGGAAAACTTCCAGATTTGATTTTATTAGATGGTGGGCAAGGTCAAATTAGTGCTGTAATGCCCGTATTAAAAGAGTTTGGCGTTGAAGTTCCGGTGTTTGGAATGGTAAAGGACAGTAAGCATAAAACAAGGGCAATTGCAAATGGTGGCAGTGAAATATCAATAAAAGCAAACCGTCAGGCGTTTACGCTTGTCTCAAATATCCAAGAAGAGGTTCATAGATTTGCAATAGGATACCACCATAAAAAGCAAAGTAAAAACTTGAAAAACACCGAACTTATGCAAATTAAAGGCATTGGTCAGGCTAAATCAACAGCGCTTTTTAAACATTTTAAAACAATGTCGGCAATCAAATCCGCAAGTATTGAAGAGCTACTAAGTGTTAAGGGAATTACAAAGACAAATGCAAATGATATAAAAAGTTATTTTAATGAAAATAAATAAAACAGCTATTTGACAATTGATGTTGACAAAAATATACAAAAAATGAGATAATATAAAAAGTTATTTTAATGGAGATTATAATATGAGAGTAATTACAGGAACAGCAAGAGGAAGAAATCTTTTAACGCTTGAGGGGGAAGAAGTCCGCCCAACAGCACAAAGGATTAAAGAAGCTATTTTTAGTGCAATACAATTTGAAGTTGAGGGCAGGCGAGTTTTAGATTTGTTTGCAGGCTCTGGTCAGCTTGGAATAGAGGCTCTAAGCCGTGGCGCCCACTGTGCAACATTTGTTGACCAAAATAAAAGCTCAATAGATGTAATTGAACAAAATTTAAAATCAACACAGCTTGATAAAAACACAATTGTAAAAAATTTTGATGCAATGTCTTTTCTTGCAACTACAAAAGATGTTTTTGATATAGCTTTTTTAGACCCACCATATAACCGTGATTTTATTGAAAAAGCTTTGCAATTGCTTTGTAAAAATATGGCAAAGGGTGGAGTTATAATTTGTGAAACACCATTTAGCGAAGAATTGCCACAAAGCGTAGGCGAGTTTAGTGTGTTTAAAGAATATAAATATGGAAAAGTAAAAATTACAATTTATAGAGAAAATGAGGCGTCAGAATAATGAAGATAGCTGTTTGTCCAGGTAGCTTTGACCCTATTACACTCGGGCATTTAGAAATAATACAACGAACTGCCAAAATTTTTGATAAAGTAATAGTTTTAGTAATGGCAAATTATCGCAAAAAAGGTGCCCATATTTTTACAGCACAAGAAAGAGCAGAGCTAATTAGAAAAAGCATAAAGCAAATGGATGGAATGCAAAATGTAGAAGTTGATGTTTATGACGGTTTACTCGCAGATTATGCAAAGCAAAAAAATGCAACGGCAATCGTAAAAGGACTTAGAGCTGTTTCAGATTTTGAAGATGAGTTTCAACAGGCTCTTACTAATCAAAAACTCTATGCAGAGTTTGAAACAATGTTTATGGCTGCAAGCACAGATAATATGTTTTTAAGTTCAAGCTTGGTTCGTCAAGTAGCAGAACTTGGTGGAGATATTTCGGCTTTTGTTCCAACAGTTATTAGGGATGATATATTAGAACGCCTTAGAAAGGATTGATTTGCACGATGAACATAGAAGATTTTCTTGAAGAAATTGAAGAAATCCTAGATGCCGGCAAAAGTAGTGCTTTTTCCGACAGAGTTTCAGTCGATGCTGGTTCAATCAGAACAGTGATAGAGGACATACGGCTAAATATGCCCGACGAAATCCGTCAAGCAAAAATAATCGCGTCAGAGCGTAGAGAAATTATAAATAAGGCGAAGAGAGAGTCGCAAGCACTTTTGTCCGATTCAGAATCAAAAAGCAGGGAAATGGTTTCAAGTGCAGAAAAAAGATGGCACGAGCTTATGACGGATTCTGATAAAAAATCAAAAGAGCTTTTATCCAGTGCGCAAGAACGCTCAAAAACGATGGTTGAGGATGCTCAAGAAAAGTCTAAGGAGCTGTCTATTAGGTCTGAGGAAAAGGCGAAATACACCGTAGAACGAGCAGAAGAAAAAGCAAAAGCTATAATAGAGCAAGCGCAGGAAAAAGCAAGAGAACTAACACTTGAGGCAACTATTACAAAAAATGCTCAGGAAATGTCTGATAGTATGCTTAAAAAGGCAAAAATTCAATCAGAGGAATTGCTGAAAAATGCAAATGTTGAAGCGTCAAAAATTGTAAAAGAATCAAGCGTTGAGGCAGAAAATACCGTTAAAAAAGCGTGTGAAGAGGCAAATGAGTTGACTCAAAGAGCGCTAAAAGATGCAAAAGAAACAACAGAACACGCAGAAACAACGGCTAATGATATGATGGAGCACGCAAAAAAGTGGTCAAAAGAATTAAGAGCAGCGGCGAGTGATTTTGTAACGAACATAATGGTAGATGCAGAGCAAAGCTTGTCTGGAAGCCTTCAAGAAGTCAAAAGGGTTCAATCAAGCCTGAATGATGCAATATCAAAAAAGAAATAGATGGTATTACGGGCAGTTTGTTTGCCCGTTTTTTTATATCAAACAAATTGCGGTCTGTATTAGGTCATTATTTTAAGCCCAGTGGCATATTAATTAATGGGTGATGTTAATGTTTGTATATTCCGTAAAATCTTCAAAAATCAAAGTTGTACTTCTCATAGCTTTATGTACCCTAGCTACTATTGCGTTTTTGTTAGCCTCAAGTATGGATAATAAGGCGGCAAACAAGGGCGGAATAAATCTTAAAGCTGGCAATGCGGAGCAACGGGTTGCTTTTTTATCACAGTTTGGTTGGGAATTTGATAAAGATCCAACAGAAGTGTCGGAGGTTATAATTCCGGCAGAATTTGACCAAACCTATGAGAGTTATAACAAAATTCAAAAAGAACAAGGCTTTGACCTTGAGCCTTATAAAGGCATAAGGGTAAAAAGATGGACTTATGAAATAAAAAATTATCCAGGCTACGGTTCTGATTCAGGCTGTATTCGTGCAAATATATTAGTGTATGACGGGCTTGTAATCGGTGGGGATGTATGCTCTGTAGAGTTAGATGGGTTTATGCACGGATTTGATAAAATGCAAGAAGATGGTGAAGGAAAAACTACAGAAAAAGAAAAATCCCAGCCTTCAACAATAAGTCAAAAAGCATAATGGGGGAAGTTTAAAAGTGTCTATTGAACGAATTGACAAAATAATAGCATCTCAAGGCACCCTGTCCAGAAATGAGGTAAAAAAGCTTATAAGAGCAAATCTGGTCAGGGTCAATGGACAAGCTGTAAAAAAAGCTGACGAAAAGTATGAAACATCGGACATAATAATTGAGATAGATGGCGTGTTGCAAACATTTAAACAGAATATATATATTATGCTTAATAAACCGCAAGGGATAGTTTCGGCATCTCGTGACCCAAAGGCAAAAACTGTTGTCGACCTTGTTCCAAAAGAGTTGCAAAGAAAAGGGCTTTTTCCAGCGGGCAGGCTAGATGCAGATACAACGGGGTTTGTGCTAATAACTGATGATGGAGATTTTGCTCATAGAATTTTATCTCCCAAAAATCGTGTTAAAAAAACCTATAAAGCAATGCTTGCGCAGCCACTTTCAAGTGCAGATATCAAAAGAATAGAGGATGGAATAGAGCTTGCAGATGGGACAAGATGTCTTGACGCACAGGTAAAAGTTATAGAAAAAAATGAAAAAACAGTTGCACAAATTAAAATATGTGAGGGAAAATATCATCAAGTTAAAAGAATGTTTGCAGCAGTTGGCAATAATGTTGTAGAGTTGGAGCGAACAGCAATAGGAAATGTAAGGCTTGATCCAAATCTTTTGAGCGGAGAATGTAGAGAGCTTACAAAAGAGGAGTTAGAAAGCATTGAAAATGCAAATTAATTTTATAAATTTTTAATTTATTTTGAGTGCTAAAAAAACAAGAAGAATAGTTTTTAATTTAGAAAAATGTCTTTTTTAAAAACAAAATATAGTGTTTACATTAACTTTGAGTGGAATATATGGTAAAAACATACAAGAAATATAGAAATAAATTAGAATAAAAATTTGTGTAATTTGAATATATTTTGATTGATTTATAATTGATTAAGGGTAAAAGTGAAAAAAATCTTTTAAAACTTTAAAAAAATGTCTTGCAAAATTAGTCACAATTGTGTAATATGTATAATATACGAGTAGGCATAATGTATAAAAAATTACAACATACCAAAAGTTGGGGGTATATTAATGTCAAACAGACTTTTTCAGGGAATCATACATCAAATGCGTGATGCAATTGACAGAACAGTTGGGGTCATTGACGAAACGGGAACAATAATTTCTTGTAGCGAACTAGGGCGCATAGGTGAATCTCAAAGTGCAAATCTTACAGATGTTTTTGCAAGTGGTAACACGGTTTATCTTGATGGAATAACTTATCTAACCTTTGGCTCACACCTTCGTCACGAGTATGCAGTATTTGTTGAGGGGGATGATGAGCTTGCGTCAAACTATGTGAAGGTGCTAGCTGTATCCCTGAGTAGTATTAAACAATTTTATGATGAAAAATATGATAGAAGTAATTTTGTTAAAAATGTTATCCTTGATAATATTTTGCCAGGTGATATCTATCTCAAAGCAAGAGAGCTTAGATTTAATAACGATGCATCAAGAGTAGTCCTTCTTATCAGAATAACTGGTCACGAGGACGCTTCGGTATTTGATGTTATCCAAAATCTTTTCCCAGACAAAAACAAGGATTTTGTAATAAATGTTAATGAAACTGACATAGCTCTTGTAAAAGAAGTAAAACCAAATATTGAGCCTAAGGATTTAGAAAAACTTGCTCACTCAATTTCAGATGCGCTTAGCACTGAGTTTTACAGCCAATCTCTTGTAGGCATTGGAACAACTGTAACAGGTATTAAGGATTTGGCTCGCTCGTTTAAAGAGGCTCAAGTTGCACTTGAGGTTGGCAAGGTCTTTGATACAGAAAAAACAATAATTAGCTATGATAATCTTGGAATAGCTCGTCTTATTTATCAGCTTCCAAACACACTTTGTGAAATGTTCTTAAACGAGGTTTTTAAAAAAGGTTCAATAGAAAATCTTGACCAAGAAACTCTTTTTACAATTCAAAAGTTCTTTGAAAACAACCTTAATGTTTCTGAAACATCAAGAAAGCTTTTTGTTCACCGAAACACACTTGTTTATAGACTTGAAAAAATCAAAAAGTTAACAGGTCTTGACTTGCGTGAGTTTGATGATGCAATTGTTTTTAAAGTAGCACTAATGGTTAAAAAGTATTTAGACGCTAGTCCAACAAAATATTAATATTAAACAAAACAGATGTATAATTTTGTAGTGTTCGACTAAATAATTTTTAAAAAACTGTACATTGCTACAAAATCAAATAAAATAGTTACAAAACAGTTACAAATGATGTTTTTTGTGCTATAATTAGGGTGTATTAAGGTAAAAATACTTTGATATACCCTATATTTAGATTTGTTAGTCTAAAGTTAGAGTTTCAAAAGTTTATTGTATAAGTGGTAAAGTTAAAGAGGTATAAAAATTGATAGAATTTAAAAATGTTTCAAAAACTTATGATAACGGTACAAAAGCCCTTAAAAATGTAAACCTATCAATTGATAGGGGCGAATTTGTTTTTATAGTTGGGTCGTCAGGCTCAGGAAAAAGCACCTTTCTAAAAACAATTATGCGTGAAGAAGTACCGTCAAGCGGAACAGTTTCGATAAATGGTTATGACCTTGTTGAAATAACAAAGAGAGAAATTCCATATTTTAGAAGAACAATGGGCATTGTTTTTCAAGATTTTAGATTGATTCCCAAAATGACGGTTTATGATAATGTTGCTTTTGCAATGCGTGTTATTGGCGCTAAGGAAAAAGAAATAAGAAAAAGAGTTCCATATGTTCTAAGTTTAGTAGGTCTTACCTCTAAAGCTCGTTGTTATCCTGCCGAAATTTCAGGCGGTGAGCAGCAACGGGTCGCACTTGCACGAGCTCTTGTAAACAATGCAAATATAATCATTGCTGATGAGCCAACGGGAAATGTCGACCCTGAAATGTCGTATGAAATTGTCGATTTGCTTAACCATATTAATGCGAACGGCACAACAATTATTATGGTTACCCACGAGCATGATTTAGTTCATAGATTTAACCATAGAATAGTTGCAATTGAAAATGGAGCAATTGTTTCTGACACTGCAAACGGCGATAGATTGTCCTATGATAAAAACTTGGGCTATAAGCAGGCAAACTATGCGCAGTATGTTAAGCAACAAAACAATATTGTTCAACCGATAAAATCACCGAGTGTGTCATACAAAACAATTGAACTTAAAAAGGATATAGTGCCTGAACCAAACAACTTGAAAAATGAAAAGATTCCAGATATAAATAGTTCTAGAAATGTGAATATCGAAGCTGGCTCAGATTTGAATATTGCAGAAATTGATTATTCAAAATATTTAGAGCACCTCGAGGGTACAGACGGAACGGAGGTGCAACAATAATGAGCAAAAAAGAAAAGGTGAATTTGAAAAAAGAAGATAAAAAAAGGCAAAACCAAAGTGGTAGCAGTCTTTCTTATCTTACAAAAGAAGGATTTAGGAGTATTTGGGCAAACAGATTAATGTCCGTTGCGTCTATCGCAGTTTTAACATCTTGCCTTGTTATGATTGGTTGCGCTACATTATTGTTTTTAAACATTGATATGATGCTTGGAAAAATTGAATCGCAAAACATAATTATGGTGTTTATTAAAGATGATTTATCACAAGGACAAATTAATAAAATAGGAAAAGATATTAGAACAATTCCTAATATTGAAAAGTGTGAATTTGTTTCAAAAGAAGATTCGTATAAACAGCAACTCAAAAGTCTTGGTGATGATGCAGAGCTGTTGTCAGGAATACAAAATCCCTTGCCAAATGCTTATAAAGTTACGCTTAAAAGTATGAGTGATTTTTCTCAAACAGTTTCGTCAATAAAATCAGTCGACAACATACTAAACATTAGAGAAAACAGCACACTTGCAAAACAGCTTGCACAAGCACGAAGGACAGCAACATTTGTAAGTGTAGGGATTATAACACTGTTGCTTGTTGTTTCATTGTTTATAATTGCAAATACAGTTAGAGTAACAATGTTTAACCGTCGCTTAGAAATTAGCATAATGAAAGCTGTTGGAGCAACTAACTGGTTTGTACGCTGGCCGTTTATAGTAGAGGGAGTATTACTTGGAATGATATCTAGCATTGTTTCACTAGGTCTTGTATTTGTGCTTTATTCTTTAACTACAAGCTCAATTGCAGGTGCAACCTCGCTTTTAGGCCTTGGTGGTTCAGTTATAAGTTTTATAGATTATATGTGGCAAATGTTGCTCGGATTTGTTATAATCGGAGTTATAGCAGGAACGAGTGGAAGTATTGTTTCTATGGGCAGATATTTAAAAGAGCAAGGGAGTGTTATAAGTGAGTAAAACAAGTACGATGAGGAGAACAATGTCATCTTTACTTGCCATTGTTTTGCTTATGATTTCGGTGATGACACCGCAGTTAGCTTTTGCGATTACAAGCGAAGAACAGGCTGAAGTAGACGAACTTAATGACAAAATAAACTCGCTTGAAAAAGACATAATTGCAAGTGACAACAAAATTAAAGCTATTGAGGAAAAAAAGGTAACAACAAAGCAAACGGTTGCAGATTTACATACTCAGGTAACAGAGCTTGACAATCAGATAAATATTTATAACCAAAAAATAAATTTGCTTAACAAAACAATAGCATCGCTTAATACTCAAATTAAACAAACTCAAGAAGAAATAGTTCTTCAAGAACAAGATATAGAAGAAACAAAGGAGCTTTTAAGGCAAAGACTTCGCACTATGTATATGGCGGGAGAAACATCATCTGTAGAAATACTTCTTAGTGCAGATAGTTTTGAAAGCTTTTTAACAAGAATGCAACTTGTGCAAAGCATTTCAAAGCACGACTCAGACCTTATAAGAGAGTTTCAAGTGAAAATTGACAAACTAAAAGAGTCTGAAAAATCCCTAAGAGAAAAGCAAGTTCAAGTTCAATCAGATAAAGAGCAGGTAGACGCTGCAAAGGCTGCACTTGTGCCTAAAAAAAGGCAACTCGATGCAAAGGTTATTCAAATGAATCTTCAACTTTACAAGCTTAGTACAGAGGATGCACAAGCAAGAAAAGTACAGCAAGATTTGGAAAAAAGAAAAGAAGCTTTTGCAAGAGAAGTTGACGACATATTGAATGGAAGAATTCAGCACGGTAGTGGCTCGGTTGGAAAAATGATTTGGCCTGTTCCATATAAAGGCACATATATTTCATCAAAATATGGTTGGAGAACATTGTACGGTAAACCTAATTTCCACAGAGGTCTTGATATTACAATGCCTGGTGCAGGTGGAACAACAGGACCTTTCACAAAACAACTTGTAGCAGTTGCAGATGGCACAGTTGCACTCGTAGCTTATGACCCACCGGGTTACGGTTGGTATGTAGCAATAGACCACGGTGAGGGTGTTCAAACTCGTTATGGGCATTGTTATTCTACTAGTGTAAGGCAAGGACAAAGAGTAACGCAGGGTCAAACCATTGCAATAATGGGAACTACCGGAAACTCAACAGGTGCCCATGTTCACTTTGAAGTTTTAATTAATGGTGTTAAACAAAACCCAGAAAATTACTTGTCAAAACCACCAGATGTTAGATAATTTATATTACAAAAATTTAGGGGTAACTAAATGAATAAAAAAAATTCTCTAGGAAAATCACTTGCGATAGTACTAATTGCAATTACTGTAACGGTTGCTATTACTATGTCGATTTCTATGAAGGTATATAATAATCTAATTAAAGAATTGCCAAATCGCGTTAGTATGTATTCAAGCATATCAGAAATGGATGAGCTTGTTCGCAAGGAGTTTTACGGTGATTTTGATACATCAAAGCTTAATTCGAGCATCGCGCATGGATATATAAAAGGTCTGGGTGATGAGAGTAGCTTTTATATGACTGCTGATGAATATATCGAATACTATAATCGTGAAAGCGGAAGAATTTCTGGCATTGGTGTTAGCCATACTTTAAATAAAGATACAGGTTATATCCATATAACAGGTGTTGCACCAA
Organism: uncultured Eubacteriales bacterium; assembly: GCA_964512735.1. Classification (GTDB taxonomy): domain Bacteria; phylum Bacillota; class Clostridia; order Oscillospirales; family Acutalibacteraceae; genus RZYX01. The sequence goes on along the minus strand of CAZEKQ010000002.1, from coordinate 21,056 downwards.
ATTCTCCGGCAGAGGCCGCAGGGCTTAAAGTTGGGGATGAAATTAGAATGATTGGTGAGGACAAGGTAACCGCTGAAAATTACGAAACAATATCTCAAAACCTTATAGGGGATAAGATGTCCACAATTAATATCACCTATAAAAGAGATGGCGAGGATAGCAAAAAAATCAGCGTAGTTAAGGGGTATAGCATTGCTACTGTTTCCCATAGAATGATTGGCTCAACAGCAATTGTTACTATAAACGCTTTTTATGGAAATACTCCAGCCCAGTTTAAAGAGGTAATGAGCGAAGTGAAAAAGAGCGGTGCAAAAGGTGTAATATTTGATGTTAGAAACTGTTCGCAAGGTAGTATAAAAAATGCAGTATCGGTGTTAGATATTTTAGTTCCGCTTGCAACTGATGGAACAAAGGCTATTGCAACAGCAGTTAACCAAAATGGAAAAGTTATAAAAACTTTCCCGTCAGATGCTGAGGATATAATAATTCCGTCAGTAGTTTTAACAAATGAAAAAACAGCAGGCGCGGCAGAGCTTTTTGCCTGTGACTTGCGTGACTTCGGCAAGGCTGAACTTGTTGGAACAACAACAAAGGGAATTGGCACAATGCAACAGGTTTTTCAACTTAGTGATGGTAGTGCGATTGTTTTAACCGTTGCACAAATTTTACCTTATAAAAGTGATACCTACAATAAAGTTGGAGTAAAGCCAGATTATGAGATTAAACTCACGCCAAAGCAAGAAACTGCAATCGGTATAATGGAAGATAGTGACGACCCACAAATTCAAAAGGCGTTTTCACTTTTGCCACAAGCAGAATAAAATATAACTGAGTATGTGTAATTATAATTTGCATATACTCAGTTTTTTTATAAAAACAACAAAATTCAAAACTGCTATTAATACTATTTTTTACAGAGTGTGTGCAATCTAATTATTTGACAAAAGATGAAAAAAGCCATTTTTTTGTGTAAGTTATACGAATATAATGTGTCGTCTATTCTTGACATTAGTCAAAAAATGCAATATAATTGAACATAGTTTTAATTATTCATATAGTGCCTTTTTGTGTGAAAAATTAAGGAGCGGAATTCTAAAATCATTAATACTATTTTTAGTAACAATGGAGGTAGAAAAATGAAAGGGAGAAAAAAACTATTATCGATAGTTGTTGTAATCACTGTTTTGATTGCAATAATGCCGATGAGCTTTTTGGCAAATGCGGATGACCCAATAGAAATATCAAGTTACGATGACCTTCAAAAAATAGGAAAGGATGCGGATTTCCCTCTTGATGGGGAATATAAACTAGCAAACAACATAGTAAATAATAATGATAATGTTACTTGGCTTCCAATAGGTACAAAAAACGCACCGTTTACGGGCAAGTTTGACGGTAATGGTAACACAATTTCAAATTTAAGAATCTTGTATTCAATTCCACCTCAAGGTGGAGGAATTGTGCCAACGCCAATTGAAGATGTTGGTATGTTTGGCTATGTGGGACTTAGTGGAGAAATTTCGAATCTTACAATAGCAAATTCTGCGTTTGTTGAGGTAAAAGCAAAATCTCCAAGTACGGTTGGATTTATTGTGGGCAATAATAAAGGTACAATAAAAGGATGTGCAGTAGTAAATAGTAATATCACCACAGAGATAGTATTCCCATCAGCAATAGGTGGTATTGCTGGTGCTAATGGTGGTACAATCGAAAAGTGTTATAATGCGTCGGACATTTTAGTAGGTTTCCAAATCCCACCAACAGCATTAGTAGGTGGAATTGTTGGCAGAAACGAGTTGGTTTCACCAGCTACAACAGAGCCTTCTGCTCCAGCTGTGCTTGCAACAGTTAAAAATTGCTTTAATGTTGGTTCATTGTCTATGAAAACCAACAACCAAGAAATTGAGGTAACTCGCCTTGGCGGAATTGCTGGCGGAAACTATGGCGAAATTGAAAATACATATAATGCCGGTGTGCTTAGCGGTGGTAGCTATGCCGGAAATATAACGGGTTATCAAGATAATTCAAATGGTTCGGATATTAAAACATCTTACTACCACGAGAGCATAGATTTAGGTACGTTTGACAGGTCTGCATCTAAAAGCACAAAGCTTACAGTTGCAAATATGAGTGATTTAACGAAGTTTTCAGGATTTAATGCTCTTGATTGGGGCATAGAGGTAGGTTATCCATATCCACAGTTAAGGTCAGTGGCTTTTACGGATAAAGCAAGCAATACAACAGATTTTTCGGGTGGAAATGGTAGAGTTTATGACCCGTATCAAATTAACAATGCAACGCATTTAAATAATATAAGGAAAGATATGTCGGCTTGTTATAAACTAGAAAAAGATATTTTATTCTTAGATTGGGACTTTCAAAATGAACAAACAAACACAGCAATTGCAGAGCAAAAGTTAGGCTCAGTTCCATCAGGATTAAACTGCAACGGTCAATTTTACAATTCGGGCAAAAAATGGATACCACTTGGAATGACAACACTCGTGCAAGATGACAAAACTGTAGTGATGTTTGAGTCTTTTGGTGGAATTTTTGATGGAAATAATAAAAATATTTTTAATCTTCAAGTAAGTGTAAACGAGTCAGTAGATGCACTTGCAGGACTTTTTGCGATTAATGAAGGGATTATAAAAAACTTTAATATTGCAGATAAACCAACGGCTACAGATGCAGACAGCCTAATTGAAGATACAAACTTAAAGTCGATTTTTATTGAGGGCTCAAATTTAACTGGTGTTTCAGGCTCTAGGGTGTCTGCAACTTCAACAGGTGCCAGTTCGATTGCGGGTAGCGTTGTTTCTACAAATGAAATACAGGGAATTATAACGGAAGTAAAAAACAATGCAATTGTAGAAGCGATAGCAAAGAAAAAAGTAGACCCAACAAGTGCGTATACTGCGTGTGCGGGCGGAATTGCAGGAATAAATAACAGCACGATATCTAATGTTGAAAATAAGGACTCGGTCATTGCAAAATCAAATGCTTTTAATGCTATGTCTGGTGGAATTGCGGGGGCAGATAATGCAAAAACTGGAGTTATAAATAAAGCAAGTAATGCGGGAACAGTGTATGCAGGATATGATTCGTATACTTCTGAAGAACTTTTAAATATCGGGCTTGAAAAAATCGCAAAAAACGGCGCACTTGTTGCCGGTGGCATTGTGGGCAAAACTTCAAGAATAGTAAATTCAGATACAGAAGTTAAAATAGTAACTAACGCAAAAAATAAGGGCGGTATAATGACACAATTTATTTCTGATAATGAAATAGATAAATTTTGTGCCGGCGGTATTATTGGGTATGTGGATGGAAAATCAACGGGAATAATGTCGAGCAATAGCACATATTGGAGCGAAACTGCAAAATCAGCAATAGGAAATAAATCGGGTGAGTATGGTAGCAATGCAAAAGATTATAACTCCTTTAGTTCAATTTCTGGTTATGATGAGAATTTATTTTTAACTTTTTCAGTTCCAAGTAAGCCAACAGGTGATGAGGGCTATACTACAAACAATTACCAGTCGCACCTAGATGGAAAAATAGCGTCTTCACCACCAAAGCTTTATAAAAATACCGGCTCATCAACAGTAGCGATAGATGTTGCAAACTCTTATGCACAATCGTTAAATCAAGTGCTTGTAAGCGTTACAGCGACCGAGAAAAATCCAGCATCCGGACAAGAACCAATAGTACTGGATGTAAACTTTATTATCACTTTTTCAGTGCCAGGGAAAATAACATCGGATAATTATACAGTTGTGGATGATACAAAAATTATTACTGGCGTAAGACTTGGAACGAGCGTTGAACAATTTAAACAGCAAGTAGATCAAAATGAGTATATTGAGGTATATAAAAGGGATGTAAAGCAATCTAAAACTTCTCTTGTAGGCACAGGATATGTAGTTAAGATTATGGAGAGCAACACAGTGATACAAGAATATACAATAATTGTTAAAGGTGATGTTTCATCTGCAACTTTTGTATCTATAGGGGATGGAAAAATTACTCCACTTGACTATGCTAAAGTAAAGACGCATTATTTAGGAAAAGGAACTCTGACAGGTGTTAATTTTTCAGCAGCAGATATGAACGATGATGGGGAAATTACTCCACTTGATTATGCACAGATTAAAAAAATATATCTCGGCAAATAAATACGTTCTGATTAAAATAAACGGGGGAAAAAATTATGAAAAAAGTGGCAATAGCTCTTTCAGTTGTGGTGTTTTTAGTTGCAGCGATGTTACCAATAAAAACATCAGCCTTAGATACAACTTCAAGGCTTACCGGTCCAGGAACTGTTAGGGCAGGGGATAAAATTACTGTAGTTTACAGCATCGGTGCTACGGGGATATCTCCTGGCAGTAAGGGACTTACGAATGTTGGTGGAACAATAAGCTACGACACTTCAAAGCTTAGATATGTAGGTTCTTCAAGTAGTGCATCAGGTTGGAGCTTAGGATACGGTGGCGGAAATGGAGAAAGGTTTTTTGCTGACGATGGAGCAATGTCAAATTCGATTACATCGCAAAAGTCTTTATTTTCTATAACTTTTATGGTATTACCTTCGGCTACCCCGGGAAGTCAAATAAGTGTGTCAGCAACAGATGTTTTGGCAACTGATGCAATATCTGAAGTTCAAGCCGATGCAACCTACACAGCGACAGTTGCAGCACCACTACCTACAACAACAAAGGCACCGCCTGTAACGCAAGCACCAAAAACAGGCAACGCAAACCTAGGCTCGCTTACGGTATCAAACGCGACGATTTCTCCAGCGTTTAAACCAAGCGTGACAAGATATACAGCATCGGTTGATTTTTCTGTAGATAAACTAGATGTTCAAGGCAAGACAGAAGACCCAACATCAAAAGTTAGCATAAACAGTACAAAGCTTAATGTTGGTGTTAATACAATCAAAATAAATGTAACAGCACAAGGTGGAGCGACAAAAACTTATACAATTCAAGTTACAAGAGCGCAAGACCCAAATGCCCCAACAGTTCCAACACAGCCAGCTGATACAAATAAAAAGCTCTCAGGACTTACCGTTGCGGGATTTGTTCTCTCGCCGGCATTTAACCCAAATATAAAGGAATATGTAGTTTGGCTACCTTATGAAACAGATAAAATAGAGGTTTCAGGAATTCCCGCAAGCGAAAAATCGAAAGTAACAGTTGAGGGTGGAACAAGCCTTGTTGCCGGAAAAGCAAATAAGGTAAAAATAATTTGCACCGCAGAAGATGGCACAAAAGAAACATATGTATTAACAGCTATGCGTGCCCCAAAAAGTGGAGTTTATAATGAAGATTATAAACCTGCCTCTTCCGACAAAGTTCAAACTCAAGGAATACAATTGTGGCTTGTAATAGTTCTATGCACGGTGTTTTTAATGGTAGGAGTAATTATAACTTACCTTGTGTTTGGCAGAGTTAAAGGTCACGATGGTGGCCCGTATGACGATGATTCTAATGATGATTTGGATTCTGACCCAGATTTAGATGATAATTATACAAATTCTAAATCACAAACGGCTTCGCATTTTAATAATTCTAAGCCCGCGTTTAAAGGTGTTTCATTTCCGAGCAGTACAAAGGAACCAAACGCAGTAGATGATAAAGCGAATACTTATGATGATGCTAAGCAAAAAACGGTTGGCACATCTTATCAGCAACCGCAAAAGCCGGCATACACACCGCCAACATCATCTCCACGAGTGTTTACAACAAAGCCAGAAACAACAAATAAATCAGAAACAGTATCAGAATCAAAGTCCAATTCGGCATACACACCGCCAACACCATCTCCACGAGTGTTTACAACAAAGCCAGAAACAACAAATAAATCAGAAACAGCATCAGAATCAAAGTTCAAGCCGGCATACACACCAGCACCACCAGTGTCAAACGCTGCGCCCGAAAAAATAAAGAGCGATGATTTTAAAATGGGTTCTGACGATGGGCTAGGCTTGCCATACACTCCAGCAAGACCGAATTCTAGCACGCAAACACCGCCACAAAAGCAACAAAGTGAGGATAAGACAGAAAAAAGAATTCCACGCAACCCCTTTGAGCTAAGTGCGGATGATTAAAGAAAATAAAACAGCACCTTAATTGGTGCTGTTTTTTGTTATTTAGTATTTTATTTAAGAATATTTATTAGCATTTCATTTTTAGTGTCTGAATTTTTGTTTTATAGATAATTTAAAGCTAAGTGAATCTTTATTTTCTTTTAATGTGCATTAGCAATGTTTGGATTAAAGATTATTTTAATAAATTACCTTAATCTTCAAAAACTTTTGCAGACTCTTTTAAAGCTTTAATTATTTCAAGATGTTGCGGACAATGCTCTTCGCAAAGCCCACAAGCAATACAATCGCTTGCCTTGCCCGTTCCCTCAACGCTCCAACCATAGCTTCTTTTTGGGCCACTAATGTTAAGATATGTGTTATATCTGTTTAGTAAACTTATAATTTCAGGAATAGGGATTTGCTGTGGGCAATCACTAACACAGTATTGACAATTGGTGCATTTTATTGTTGGAATAGAATTTAAAATATCAACAACCTCACTTATAACCCTCATCTGCTCGTTTGTAAGTGGCTTCATATCGTTGAAAATATCAATACTATCTTTTACTTGACTTATATTGGACATACCACTTAAAACTAGTGCAACTCCGTCTTGCGTGGTTGCAAATCTCATTGCCCAAGAGGGAATAGACCAGTCAGGCTCGCTCTTTTCAAAAAGTTTGCGTGCCTTTTCAGGCAATGCGGACAGCGAACCTCCCTTAACAGGTTCCATAACAATAACAGGCATATCATATTTTTTTGCAATATTAAGGCACAATCTTGACTGTATTGTTTCACTATCCCAGTCGGCATAATTTATCTGTAATTGGACAAATTCACAATCGTTGTATGTTTGCAAAATTTTATCAAGGCATTTCGCATCATCGTGAAAAGAAAAGCCAATATGCCTAATTTTCCCTTGCTTTTTCTTTTGTTTTAAAAATTCCCAAGCATAAAATTTTTCTGCTTTTTTAAAAGAACCTTCATAAAGAGAGTGTAAAAGATAAAAATCAAAGTACTTAGCACCTGTACGCTCTAGCTGAGTGTTAAAAATTCGCTCCAAATCATCTTTGCTATTTACTTCCCACATGGGCATTTTGTCTGCGATTAAAAAAGAGTTTCGTGGATAGCGCTCGACAACTGTTTTCCTTAAAATATCCTCAGACTTGCCGTCCATATATCCAAAAGCAGTGTCAAAATAATTAAATCCATTATTTATATACAGGTCAACCATTTCTTTTACTTGTTCAACGTCGACTTCCCCACTCGGTAAAGTAGGTAGGCGCATAAATCCAAATCCCAGTTTTTTTAATCCAAAATCCATAAAAACACCCCTTTTATGTATTCATATCTAAAAGTCGATTTTTCATATTAGACTTATCAAGAGCACCGCCAACAATTACAAACAAAACTCCACTTCCGCCAGCTTGAATAAGACCAAATCCCATAGAAGCAAGGGGTGCAATCCAGTTGCCAAACATAATCGATTCTGCGACATAATACCCACCACAGGTGATAATTGCAGCGATGAATAAAGCAAAAATATTTCTCTTGTTTAGTATTTTTTCAAAATTTGCAGAAAAAGGTATAACCAGAAGAGCTTTGATAATCACTGTAGGTAAAATCCACATTGGTGCAGTCATTAAGTCGGCAAGACCTCCACCGATAGAGCCCGCAAGCATTGCATAAGGCAGTGGTAAAAAGCAAGCAGCAAGATAAATAAAGCAGTCACCAACATGAATATACCCTCCATTTGTACCAACAGGAATATGTAAAATATAAGCTGTGGTAACTGCAATAATTGCAGCGAAGAGAGCAGTTGTTACGATGTTTGTTAGAGTTTTGTTTACTTTCAAGACGAGGCCCTCCAGAAAAATATAAGATTTTAAAATAAATTTAGGCGCTTATATAAACGCCTAAAAAGTATGCAAACAAGTAATTTATCTTAAAAATGGAAACTCGAGAATATCAAGGGGAATAACGAAATTTACAAAGTTTTGTGGTTCTTCAAACTCTTCAAAATACATCCAGCGAGTAAGCTCAACAACCTTTGACTCATCTCTTAAAAACAGTGTTTTTATTTCCTCTTCGTTTGGCTCTCTTACAATTACCTTATTATCAAATTCTTTGATGTTCCAATCAACTTTTGAGAGCAGAGTGTGTGCAATTGACTCAGACATATCAGCACCCTCAAGCTTGTTGTAAAGCTCCTTTGTAACATAAAAATCCTCAATAGCAATTGTATAAGACTCTGCTTGACGAAGCCTTTTTATATGAAAAACTTCCAAATCTTGTTCCCATCTGCTAGCCAAAATCCCATCTCTAACAGTGACTTTTTCAAGCCCTACAACACTGTTTGTGCTTTTAAGACCGATTTTTTCTAAGGTAAAAGAAAGTGATATAAAAGGCTCAAAACCGAAGGCTTTTCCCCGTTCTGCAACAAAGGTGCCCACCCCGTGCTTTTTTACGATTGTGCCTTCGTTTTCAAGCTGTGATAAAGCAGTACGCACCGTAGCTCTACCAACTCCAAGTGTTTTCATAAGCTCGTATTCTGTTGGAAGCTGTGAGTTTGGAGGATATTCTCCGGAAAGAATAAGCTTAATAATATAATCTTTAACAAGAATATAAAGTGGTGTAGAACTACTCTTATCAATCATAAAAACATCTCCGTTGTAAGTAATGCACAAAAAGTGCAAAGAATATTTATCATTGACAAAAGTATATATAATTGGTACAATAATGTCAAGATGTACGGACAACCGAACGATAATAAATTTCCGGACATAAACATCAGAGAAGAAAATCAGCTTTTATATAATAAAAACAATGGAAAAAGAGGTGATGCATTGTGCCTAAAAAAGTAGAAAAGCTACATTCAACCTTAATGAAAAAGGGCATACCAGGAATTGAATGTACACAGTGGCACAATTCAATCAAGCTTGAAGGGGAGCTTGGCAACTGGCAGGATATTGTTACAGCCGGCAAAATAGCTGCAAAGTTTGGTTATAAGGGCGTTGTTAATGAAATTAAATTAAGAGGCTTTAAAGAGCCAGAAATTAAAGCTCCTAAAATTCAAGACAATGCTATTGATAATCGCAGACCCGATGTTGTAATAATCGGTGGAGGAGTTATTGGATGCTCGATTGCTCGTGAAATGTCTAAATATGATTTGGATATTTTGGTGCTTGAAAAAGAAAGCGATGTAGCAATGCACGCATCATCAAGAAACGATGGAATGATACATCCAGGCATTGCATCCCACGCAAATACACTTAGGGGTAAGATGAATGTTAAGGGAAACGCAATGTATACAAAGCTTTGCGAGGAGCTGGATATTCCATTTGAGCGTTATGGCAATTTTATATTGTTTGATGATAAAAAAATAGCTTATGGTGCAGGCGCTTTATTTGCGTATAGGGCAAAGCACTATGGCATTGAAATGGAGTATTGTAACAGAGAAAAATTAGTAGAGCTTGAACCAAATCTTACAGACAAAGCAGTTGCAGGGTATTCTTTTCCATCAGCTGGGGTGTTGTCACCATATAAGCTCACTGTTGCACTTGCAGAAAATGCGGCAGAAAACGGTGTAGAATTTAGCCTTGACACAATCGTTACATCAATGCATAAATTGCACGGTGAGATTGTAAGCGTTCAAACAAACAGAGGAACAATTTATCCAAAATCGGTTATAAATGCTGCAGGAACATTTTCGGATTGTGTTGCAGATATGGCAGAGGATAAATTTTTCACTATCCACCCAAGAAAAGGTGAAATAGTGATTTTAGATAAGAAAAAGGGTCCAGATGTAACTCGCTCAATGGGACTTGTTAGCCCAGAAATGCTCCACTCTACTAGTAAGGGTGGCGGTGTAATGAGAACAATTGATAACAATGTCCTTGTAGGTCCAGACGCATATGAACAGCCTCTTAGGGAGGATTTCTCTACGCACAGGGAAAATATACAGGCGGTTCTAAATAAGCATCTAAAGCTTATCAAGACTTTTGAACCGTCAGATGCAATTACATACTTTGCGGGCATTCGTGCATGTACGTACGAAGAGGAGTTTGTAATTGAGCGTTCGGAATATGTGAAAAACCTCATACACGCTGCAGGCATTCAATCCCCGGGTCTTGCCTCCGCTCCTGCAATAGCAGAAGAAATTTGTAAGATTACAGTGAATGTCCTCTCAGAGTGTATGCAGGTTATTCCGAATAGCAAGTTTAATCCAAACAGGCGTAGGGTTCCTCATTTAGATAAACTAAGCTTTGATGAAAAGCAAAAGGTGATTAAAGAGAATCCGGACTATGGCGTTATAGTATGTCGCTGTGAAGAAATAAGCAGAGGAGAGATTATTGATGCAATAAACTCTGCACTTCCAGCAACTTCAGTGGACGCAATAAAACGCAGGGTAAGACCAGGAATGGGAAGATGTCAGGGAGGTTTTTGTGCTCCACTTGTTACAAACATAATTTGCGAGCAAACAGGTCTTACACCTGAGCAAATTACAAAGTGTGGCGGAGATTCAAACCTCTTGTTTGAAAAAACTCCAAAAGGAGGTGCATCTAAATAATGAAACAGCGTTATAAAGTGTGCGTTTTGGGCGGTGGCCCTGCAGGTCTTGCAGCAGCTGTGTCAGCGGCAAATGAGGGTGCACAGGTGCTGATTATTGAGCGTGAAGCAAAGCTAGGTGGAATACTAAAGCAGTGTATTCACGATGGATTTGGGCTTATCCGCTTTGGACAAAGGCTAACAGGCCCTGAGTACGCAGAACGAGAAATAAAAGAGATGCTAGGAAGCAAGGTAGATTACATAACATCGTCTTTTGTAACTGATGTAAAAAGAATTAGTGATGGTGGCTTTGAGCTAGAAATTCAAAGTGCAAATGGTATGATGAAAGTTCAGTCGGACACACTAGTAATTGCTTGTGGTTGTAGAGAAAAAACTTCAAGACAGGTGTTTATTCATGGTGATAGGCCAGCGGGTATTTACTCTGCGGGTACAGCACAGTATTTTGTAAACATTATGGGATATATGCCAACCAAACGCTGTGTAATTTTGGGTAGCGGTGATATAGGAATGATTATGGCTCGCCGTCTAACCCTTGAGGGAGCGCAGGTTGAGGGCGTTTATGAAATAAAGGATACACCGGCAGGGCTTGCAAGAAATGTTGCACAGTGTCTTGATGATTTTGATATTCCACTTCATTTATCAACAACAGTCACAAGAGTAATTGGAGATAAAAGGGTAGAGGCAATAGAGGTTGCAAAGGTTGATAAAAACTTTTGCCCTATTGAAAATACAAAAAGGATAATTCCTTGTGATTCGCTTATTTTATCCGTAGGACTATTGCCAGAGAACGAAATTGCTCAAAAGCTAGATGTAGAAATTGATTTTGCAACAAAGGGTGCGTATGTCGACCAGTGCTTTATGACAAATGTTCCGGGCGTTTTCTCTTGTGGGAACGCACTTCATGTTAATGATTTGGCTGACTATGTTTCCGAAAGCGGCGAGCTTGCAGGAAAATATGCGGCAAACTTTAAACCATATCAAAGAGATACTGTAAAGATAGAGTATGATAGCAAAGACTTCCTTTATGTTGTTCCGCAATATTATGATGTGGCACAAGGTGGCGAGCTTAATTTGTATTTTCGCTCAAAGACAGATTGTAGAGATCGTAAAGTATCTTTAGACTTTGGCGATGATACCGTACTTGATAAGAAGTATAAGCGTTTGTTACCATCAGAGATGGAAGCAGTTAAAGTAAAGCCGAAGAAAAAGGTTACAAGTGCTACTCTTAGAATGGGGGACTTTAAATGACAAAAGAAATGACCTGCATCGTTTGCCCCAACGGATGCCTTATGAGAATTGAGCAAGAAGGCGACAAGATAGAGGTTTTTGACGCCATATGTAAAAGGGGTATTGAGTTTGCAAAAAACGAGCTTACAAACCCAACTAGAAGCATTACAACAACTGTTGCAACAAAGTTTGAAGATTATCCGCTTTTGTCTGTAAAAACATCGGGAGAGCTTCCAAAAGACAAAATCTTTGAAGCAATGAAAAAAATTAATTCAACTATTGTTAAAAAAAGAGTAAAAGTTGATGATGTAGTTATAAAAAACTTGTTTGGTACAGATGTTGTTGCAACATCTGATATGACATTAGATGTAAAAACACAAAGACTTATAGATTAAAACATAAAAATTAAAAGGAGATGCACAAAAATGTTTAAGAAAAAAAATACTTTTATGCCAGATTGGTATCATCAAGAGGCACCAAAAGATTCATATCGCTCAATTTTAAAATGGGGCAGCCAAACAGAGTATAAAGCACCAAGTAAAGAGCTTTATAAGCTTATGAAAGAAGTCTTTGAAATGACAGATGACGATTTCAAAGTAAAGCAAGAAATGGGGCTAGAGCCTGTTGAAATTGATGTTCCTTGCAAGCTTAGCAAAGAAGTGCTTGACAAATTTGCAGATATTGTTGGAGAGGAAAATGTTGTAACAGATGGTTACAACCGCCTTAGAGTTGCGTATGGTAAAACAATGATTGACCTTATGCGTCTTCGTAAAAAGATTGTTGAAAATCTTCCAGATGCAGTTTTGTATCCAAGAGACAGAGAAGACATTATAAAAATTGTTGCATACTGTAACGAGAAAAAAATCCCTCTATATGTTTATGGAAGAGGCTCTTCAGTAACAAGGGGAGCAGAGCCGATTTGTAACGGTGTAACACTTGACCTTAGCCAGCATTTTAATAAGGTAATTGATTTTGATGAGAGAAATCATACAATTACAGTTGAAGCAGGTATGCTAGGCCCAGCACTTGAGGAAATCCTTAATAATGCACCAACAACACTTGCAAGATTTGGTGCAAAGGGTGTTTACACTTGCGGTCACTTCCCACAGAGCTTTGAGTACTCTTCTGTTGGTGGTTGGGTTGTAACAAGGGGAGCAGGTCAACAATCAACATACTACGGAAAAATTGAGGATATAGTATTTAGCCAAGAGTATGTAACCCCTGTTGGAATTATTCAAACAGATATGTTCCCAAGATGTGCAACAGGCCCTAATGTTGACCAAATAATGATGGGCTCTGAGGGTGCATATGGTGTTTTAACCCATGTTACTCTTAAAGTGTTTAAATATATGCCAGAAAATCGTAAGCGTTTTGGTTTCTTATTTAAAAACTGGGAAAGTGCAGTTGAAGCAGCAAGAGAAGTTATGCAAAGTGAGTGCGGTTATCCATCACTGTTTCGTTTCTCAGACCCAGGAGAAACATCTTATGGTCTTCACCTATATGGCATAGCAGATACACCAATTGATAAGTTCTTTGAGATGCGTGGATATAAAGATGGCGAAAGAGTTTTGCTATTAGGATTTTCAGACGGAGAAGAAAAGTTTGCAAAGAATGTTAGAAGCTATGTAACAAAGGTTTGTAAAAAGCACGGAGCTATGAACATTACAGGATATGCATCAAAGCTTTGGGAGACTGGTCGCTTTAGAGACCCATACCTTCGTGAGGATATGGGCGACTACGGACTTATGCTTGACACACTAGAGTGCTCAGTAAACTGGTCTAACTTTATGGATGTTTACAATGGTGTTCTTGAATATTGTAACAACCGTGAGCATACAATATGCTTTGCACATATGTCCCACCTTTATGAGCAGGGAACTAACATCTACTTTATCTTTGAGGCAAAGATGAATGACCTTGATGAATACCTAGAGTATCAAAGAGGTATTATGGATAACATTCAGAAGTATGGTGCCGCTATGAGTCATCACCACGGAATTGGTAAGATGACAGCTCCATGGCTTGAGGCACAAATAGGAACAGAGCAATTAAATATTTATAAAGCGCTCAAAAAGCACTTTGACCCTAATAACATTATGAACCCAGGCGGAACATTAGCTCTTGACCTTCCAGATTCAGAGAAGAGAGATTTTATTAACAAATAAAAATTAATATCAAAAATCCCACTGAGATTTGTCAGTGGGATTTTTTAATATATTTTTAAATTATTAGTCTATAAATTGCCATTTGTTAACATCAAATAATCCCTTGTCAGAAAGCTTAACATCAGGAATTACCAAAAGACTCATAAAAGACATAAGCATGAAAAGAGAACTATCAGCATTGTCGCTTACAAGCTTTAAAGCATCACAAACTTTGTTGTATTCCTCTAGTGCAACGCTTGCAGGCTTATCAGACATAAGTCCCGCAACAGACAGTTTAAAAGTGCTAAGAACCTCTCCATCTTTCACAACGCTTATTCCACCTTGTGTTCCAAGTGCGTCAACGGCTATTAGCATATCATTTTCATTATCGCCAACAACACAAATATTGTGTGAGTCGTGCCCAATACTTTGAGCTACAGCACCGCAAGTTATATCAATGCCCTTAACATATGCCTTGCCAATATTCCCAGTGGCCTTATGCCTTTCAATCACAGCGGCAAGATTTAAATTTTCTTTAGTTTCGCATTTAATTCCCGCAGTATAAAGTGTGTGGGGGAACACTTCAATGACAGTTTTTTGGGGGTCGAAAATATGCTCTATATCGCTTAGAGAAATAGGTTTTATGTTTACGGTATTCATAACCTTAGAGGCATCAATATCAGGACAGTCAAACAAAGCTTTACCATTTTTTGCAACAAGCTTACCGTCTTTATACACCTTTAAAATATTATCAGCGGACAAATCACCACAGACCAATAAATCAGCCTTATATCCCGGTGCAATTGCTCCTTGATTTTTAAGCCCATAGCACTCACAACTATTTAAAGTTGACATAATAATTGCATCTATCGGGTCAAGCCCCATTCCAATCGCCTTGTTAATGCAGTGGGATATTGTGCCTTGTGACAAAATGTCATCCAAATGTTTGTCATCGGTACAAAATAAGAGTCTGCGTAAAGTATTCTTATTTATCGCAGGGAAAAGCTCTTCAAGATTTCTAGCACTTGAACCTTCACGGATAAGAACATACATACCCATACTAACTTTTTCAATAGCTTCTTCAACGGTTGTGCATTCGTGGTCAGTTTTAATCCCACAAGCGGTGTATGCACAAAGGTTGTTGCCTGTAACGGTTGGAGCGTGACCATCGATAATATCAGAGCAAGATAGTTTTTTAAGTATATCTTCATCAGCATTTAAAACACCTGGGAAATTCATCATCTCCCCTAGTCCAAAGCAGTTATATTTTTCAAACAATCTTTTTGTTTCATTGCCATCAATCACGCAACCAGCACTATCAAAGGGGGTTGCAGGCACACAAGATGGTAGCATAAAATGAATATCCATAGGAACATTTTGTGCACTATCAATCATAAACTTAAAGCCATCTTCGCCACAAACATTAACAATTTCGTGAGGGTCAGCAATAACAGTGGTAACACCCTTAGGAACCACAGCGCTTGCATATTGTGCAGGAGTTAGCATACTAGATTCAATATGAGCGTGCGAGTCAACAAATGAAGGCATAACATAGTTGCCGTGCAAATCAACTTCGCAAAAACCGTCATACTTGCCAATGCCCACAATAATACCGTCACAAATTGCAACATCACAATCTACAATGCGATGACAAAAAACATCAACAACTTTAGCATTTTTCAAAACTAGCTCTGCTTTTTTCTCGCCCTTTGCGACAGAAATAATTCTTGAAAGGTTATGTGTGTTCACAAAAAATCCCTCCGATTAATTATAAAACAAGATTTATTTAACTATTTTAGCATACATTCTAAAGATAAACAATAAAAAGCGAGGCAATTAAAAGCCGTATTTAACCTTTATCCTTTTCATTATTATACCAAAAGGTTTTTCAATAATTAGTATAAAAATTAAATTAGACACAACATAAGTAATCATAGATGGGGTAGAGGAGGCAATCATTGCAATATATCGGGCAAGGTTAAATGTGTTGTCAATCCACAAAACAGACCACAAATCCATTATAAGCGAAAAAAGAACACCGCAAAAAGCACCATAAATAAGTAGCAAAACTTTGTGCTTTAACAGATGTTTAGAAAGAATTCCCGCAAAAAGCCCACAAATCCCCCACGAAAACATTTGCATAGGAGTCCAAACACCTTGACCAAAATAAAAGTTAGACAAAAAAGCAGTAAGAGCACCTATCATAAAACCGCTTTGAGAGCCAAGGTAAAGAGATGCAACAACAACAATTGCAGTAACTGGTTTAAATCCTGGAATTGCCACAAAAGCTATCCTGCTTGCTACACACAAGGCTGTAATAGAAGCGACTAAGACGATTTGTCGTGCTGCATTTGCGGTGTCGTTTTTTTCAAAGCTTATAAAAAAAGGAACACAAGAAATCACAGCGATTAATATACACATCATAGCAGGTTTTTGTGCTTTAAAAACAATCACCCACAGTATTATTATAATAGGTATAACAAGAATTGATACAATGTATTTTATTGTGCGAAAATTCATTTTGTATCACCGCCGTTTCTTTTGCAAAGAGAGATTACATCGTCACAGGTAATTGCATTATCAAAAATATGTCTAGAGATTTTATTTGCGTTTGTTGTGTAAAAACTATTATTCAAAAAGAATTTATGAGCAACATCAACTGAAATTATTTGACCATCCCAAAGCATTGCGCACCTATCAGCAACAACCGATGCAAACTCAACATCGTGAGTTACAATAACAATTGTGATGTTGTTTTGATTTAGCTTTTTAAATATCTGTAAAAGCTCTTGCTTTGCGTGTTCGTCAAGTCCTTTTACAGGCTCATCAAGAAGTAAAATTTTAGGTTTTTGTAATAAAAGCTTTGCAAGTGCTGCTTTTTGAATTTGCCCGCCACTCAAGTCAAATGGATGCATTGATAAAATAGAGTTTATTTCAAGCATATTGCAAACTTGCTCTTTAATTTTGTCAAACTCTTCGTTTGCATATTTTTTGTGATTTTTAATTTGGTTAAAATCTTCATCTACAGTTTGATGTATAAAAATTTCTCTTGGATTTTGTGGCAAAAGATTTAAATATTCATACAGTGAGTTGCCTTTGTGTTTTTCAATTTTTTTATCAAAAATTTTTATTTTACCAGCATAGCTTTTTAAAAGACCTGCTACAGTTTTTAGCAGTGTGCTTTTTCCAGTTCCGTTCGGTCCTAAAATACAAACACATTCGCCCTCAAAAACTTTAAGGCTTGCACCTTTTAAAACATCAAAATGATTTTTTTCATACCGTGCAAAAACTTCGTCAAGCTCTATAGCGATTTTGTCACTGTGATTATAATCTGTTTTAGGCAATAATTTTATATCGCCTTTAAAATTATCACTCAAAAACTGCCTTGCCTGACGGGTGTTTAAAGGGCATTTGTCATCGATATTTAAAGCGTTATAAATTTGAACGGGAGCGGGCAGGGACTTTATCAAATCGCAATCTGAAAACTTAGTTTTTATATCAGTTGCGACCTCACTTGGAGTACCATTTAAAAAAACACTCCCTTTATCCATAAGCATTATTTTATCAGAAATAGACCAAAGCTCATTTAACCTGTGCTCTGCGATAATTACAGTTGTTCCAAGCTCTTGATTAACTCGCAAAAGCATATCAAAAAACCGTGTTGAAGATATTGGGTCAAGCTGTGCGGTAGGCTCATCAAGTAGCAATAAAGTGGGATTCATAGCCGTAATGCTTGCAAGGTTTAACAACTGTTTTTGCCCACCAGAAAGGGTGCTAATATCTTTATGAAGCAGATTTGAAATTCCAAAAAAATCGCTAGTTTCACAAATCCTTCTTTGCACTTCATTATCATCAAGCCCCATATTCTGAAGTCCAAAAGCAAGCTCACTATAGACCTTGTCGGTTACTATTTGCTCGTTTGGATTTTGCATTACAAATCCTATTTTAAAAGCGCTTATACTTTCATCAATTTTTTTAATATCACAATTCTCAAACATAATTTGTCCCTGTGTTTTGCCAAAAGGGGATAAAGCTGGTTTGAGCATTTTTAAAAGAGTGGTTTTTCCACATCCGGAAATTCCACTAAGAAGTACAAAACTGCCCTTTTTAACACTAAAGGAGATGTTATCAAGTTGTTTGTTTTTAGAATTTGGATAGCTAAAGTTTAAATTTTTGACACTAAGTATTTCCACTTGATACCCTCCTTAAAGTTTATTATCATAGGTAAAAGAGCAAAAATTGCAAAAAATAAATAGCATAAAATACTGTAGACATCAGTAGAGATTTTAGAAAAATTAGGATAAAAATAAAATTTAATATCACCATAAATACTACATAAAAAAACACCTACAAGCAGTAAAAAAATAGAAAATAAAATAAAATAATCTTGCCTATAAAATTTGTATCTAGAATAAACTGCAAATTTATTAATACCAAAACCTCTTGCTCTAATTGAATCAGAAGTTTGCGCACTACTCTCAAGAACATCTGCACAAACGCTCAAAAAAACATCTCTAGACGACTTTATTCGTTCTTTAAAGCTGTTTTGATGATACAGACCTAAGGCTTTTTGCGACATAGCAGTATTGTGAAATTTTTTAAAAAAGTCGGGTATAAGCTTTAAGGCAAGTGAAATTGTAAGAGCAGTTTTTGGAGCTTTTTTCCCCAGTAGATAAACAATTTTTTCGCTAGTCATAATTTTTGATAAACATAAAAACCATAGCATTGAACAAACAAGCATAATTCCAAAGTTTAGACCAAATAGAAGTGACTGAAGAGTTATTTTAATTATCGAAAATTCTAAAATTATAGTTTGTCCGTTTTGTGAAAATAAAGGGTTAAAAATAGTACATAGAAAAACGATGATTGTAAAACTTTTTAACTTTTCTGCAAGCTGTAAAAATCCGAATAAAGTAAAATAAAGGCAAATGCTCGCAAAAAAAGATATACCTATAATAATAGGGCTTGAGGTAAACATTGTAATAATTATTGTTGATAAAAAATATAAAGCTAAAATGCTAGGATGCAATTTTACAAAATCATTCAACTCAAATCCCCCTTATAAAATCAAAAAAACTCTGCCAAAGCAGAGCAAAAAAGCATAGTATGCCCAGCGTTTTTCCTGCCCAAAAACGCATAAACTCACAAATGGCAGGTATCCTGACTTATGACGATGCAAATATGCATAAGCTGTTGAAATATTACCTTCTCAAGCAAAGCTCAATGGCAAATCTATTGATTAAATTCCAACCGTCAAATACAGTAATGGAGGTTGTGCTGGACTCTCACCAGACTTCCCTATTAATTGAAAAACAAACCAAGTGGAGCAGTTTTTATTTTTAAATATTGTAGATAAATTTTATCATAACAATATGATAAATGCAATTATAATATATTTCCCTGTTTTTTGATTTACACAGGTTGAAGTTTTTATTATAATATAAAGAACTATGTATAAAAACACGCAAATCTTTTTAAAAAATATAAGTGCAACCACTAGTTGACATATATTAATGTGCGAATGGTAGAGTGCAACTGATTTATTTAGTACAATAAAGGTACAAATGAAAGGAGTGTTGGTTATGAGCATAGGTGATAGAATTCAAGCTTTAAGAAAATCAAGAGGAATTTCTCAAGAAGAACTTGCAGATAAAATCGGAGTGTCTAGGCAGGCGGTTTCAAAGTGGGAGAGTGGGCAAAGTATGCCCGATTTAGATAAAATAATTGCGTTGGGCGAACATTTTAAAGTAACAACAGATTATATATTAAAAGGCGAAAAAATGACTGCAAGCAATAATCAAAAAAACAATGAGTTTGCAAGCAAAGTGCTATATATATCGTCAACGACTTTTGTTGCAATCGGCTTGCTTTGTGCTATTGGAGAATGGTATGAAAATCAAATAATGACAAGCGTATGGGGTGCTATGATAATTCAAGCAGTGGGAATTGCTAGTTATTTTATAGGCAAACAATTATCAAAAGAGAAACCACCATTTGCAGTTAATTCCCTTAATATTGCAGGCTTTGTATTTATGCCAATTTCAATGATTTGTGGTGTTATATCTACAATGCTTTTTAGCCAAGGAAGCATTGCTCCATACCCTAGCGGTTTTTGGCAAATTGTTGTCTTTGTCGTTATATATTTTTCAGTATGCGTTGCTACATTTTTTACACTGAAAAAGGGGAAAAACAAGATTTAAAAGTTGTTATATTCAGTTGACAATAAAATATAACAGTGATATTATATAAAAAATTCGGGAGCTTGTGAGTACAGGCTGAGAGGAAACTAAAAGTTTCGACCGTACCTGATTTGGATAATGCCAACGTAGGGAAATTCATAGATGTAAATTTATGGGGATACTCTATTTTGGGTATCCCATTTTTATTTTTTACAAGGAGATAGAAAAATGTCAAAAACTCAAAAAATTACTTTATCCGGCACATTTGTTGCAATTGGCGTGATATGCTCTACTTTTTATATCCCACTAGGCGTAGCAAAATGCTTTCCTATCCAGCATTTAATTAATGTTTTGGCAGGCGTCATTTTAGGGCCACTTTATGCAGTCGGGATAGCGTTTTGCACATCGTTGCTTAGGTTGATTCTAGGTACGGGAAGCCCTCTTGCTTTTCCCGGCAGTATGTGTGGTGCATTGCTTTGTGGACTGCTCTATAAGCACGCAAAAAATATGTCTGTGGCATTTTTAGGAGAAGTAATAGGAACAGGCTTTGTAGGGGCAATTTTAGCATATCCGGTGGCGGCTATATTTATGGCAAAGCCAGTATCAATATTTGCATTTGTAATACCGTTTGGGCTTAGCTCGCTTGTTGGCGCAACTGTTTCTGTTGTGCTTTTAGTATCAATAAAAAAGACGGGTATAATTAAAAAAGAACTAAGGCTAAAAACTAAATTAGAATAATTTCAAAAAATCTAAGTCTCGAATTAAAACAATAAAAAAAAGAACCTTGCTAAGTCAAAGTAACCTAGAAAAGTTCGTATTTGAAACTAACTGGCGGAGAGGGAG
>CAZEKQ010000001.1:0-122587 GCA_964512735.1 uncultured Eubacteriales bacterium | reverse complement strand
GAAAATAAGGATATATTATAACTGCATTGGTGCTATTGATATTCCTAGTAAAGAATGTAAAACGGCATAGCCGATACTGCCGACTATGCCGAATTTTTAAAAGAATATAAATCCCTATGGTAAAGCACCATTATGCGCCTTCTTTTTGTTTATCTTTATATTAATAACTTTTAATCATTTGGATTTACAGGTTTTCTTTCCATTTTAATTATTGATTTTCTAATATTTACTCTTTCATAATATTTTTTAAACTGTATATTCGCACGCATTTTTATATTACAATTTTTACAAACAAAAATCGCACGAAAAGAACCATTTATAAACTTCCAATTGTCCAGTCTTTTTGCTATATTACCACAATCGGTACATTTGCAATTCATAACACTCTTATCAACCAACGGATCATTAATATCTGATATTATATATGGTTTAAAAAATAGCTTTTCATAAAATCTATCATCGCACTTTTTAACCTTTTTTTCAAACTCTTCTTTTTGGTATAGCTTTTCAAAACACTTTGCTGAAATTTCACTATCCGTTAAAGCCCGATGAAGAACTAAATAATCTAAATTAATATTCAGTATATCCGCCGCATTATTGAGTCCTAATTGTTGTGATTTAGAAAGCTTTAACATTTCCATAGAATAATCTTGCAAATCAACATAATAATTTATAAAAGGTATTTTTGATTGCCCATTAAAATACTTAAAATTATCAACCATAACTCTGATATCCATATTTCCCCAAGATAAAAATATGGTGTCATCGCTATCAACCCAGTCGCTAAAATCTCCTATTACCGTTAAAAAGTCCTCCCCTGCCTTAACATCATCATTTGTTATGTTTGTTAAGTTTTTTACACGAGAGCGAAGCTTTTTTTCTATCTGTGGTCTTACAAAGCTTGAAAATGTTGATACAACTTTCCGATTTTCATCAAGCTTTACAGCTCCAATTTCAATTATTTCATTTATATATCTATCACATTGTTTTGAAAATGCAGTGTTCCACTCTAAATCCATTATTATATATTGCAATCAAAATCTCTCCTGTTTTATTGCTGTTGTTTAATTTTGTTTTTCGGTAAGTGCTTCACCTTTAAAATCATTTTCATCATTATCTCTATTTATAATAACGATATTGTCACTTCCTGTAGCTCGTTGTGAAAAAAGTGCATTAATCTTTTTGTTTATTTTCATAAAACCACTTCTATTTGGAAAAGTGTCAGCATAATACTCATCAAAATCCTTAGTCAAATCACCACTGACAAGACTTGCAACACTAAACTCAGGCTTTTGCTTTAAAGTTCTATTCTCATCCTTTGACACCGTTTGGTCTTTATCAAAAACACTAATTGCCCCAATAATAATTATGGGTATTATAAAAAGGGCAACAGAAATTCTAGAAAATATATTAAAATTCATTCTATATTCCTTTTCCAAAGAAACTCACCTCAAAATCTAAAATATAAAAACGGATTATAGCTTGAACCAACAAGAGCAGATGTGCATAAAGCAAGCAAAATCAAATTAAAAATAATATTAGTTATATCGACTAAAGACTCAAAATGCAAACTTTTTTCTGAGAGTTTATAAAGCAACCCTTTGACATATTTCGCTACTGGTGTGCAAGCTATTATTGCGATAATAAAGAAGAATAATCGGTTAGAAAAATATGCAAAATCAGTTACATTTGAAAGTGGTATTCCTCCAAAGCCAAACATAATTGATAGCATTTGTTTCAGTTTTCCTATATCTTCAAAATAGAAAAATACCCATCCGATAATTACAACTAAGAGAGTATATATATGCGAAAAAACTTTTGGAATTTTGTTTAATATTTTTCCAAGGAAAAGAATCTCTAGCATAATAAAGACAAAATAATAAAGTCCCCATACTATAAAATTCCAGCTAGCACCGTGCCACATACCTGTCAAAAACCAAACGATAAGAAGGTTTAAAGCATGGTTTTTTCGATTTCCGCCAAGAGGAATGTAAACGTATTCTCTAAAAAATGTCGTTAATGATATATGCCACCTTTTCCAAAACTCTGAAATCGACTTAGAAATATATGGATAGTTAAAGTTTTCAACATATTTAAATCCAAACATATGCCCAAGACCTATCGCCATATCAGAATAGCCTGAAAAATCAAAGTATATTTGAAACGAATAACCAAGTATACCAATCCAAGCACCAAGCACTGACAGCTTATTTAAATCGCCTGAAATTAACTCTTTAACAATTTGACCAGCGAAATTTGCAAGCAAAGCTTTTTTGCTAAGACCAATTAAAAATCTAGTAACACCATATGAGGCATCTTTAATATTTACTTTTCTATCACGGATTTGCTCATCTATATCGACATATCTTACAATCGGCCCAGCTATAAGCTGAGGGAACATACAAATATATAGTAGCAAATCGGCAAACGATTTTTGTGCTTTTGCACGACCTCTATAAACATCAACAGAATATGTTATGGTTTGAAATGTGTAAAATGAGATACCTATAGGCAGCCCAAGTCCTAAAAGTCCAATATCTGTTTTAAAAACATTGTTAATCGTACTTGCAAAAAAATCAAAATATTTAAAAATAACAAGGAACGAAAGCGATGTTACAACAGATGCAATTAGTGACGCTTTTGCTTTCCAAGTGCCTTTGTACTTATCTATTCCAAGTCCACCTAAATATTCAACATACGAACTCAGTAATAAAACTACTATCCACCGTGGCTCTCCCCAAGCATAAAAAAACAAGGACATTGAAAGCAACACTATATTTTTCATTTTTATACTGCTGGCGGAGTAATATAGTATAAAACAAATTGGTAGAAATATATATATAAAAGTTAAACTCGAAAAAACCAAACTTCTCTCTCCTAAATCAAACTGTAATTCTATTTCTTATTTTGTCAACAGTCTTTTCACCGATACCCTTAACATTAGTTAACTCATCAACATTATCAAAAAGTCCATTTTCTATTCTATAATCGACTATAGCATTTGCTTTAACTTCGCCAATACCATTTAAGGACATTAATTCTTGAACGCTTGCAGTATTAATATTAACTATTCCCGAATAGCTTTGTTTGGCTTTTTGTAAGTTTGCATCTTCATTATAAATTGGTTCATTCTCACTATTATCAATTGTATCATCAGCGTTTGAAATCACTTCAAAACTAGAAGTACCCGCAGTCTCTTTTACGACTGCAGGACTAAGGCTTGGTGCTTTATATAAGTCGTATAAAAGTATTAAAGACAATAAAACCAATGCAAAAGATATTAGATAAACTTCCTGCCCTTTTTTCATATAAATCAAACATCCATTAATATTAAAATTTATAATAAGCATATTAAATCCACGGTGATTATCACACTATAACAACATTTTTAATTAAAAATACTTTGCATAGTTATCCGTGGTTATTGTACCACATTTGCAAAGTAATTATGGTGCAATTTGTCCATCGCTGTTTAAGCGGAACACAAGTTTGTATAACAATCGATTACGGTTATTATACCATATTTAACTTTTAAAAGGTAGAAAATTATAATATTTTTTCCATATCTTTTTTTAATCGTTCTATTATTTTCTTTTCTATTCTAGAAATATAACTTTGTGATATACCCAAAATATCTGCAACTTCCTTTTGAGTATGTTCCCTATATCCTCCCATACCAAATCGCATTTGAGTTATTAGTTTTTCCCTATTCGACAAATTTTCTATAGTTGAATATAAAATTCTTTTTTCGTCTTCATATTCAATTCCTTTATTAACCGTATCAGGTTCACTACCTAAAATATCAGACAACAACAGTTCATTTCCATCCCAATCTATGTTCAAAGGCTCGTCAATAGATACTTCTAACTTCATTGCATTTGTTTTTCTAAGATGCATAAGTATTTCATTTTCAATACATCTTGAAGCATAAGTTGCAAGCTTAATATTCTTTTCAGGGCAAAAAGTGTTAACAGCTTTTATAAGTCCTATCGTTCCAATTGACACTAAATCCTCTACTCCCACGCCAGAGCTTTCAAATTTTCTTGCAATATACACAACTAGCCTTAAATTGTGGGTTATCAGTGGTTCCCTAGCGTTTTCATCCCCCATTTGAATTTTTTTCATTATTTCTGCTTCTTCTTCTTTTTTAAGAGGTGGTGGTAATGTTTGAGGCCCATTTATGTAATTTATTTCAGCTACACCGAAAACTTTTTTTATTTTTATAATAAGTGTGTTAATTTTTATTTTTATATTATTCAACTAACAATTCCTCCCTTTCAATACTATGTAATAACGCAGGGTTTACAATTGCACAATATTCTCCATTTGATAGTGCAATTTTTTTAACAGCCACATAAGCTTTTTTAGTATTAGCTGTTTTTTTGTCATAACTGATTTTTATCATATCTGGCTTAAACGCTTTTAATAATCCTTCTCCACCAATGCTACTGAATGGTATAATTCTTATTTTATTTTTATATTTATCACTAATCGAAGATGTTTCAAGGTTTGAAATATTATTTATGTAAGCATCCAACTCTTCGGGCAAAATACTACTTACAAAGCTATATTCTGCAACAACCACCGGATATCCTGTAAATGTATCGCACAAGGAATTTCCTGTATCTACTAAAGCTTTTCCTGTTACAACTTTATTTTCAAACTCAATGCTTATGTCTATAATTTTGTCTACGCTCGATTTTCTACGGGAAAATTTTGTTAAAATTGTTATAACTACATAACAAAAAATAGTCATAACCGTAAGCGTTAAAATATTAATATCAAAGTAAACCGCACCATTATTAAATTGCATTGAATTAGGTTTAAATGCTATCCATACAGCAAACATTATTCCTGCAAATATAAAATTCACGATAAAAAATGTGGCAAACAGTCGCAAAAAATGCCTTATATTTTTTATTTTAAAGGCAGATAAAATTATTGTTATTGAAAATGTTAGTTTTAATGATAATGATAAAAAATTATTCATTTTAGGAAAAATTATTATCAACGAATATAATCCACCAAGTGTGCTTGCAAGCAATAACCTGACTCTATTCGTCTTTTCATTTGTTATAAAAGAGGTTTCAAGTAATAAAAAATAATTAACAAATATATTAAGGGCAATCAAAATATCTATGTATACACTTTGCCTCACAACCATCCCCCCTACAAAAACATTATATTATTATGGCCATACAATTTCTGTCGATTACAGTACACAAATAAAAAAAGAAAGATAACACACATAGGTTATCTTTCTTTTTTATTAAAATAATAATTAATTTTTATAGTTCATTCCAAGGTTAATTGCTTCCATATTTTTAGGAATTAGGTTCTTTTTTCTTGCTGGAACAACTTCATTAATTGTTTTTTCTATTGTTTCATAAGAACAAAAGTTAGTTTGCTCAAGCAATTTACCAATTAATATTATATTTGCAAGCCCTTTTAATCCTTTTGATTCAGCAATTTCTGTTGCAGGTATATAACTAACATTCACATCAGTTCTATCTACTTTTTTCGAAACCAATGTACTGTCAACAATTACTGTGCCACCTGGAACAACGGTATCAATAAACTTATCAAAAGATGGCAAATTCATTGCAATTAATACATTAGGATTGGTAACGAGTGGAGAACAAATATCCTCTTCAGAAATACAAACGCTACAATTTGCTGTTCCGCCACGCATTTCTGGTCCGTAAGATGGTAGCCAAGAAACTTCTTTTCCATCAATAAGTCCTGCATAAGCAATTGCCTTGCCCATAAAAAGAATTCCCTGTCCTCCAAAACCAGCTAAAATAGAGTTGAATTCTTGCATATTATTTCTCCTCCTTATCGCTTGTACTATCCTTATAAACACCAAGCGGATAATAAGGAATCATATTATCACGAAGCCAATCAAGTGCGGCATTTGGCGACAATCCCCAGTTAGTAGGACAAGTTGAAATTACCTCTACAAGTGAAAATCCCTTGCCATCAATTTGGGTTTGAAACGCTTTTTTAATAGCTCTTTTTGTTGCATTTACATTTTTTACGCAATCAACAGACACTCTCTCTAAATATGCAGAACCATCAAGAGTCGCAAGCATTTCGCACATTTTGATTGGATATCCAACCTCATTTACATTTCTCCCGTATGGTGATGTTTGAGTTACTTGGCTTGGCAATGTTGTTGGTGCCATTTGCCCGCCAGTCATTCCATAAATTGCATTATTAATAAAGATAATTGTAATATTTTCGCCTCTTGCAGCAGCGTGAATTGTTTCTGCTGTGCCAATAGCTGCAAGGTCACCATCTCCCTGATAGGTAAACACAAAACTGTCTGGTAATGAACGCTTAACGCCAGTTGCAATCGCTGGTGCTCTTCCGTGTGGCGCTTGAATCATGTCACAGCTAAAATAATCATAAGCCATAACAGCACAACCAACTGGAGCTACACCAATTGCTTTTCCCTCTATTCCAAGCTCGTCAATGCACTCTGCAACAAGTCTGTGAACTATACCATGAGTACAACCAGGGCAATAATGGGTCGGCTTATCTGTTAATGCGTTTGGTTTTTTAAAAACTACAGCCATTACTGCTCACCTCCTGAAAGTTTAACAATTTGCTCTAAAACCTCTGCTGGTGTTGGAATTACACCGCCTGTGCGACCAAAAAACTCAACTGGACGACTACAATCAATAGCAAGCTTAATATCCTCAACCATTTGACCCATATTCATTTCAACTGAAAGAAAAGCCTTTGCATTAACTGCAACTTCTTTTAAGTCTTCCTTTGGAAATGGCCAAAGTGTTATTGGACGAACAAGACCAACTTTAATTCCTTTTGAGCGTGCTTCTTTAACCGCAGCTTTTGCAACTCTTGCTGTTGCACCAAAAGCTACAACTATGTATTCCGCATCGTCAGTCATATATTTCTCGCACATTGTTTCGTTTTCTTCTATGACTTTATATCTTTCAAAACGCTCTTTAACCACTCTTTCAAGCTCATTTGCTTGTAGGAATAAAGAGTTTACTATATTATGCTCTCTCTCGTTATTGTGTCCACAAGTAGCCCATTGTTTTTTAGGTAGCTCAACTTTTTCATCGCTACTTTTTATTTCAACAGGTTCCATCATTTGACCAAGTAATCCATCAGCTAAAATCATAGCTGGAACTCTATAATTATCAGATAAATCAAAAGCGTGTGAAACAAGGTCAACCATCTCTTGAACTGAGTTTGGTGCAAAAACTAAAATATGAAAATCACCGTGACCCGGCGCCTTTGTTGCCTGCCAATAATCTGCTTGCGACGGCTGAATTCCGCCAAGTCCAGGGCCACCTCTTTGAACATTTATTATAAGTCCAGGAACATCCGCCCCAGCCATATAAGAAATTCCTTCAGCCTTTAAACTAATTCCTGGTGATGAAGATGAAGTCATCGCCCTAACTCCTGCAGCTCCCGCACCTTGCAACATATTTATAGCAGAAACTTCAGACTCTGCTTGTAAGAAAACTCCTCCAATTTTTGGCAGACGCTTCGCCATATAGGCCGCAAGCTCTGTTTGAGGTGTTATTGGATATCCAAAAAAACGAGTACACCCTGCTTGAATAGCAGCTTCAGCAAGAGCTTCGTTTCCCTTCATTAAAATTCTTTCCGACACTTTACTCACTCACCTTTCTACAATGATAGCACAATCTGGACACATAATAGCACAAGCACAGCAACCTATGCATTTTTCAGGGTCAAAAACTATTGCCGGATGATAACCCTTGCTATTCATTAAATCTTTGCTAAGTTCAATGATATGCTTCGGACAAGCAGTAATGCAAAGCTCACAACTTTTACATATATCCGAATTAATCGTAACTTTTGCCATTTCATACATCTCCTTTATCTGCCCACGGCAGTTTAACGATAATTTCAACAGGATAAATCTTTGGCACTTTATCCTCTAATTTACCACTTAGGTTTTGTGGAACTGTAGTTGCAAACAAAGGAAGTTTTGATAAAGAACAAACCTCATTTGCATAGTCGATTGATGATAGTATATCTTCCGTGCTTGTGAGATTTGCAAGGTGGGAGTTGTTAATAATTGCACCCATCTCTAGCTTACTTGCCACTTCAATCTCACGCATTAACTCAACCGCCTCAACAGGCGTTGATATGAATTTTCTATATTTATTAATTACATAAAAGCACTGAAAATTATCAGTGGATTTTATATTTTTTTCAAATCTTCCAAGAGCTGTTGCTCCAACATCATCCCCGCCAACATCAATGATAACATAGCCATCTTGTTGCTCAAGGGCTGAGCAAACTTCTGAAGAAATTGATGGTGTATCAAGCGTTGTGCCCGCAGCAAGTGGACTAATAACTCTTATGCCTAAACTTTCAAGCTCCTGCCTGTAGTCTGATGTTCTAAAATAGGGATTTACAACATCCATATCAACAATGGTTACTCTTTCCCCACTTTTTTTTAATTTACTTGCAAGATTTAGCGAGAAGTTTGTTTTACCACTTCCGTAATGTCCGCAGATGACATTTATTCTCTTTAGCAAGCTTGCCCCCCCCTTTAAAATTTGTAAAAAATTGCTACTAATCATTACAACAACACTGCCCCTTATACAGAGGCAGTGTTATATAGTGCATAAATTTATATATCTGTTTCCCCTGCAGTTTATTCTACAGAATCAGTTAATTCATCCTTAGGTTCAATAAGAGCACGAATAGAAATGCTTACTCTTTTCTTATCATAATCAATTTCTGTAATTTTAGCTGTGACTTCCTCACCAACAGATAGTATATCTTGTGGTTTTTCGATGTGTCTATCAGCAATTTGAGAAATGTGTATGAGCCCATCAATTCCAGGGATTATTTGTGCAAATGCACCAAAGCTAGTCATACCAACAATTTTGGTGGTAATTACATCCCCAACGGAATAAGTTGTTTTAAGTACTTCCCATGGGTTGTCCTCAGCTTTTTTATAACCAAGAGAAATCTTATTATCGTCTAAAGACTTAATATAAACCTCTACAGTATCGCCGATATTTAAAATTTCTGATGGATGCTTTATGCGTTTCCAAGAAAGCTCAGAAATATGAATCATTCCGTCAACGCCACCGATGTCAACAAACGCACCGTAACTTGTCATAGATTTTACAACACCTGTATACACTTGCCCAACCTGTGCTGTGCTCCAGAACTTTTCCTCTAGTTCTTTGCGTTCATTTTTAACAACCTCTTTAATCGAACCAACTGCTCTTCTACGAGGCTTATTAACCTCTATGACCTTAAAAGAAACTTTTGTATGCAAAAGACTCTCAAGGGATTCATTTCTTGACATAACAGCTAGAGAAGCAGGAATAAACACCCTAACTCCACCCTTTGTTGTTGCAAGAACTCCACCTTTGATAACATCGGTTACAGTTGCTTCAACAATTGTGCCTTCTTCATGAGCGCTGATAATATCATTCCAAGCATTCGCAGCGTCAACACGGCGTTTGGACAGCATAACAGTACCTTCAGCATCATTTGTTTTCATAATGATAACTTCGATAACATCGCCAATTTTTGCATCCTTTGCGGGATCCACAGTTGGGTCATAGCTGTACTCACTGTATGGAATGTAACCTGCGTGCTTCCTTTCTATATCAACCTGAATTTCATTAGGTGAAATGCCAACGATAACACCTTTGATTTTCTGGTCTGTGCTCATACTTTTGAGTGATTCTTCAAGGGCTTCAGCAAAGCTCATTTCCTCAAAATCAGAAGTCGCAAGTTGCTCCCCATTTGCTACTTCTGCCTTTTCATTAAACAAATCAGACATAGTTTTAAGAACCTCCTTTATTATACCATCGGGAGTCGAGGCTCCCGCAGTAACACCAACACAAGAACAACCAGTAAAGTCAATTTTATCAATATCACTTGCACTCTCAACTAAATGAGTGGGACAATTTGATTGGCAAACTTCTTTAAGCTTGACTGTATTTGCACTATTATGCGACCCAATTACAATCATCTTATCGCTTTTTTTAGAAATCTCGATTGCCTCTTTTTGCTTTTCTTCGGTTGCACCACATATTGTATCAAAAATTGTAGCATTTGTATATACCAAATTTATTATTTTTATACATTCTTGCCACTCTTTAATACTAAAAGTTGTTTGTGGAACAACAAATATGTGCTTATTCACCAATTCTGGATGTTCGTCTATAACCTTTTGCAACTCTTGTGTGTTTTTAAAAGTGTAATATTCTGAAGTACTATCACTTATAACACCAATGATTTCAGGATGATTTTTGTCTCCTGCTATAAAAACAACATAGCCTTCTTTAGTTTTTTCATCAACAACTTGTTGCAATTTTCTAACCTTTGGGCAAGTTGCATCCTTGCAGTTAATTCCCTTAGAGTCTAGCTCCTTTGAAACTGCTTTTGTAACGCCGTGCGCCCTTATTACAACTGTAGAATTTTCCGGTGCTTGCGATGGATTATCAATCACCTTAACGCCTTTATTCTCAAAATGCTCTACAACAGCATTATTATGAACAATTGGGCCCAGAGTGCATACACTGTCAGATTCTTTTAGAGCATTCTCTACAGCATTGATTGCACGGCGAACGCCAAAACAAAAACCGGCAGTTTTTGCAACAATTATTTCGCATCGCCCATATCCCATAAGTCACCAATTCTTTCCATTATAATTCTTGTTGCTACGCGAACCTCAGAGGTTTTACCCTCTTGCGTAAAACCTAAATCCTCATATTTTATTATTTCACCAAATCTAACAACAGTTTTAAACTGCTTATCATTAATGGGAATTCTACGCACTGAAACAGGCATAACATCAGCATTTGCCTGCTTTGCAATCATCGCAACACCCGGCTTGCCTTTTTCTGGTCTTTCCTTTGTTTTTGAGCGTGTACCTTCTGGAAAAACACAAAGCACATGGCCCTCATCTACAACCCTTATAGCATAATCAATTGCAGACCTATCAACTGCTCCACGCTTTACAGGAAAACCATTAAAAAACGAAATTATATGCCTTGTATACCAATGCTCAAAATGCTCTGATTTTGTCATAAAATGCAAATCTCTTACACCGTTTGCACCAATAGTTATTGGGTCAAAATTGCTGATATGATTGGGAGACATAATAAATCCTCCCTCTTTTGGAATATTCTCGCTGCCATAGAATTCAACTTTTTTGCTTTGAAGTGAAATCACAAGCTTTGCAAGGGGCATCCATACATTATAAGAAAAGCCTTTTTTGCTTTTTATTTTTTTATCATAATTAAACTCATATTCTTTTGCCATTAAACTCTCTCCTCCACAATATTTTTTATATCACTTATAACCTGTGGTAAAGATTTGTTTGTAGTATCTACAATTATTGCATCATCTGCTGGTTTTAGAGGTGCAATTTTTCTATTAGAATCCTGAAAATCCCTTTGTTCCATTTCCTCTAATACGCTATTATAATCAATTTCTATGTTTTTTTCTACAAGCTCTTTATATCTTCTGCTTGCTCTTTCTTCAACGGATGCTGTTAAAAATATTTTTACTTGGGCATTTGGCAAAACAACAGTGCCAATATCCCTACCATCCATAATGCAATTATTTTTCATTGCTATGTTC
The DNA here is from genome assembly GCA_964512735.1 of uncultured Eubacteriales bacterium. Lineage (GTDB taxonomy): Bacteria > Bacillota > Clostridia > Oscillospirales > Acutalibacteraceae > RZYX01. The sequence continues at coordinate 110,968 of CAZEKQ010000001.1, read as the reverse complement.
TGTTGCAAGTCAAAAAGATATTCACGAACCGATGCAATTGCAGAAACATTAGACGCTGCCATTGACGCTTGTGGTGTTCGGATCTCTTCAGATACATCATCATTATTTAAATAAATCTTTTGGGCTCCGTTAATAAATTTAAGCTCTACTTCTATTTTGTTAAGGGTACTAGTTACAAGTTTTTCGTCCTTTGTATCATACCCCATTCTTAAAGCGTTAAGGCCTACAGCTCTATAAAGTGCTCCTGTATCAACATAAATAAATCCTAGCATATGAGCAAGACTTTTTGCTATTGTGCTTTTTCCTGCCCCTGCTGGCCCATCTATTGCAATATTTATCATAATAAATCCTCCTAGACTGACATTCCCGCAAGATATCCTGTAGAAAATGCAATTTGCAGATTATATCCACCTGTGTATGCATCAACATCTATAACCTCACCTGCAAAATATACACAAGGCATAATTTTTGACTGCATAGTTTTTGGATTAATTTCTGATGTTTTTATACCGCCTGAAGTGATAACAGCTTCTTCTATTGGTCTAAATCCATCTATTGATATTTTAAACTCTTTTATTACATTAACAAGCCTATGACGCATTTCACGAGTTACTTGATTTGTTTTGATATTTGGTGGAATGTTTGAAAGCTCGATAATTATTGGTATAATTTTTTGTGGCAACAATGAATTTAGTGAGTTTGCAAAATCTTTGTTAGAATTTTTTAAAAAATCCCTTTGTATTCTTGCATCTAACTTTTCAATACTTAACGCCGGCTTTAAATCAATAACAAGCTCATATTTACCTTTTTTAACATCTTTGATATGCGAGCTTGCACTCAAAATCACAGGACCCGTTACACCAAAATGAGTAAAAAGCATTTCTCCAAAATCGCAGTACACTTCTTTATTATTATCTACTACTTTTATGCCAATATTTTTCAGAGAAAGTCCTTGCAACTCTTTGCAAACTCTCATACTGCTTTCAAGCGGAACGAGTGATGCTTTAGGCTCTATTATAGTATGCCCTATTTGCTTTGCAAGCTTGTATCCATCACCAGTAGATCCTGTAAGAGGATACGACACTCCGCCTGTTGCAATTATAATACAATCTGATTTAATCTCTTTTCCATTCTCAAGCCTTACTCCAACCACTGTATCATTTTCAATAACTAGTTCTAACACTCTGCCTTTTATTTTCTTTACACCATTTTGTTTAATAAATTTATCTAGTGCATCTACAATATCAACTGACTTATCTGACGCTGGAAAAACTCTGTTACCTCTTTCTGTTTTAAGTGCAACACCTAGTTGCTCAAAAAAATCCATTGTATCGCAAGGCATAAATTGCGTAAAAGCACTATAAAGAAACCTTCCATTAACTGGCACTGCATCAATCAATTCATTTACCATTGAACAGGCGTTAGTAACATTACATCTGCCTTTTCCTGTAATCATAATTTTTCTGCCTATTCTGTCATTTCTTTCAATAAGAGTTACGTTGTTTCCCTGACTTGCGGATGTTCCCGCCGCAACTAGCCCCGCAGCACCTGCACCAATTACAATTACATTCTTAGACATCTTCTAGTGTTTCCTCCATCTTTTCATAAACCTCATATTTTTCCCAAACACTCTCAAGCTCACTAAAATTGTTAATTAGTTTATCTTTATTTTCTAACGTTACTGCAACAATTAGTGCATTTATAACACTAAGAGGTGCAACAAGTGAATCTACAAATGATGCCATATCACTCTTTGCAACCAAAACATAATTTGAAAATTTTGCAATAGGTGATGAATTACTATCGGTAATTGCTACAACTTTTGCCCCTTTGTTTTGAATAAATTGCAAAGCATTAATTGTTTGCTTTGAGTATCTAGGAAAGCTTATAGCTATGCAAACATCATCGCTTGTAATTTTAAAAATCTGTTCAAAAATGCCACTAGGACTTGCAGAATCTACAAGCTCTATTTGGTCATACATTAAATTGAAATAGAAAGCAATGAAACTTGCAAGAGATGCAGAGCTTCTAACACCTAAAATGTATATTTTTTTAGCTTTATTTATCGCCTCAACTGCAAGCTTAAAATCTTCCTTTGATATATTTTCTAAAGTTGTTTTTATCATATCAACATCGCCTGAAAGCACCTTATCAAGAACATCGTCGCTCGACATTCTAACGCTTGTGACTTCCATTCTTTGAACTGCGGTAAGCTTGCTTTTTATCATTTCTTGAAGTGTTTTTTGCAACTCGGGATAACCATCATAACCCAGATGCGTTGCAAATCTTACAACTGTAGATTCACTAATGTCCACAGTTTTTCCAAGGGTTGCAGCCGTCATAAATGCCGCCTTATCATAATCTTCTAAAATATATTTTGCAACCTTTTTATGACTCTTAGAAAGTGTTGGATATAAATTTTCAATTCTTGAAAGCAATTTACTGCTCATAACATCCACCTAATCACTTTAATTTAAAAATACATATATATTTTATACTCTTAATATAAAAAAGGCAATACATAAATGCAAGATTTATTTCATAATCCTTCAAAAAAGAACGAGGATAAACACCCTCGTTCGTAATCTTACATCTTTTTGCAGAAAAATTCTTGTTAGGCAATCATTTTTTAAAATATTTTCTAAGCTTGCTTTTCCAACGCTTATCATAAACAACAGCTAGTGTTGAAAGCGTGTAGTCATACACAATAAAAGTTATATTTCCTAAGGCGAGCATTGCATATTTGCCGTACTCTTGCAAATCACCATCTGGAATAGCAAAAATATAAATTAAGATAATAAATGCTAAAAATATTGAAATGTTAAAAACTGCAAATTTAAAAATCCATTTAACAAATGAAAAAAAATGATTTTCTATTATATCTTTTAATATTACATAATAACCAAAAAAGAATATATATAAAATTGCAGCCTCTTTGTTTGAAATTAATATGAGTGAAAGAGTGCTAACGGACAAATAAACCATAAAAGACCATTTTTTATCTGCCTCTTTTACAAGTATTAATAATAAGGCACCTGCGAGTGCAGGCAAAGTATAAGAAAGTGTTGGAAAAACATTTGCAAGAAATAATATAAGAATAGATAACGCTGTAATTATTCCGCCAAAAGCCGTAAGTAATGTGTTATTCAACTATACAGCCTCCTATTTTTTTACTTAACAACAGTCACTACCCAAGCAACCACAACAAGAATCTAAACAAACAAGACCCATACAAATATTGCATAAACCGCAATCATCAGAGCAAGTGTGTGAATTACGAAACCGCCCATTATTTCCATAATAACCCTGTGATTTTCTTTTAGGATTTTTCAACTCATTTAAAGCGTCTTGATACTCTTTATTATATGGATCCATATCAAGTGCAACTACATAGTTGTTATAAGCTTCTTCAATCCATCCTCTTTTTTGTTGTATAGAACCTTTTAAATAAAACCATTCGGCCGTTCTTACACTTGCTGGAATTCCCTGAAGTATAGTAAGTGCATCATCATATCTTCCTTGACTGATACACTTTCTAACATCTGGATATTGGGTTGTTGTCCCATAATAAGAAGTGTCTTCATTTTCTTCTTTTGCATAATATGTTGCGTTAGAATCTGATGACCCACGGCGTTTGGACATAATTTCATCATACGCATTGTCAAGCTCCTCCATCTTGCTTTTTGCAATATCTGAAAGAGGACTTCCATCAAAATTGCTATTGTGATATTTCCTAGCAACTTGCTTATATGCTTTTTTTATTTCTTCATCAGTTGCATTAACTGAAATGCCCAAAATTTCATAAGGATTGCCCATTATATCGCCCCTTTGTTTACAACTCTTTCCTTTTCTTTGTAAAGTCCCTCATAAAAAATATTATCAAAAATATTATCAAATCTGTTTACTGTTAAAAGTTCATAAGTGTTAATTATTTCTGATATCGTTCTATCAATAATTTCGCCCGCTTCAAGCTTTACACTTTTGGTATCGTCGCCTTTTAAAAGGCTGTGTGAAATTGCAAAAGTATTATATTCACCTGTTTTTAAATCTTCGTCTAAATCATCTATAGCATCAATAATATAAACATACCTGCCAACACAATATCCTAAATGCTGTATAATTCTTTTTTGTTGTTCGTCAGTTTCACTGTAAGCAAAAATTTCGCCCAAAGCTGTTGCCGTAGGATTTGCTGCAACATCTATGTTTTCACATTTTTTGTTTTCAAGTTCTTTTTGTTGTTTCATTAATTCTTCAACAACACAGTCAAGCTCTACATACTTTTTCTTTGCTTTTTTGTGAAAAACCTTGGCTATTGGCAGCATTAAAAGACTTGCTATTTTTTTAAAAAATCCGTTATCCTCTATATCATCTTTAATCTTATAATACATCATTATCATTGCAATATAAGCAGAAAATCTAATCCATTTATTATCTTTTTCAAAACAATTGCATTTATGAAAAGGATTAAAGCTACAATGCCCCTTTTTTACTTTTGGACATTTATCATCAAGAGACATTTTCATAAGTGCAAGAAAAGCAAAGTCATAACTCAAAGCAAGCCTTGAAACAACTCCAAAGTTTCTTCCCATCTCTTTACAAAGAGAGCAATATACGCCTTTATATATTTCATAATCTTTTATTTTAAGTTCTGGTTTACAAATTTTTACATAACCAAACACCACATCACCCAATATTAATGTTATCAAATATAGGCAAAAATAGGTTAACATACTGTAAATTTTTAATTAAAAGTTATAAGTTTAATCTTATTTTACCATCAAATTGCTATTTGAGAATCATTTTAAAATTTCTGATATATTTTCCATTATTTTTTCTGCAACTTCTGGTTTATTCATCGTATATAAATGTATACCTTTAATCCCATTTGCTACAAGGTCTATAATTTGTTCGGTTGCATATGCAATGCCTGCTTGCTTTAATGCCAATGGGTTATCTCCAAACTTGTCAACAATAGACTTAAACCTTGGTGTTAAATTTGTTCCAGACAACTCGCAAATACGCTTAATCTGTCTACTGTTTGTTACAGGCATAACTCCGGCAAAAACCGGAAGATTAATATCATTTGCAAGTGCTCTATATAAAAAATTGTACATAACATTATTATCAAAAAACATCTGAGTAACTAAAAAATCAACTCCACAATCAACCTTTTGTTTTAAAAATTCAATGTCCTTTTCTTTATTAGCTGACTCAACATGCCCCTCTGGATAGCAAGCTGCACCAATACAAAAATCGCCATCGCCTTTATTTTTTATATCTTCAATAAGTTGATATGCATACTTATAATAGCCTGCATTTGGAAACTCCATATCTTTTGGTATATCACCACGAAGAGCTAAGATATTGCTTATGTTTTCACTCTTTAATTTGTTAACAGTGTTTGAGATTTCATCTCGTGAAGATGACACGCAGGTGAGATGCGCAAGTGCCATTGTGTCTAAATCGTTTTCAATGTATGATGCAATATCAATTGTATTATTAGAAACTCCACCACCCGCACCATAAGTCACGCTCATAAAGCTAGGGTTTAACTCCGACAATTTTGAAACCGCATTTTTAACCGGCTCAAAAGGTGCATCATTTTTAGGTGGAAAAACCTCAAAGGATACAACAAAATCTTTCTCTTTTAGCTTATCTGTAATTTTCATTATATGTTACACATCCCAAATTATAATTAAACTATTTTAATTATGTTATCACAATTACCCAAGTTTTTGCAAGAAAATTGTATATTCCAAACTTTTTTATTGAAATTTTATAGTTTTTGCTGTATAATCTCAGCATACTTAATATTAAATAAGTCAACTTTAATAATTCAATTTTAGGGGGCCTCTTAAATGGAATCAAATGATTATTTGTTATCTCTTGCTATTATTTTGATTTCGACAAAGTTATTCAGTATTGCTTCAAGAAAAGTCAATATGCCACAAGTTTTGGGAACTCTTATAGCGGGTTTAATACTCGGGCCTAGCGTTCTTGGAATGCTTACGGAAAGTGAGTTTCTTATCAAGATTTCTGAAATTGGCGTTATTATGCTTATGTTTATCGCAGGTCTTGACACCGACTTAAAACAGCTAAAACGAACTGGTGGTGCTTCTATCGTTGTTGCTATTTTAGGTGTAATACTGCCTTTAGCAGGCGGTTTTTTATCGTACCATTTCTTTTTCCATGAGGCTACAGATGAAATCGGTATGCTAAAAGCACTCTTTATCGGCGTTGTTTTAACTGCAACTTCTGTTAGTATTACCGTTGAAACACTTCGAGAACTTGGCAAACTCAACGGAAAAGTCGGAACCATCATTGTTTGCGCTGCCGTAATTGATGACATACTTGGAATTATAATTTTAACAACAATAACAAGCCTTACAGATAACAAAGTTAAACTGTCTGTAGCACTCGGAAAAATAGCTTTGTTTTTTGTATTTCTTGCCGTATTCGGAACAGCAATTCACTACTTATTTAGATATCTTGAAAAAAGATATGGTCAAAAAAGGCGCATAGCAGTTTATGCTTTTGCTTTTTGCTTGTTTATGTCTTATGCAGCAACAACTTGGTTTGGCGTCGCTGATATTGCCGGAGCGTACTTTGCAGGTTTGTTCCTTTGCAATATTGCAAAAACCCAAAAATATGTTGCTAAAAAATTAAATATTGCATCTTATCTTATTTTCTCACCAGTATTCTTTGCAAGTATCGGTATTAAAACAGACTTAAGAGGTATGAATAAAGATTTATTGATTTTCTCTTCAATTTTGCTTGTTGTAGCTATTGTAACTAAAATTATTGGTTGTGGGCTTGGTGCAAAACTTTGCAAGTTCTCAACTAAAGACTCTTTAAATATTGGTATTGGAATGGTCACTAGAGGTGAAGTTACGCTGGTTGTTGCCCAACAAGGAGCACAATTGGGACTAATTTCACCTACCCTGTTCCCTGCCATAATTTTAATAGTTATTGTTACAACCCTCGTAACTCCTGTTATGCTTAAATTTTCTATGAAAGATAAAGATGACAATAATAAAAATGATAGTGTAGATAAAAATCCGTTGCTTGAAACGCAGTCTACTTTTATGGAAGTTGAGGATAGCTAACTAAAAAAATACAACACAATTGTTTTTAAAAACAATGTAATACAATAAATTTAGATTTTAAAAGGCAATAGACGACAAATTTCTATTGCCTTTTTTTTCATATCGTTATAGAATATAAGCGTTGGCTACAGCAATCGCACCGCTTTTAAGGAGGATTTTTAAAAATATGGATATTAACAATAGACTTTTTTCAATACAATCCAATGGATATAATGTTGAAGAAGTTGACGACTATGTAAGCTTTATTCAAACTGAACTTACAAAAAATATGAAACTTAGCAGGGATGTTCAACTGCAAAAAAATTCTCTTTTTGAAACTATAGACAAGCTTAAAACTGAAAACAAATCACTAGACAAGAAAAACCAAAAATTATATAGAGATTGTGTTGCATTTGCAAAACGACTAAAAGCACTAGAGATATATGATAATTCTCCAGAGTTTGAAACCGAAACAATTGACAAATCAACATCTAAAATGATTGCTGAAATAAGAGAGTCTTACGAATTGTTAGTAGAAGAAAACAAAGAGTTAAAAGCTACGCTTGAACAGCTTACAGATAATTCTAATGACTTTCGTATAGTCGATGATAAGTTAGAACAAAAACATAATTCCCAATATAACTCTTGTAATAAAACAAACGATGTGATAGATGAGAAAATTGCTATTGAAAATGAGATTTCATCTTTTTCAAAACCTGATTTTCAAAACGACATTTCTTCAAGTAAAAAAGATGATATATTTATTTCTAAAAATAACACATTAAAAGATGATAATATTTCTGATTTTAAACTCATACCTCCTGAAAAAGAGCAGGAAAAAAATAAAAAAACACAAAAAAATAACATCATTCATTCTAAAAGTAAAAACAGACTTTCTCGCTCTGTATTAAATTTTTTCTCAACGCTTCTGTTGATTTCTTCTATAATTATTGGAGTTATAAGCTTAGTCGTTTTTGTGTTTATAAAAAATCCCGAGCTTACAATTAATGGGTTTAGAGCGTACACAATACATAATGACTCGCCAGCTTTTAACTATTCTGACAATGATATTATTATTACAAAAAAGATTTCTCCAAGTGAAGTTAAAGTAGATAATATCATCCTATTTAAAACAGGCAAAGACTCATCTCGCAATATTAAAAGGGTCTCTTCCATAGAAACCATAGACGGTAACCTTTGTTATAAAACAAAAAAATATCCCGATGATTTAAAGGTTGAGATAGTGCCACAACAATCTTTGATAGGAGTTATTACTTATAAAATTGATTATATTGGTAAAATTTCTAACTACGCTTTTGCACAACCTTATGATTATATTGCAATAGTATTGTGCGTATTTTTTCTGAGCCTTTTCTTTAAAATAATGGTATCCCTTAATAAAACCAAAGAATATAAAATCAAGTTTGACGACTACGATATTTCCGATTTTTCTTTAGAAATATAAAAAAGAAATATAAAATAAACATTTTTTATTAAAAACATAGTTAATGTGTTGAAATCTTACCAATAAAATGATATCATATCATTTGTCGAAAATAATTTTGTCGAAAATAATTTTGTTAAAATTAAAAATTGGAGGAAAAAAACGTATGGCTAACAAAAAGGTATTTCTTACTGGCGCTTCTGGTACTATGGGCTGGGCTGGCTTCAAGGAGATTTATGACAAAGGCAATCTCGACATCGTTGTTCTTCTTAGAGACAGTGAGAAGAACAGAGAGCAATTCAAACAATATCTTGGGGATCCAAGGGTAAGAATCGTCTGGGGCGATCTTACAAGTTATGAAAGTGTTCTTGATTGTGTAAATGGCGCAGACTACGTTTTACATGTCGGTGGTATGGTTTCACCTTCTGCTGACTACTATCCAAAAAAGACAATCAAAACAAATGTTGCAGCTGCTGAAAACATTGTTAAAGCTGTTAAAGCACAGCCAAATCCTGACGATGTTAAAGTTTTGTACATAGGTACAGTTGCACAAACTGGCGATAGAAATGAGCCAGTTCACTGGGGTAGAACTGGTGACCCTATAAAAATTAGTATGTATGACCACTATGCTATCAGTAAAACAATGGCAGAGGCTATTTTTGCTGAATCAGGTCTCAAGCACTGGGTATCAATGCGTCAAACTGGTATAATGTATCCTGGTATCCTTAAGAATATGGATCCAATTATGTTCCACGTTGTTCTTCGTGGCGTTCTTGAGTGGGCTACTGTTGAAGATTCTGCAACACTACTTGCAAACTTCTGCACAACTGACCTTCCTGAAGATTTTTGGAGAAGATTTTACAACATCGGTAGCGGTAAGGAGTATAGACTCACTAACTACGAGTTTGAGGACTTGCTGCTAAGTTCTATCGGTATGGGTAAAGGTGCTGCTAAAAAACTCTTCGAGCCAAACTGGTTTATAACACGCAATTTCCACGGTCAATGGTACACAGATTCTGATGTGCTTGATGATTATCTACACTTCAGACACAATGTTCCTGTTAACGAGTATTTTGCTGGACTTTCAAAAACAATTCCTTCCTATTTTAAGCTTTCTTTTCTTGCTGCAAATAAGCTTGGAAAGCATTTTATGAAGAAAATTGCAAAAGACGAAAGATTTGGTACCCTAACATGGATTGAAAACAACGACAAAGAGAGAATGTCTGCATTCTTTGGCTCAAAAGAAGAATGGGCAAAGATTCCTTCAGACTGGTCAATGGTTGACCTTACAAGACCTACAGATGTTCCATCATATCTCGACCATGGTTATGATGAGTCTAAGGAAATTTCTGAGCTTAACTTTGCTGATATGCAAAAAGCTGCTGAATTTAGAGGTGGCGCTTGCCTATCAGAGAAAATGAAAAAGGGCGATATATACTCCCCTGCAAAATGGAGATGTGCTCACGGTCACGAATTTACTATGACTCCAAACCTTGTTCTTAAAGGTGGTCACTGGTGTCCCGAGTGTCTTCCAATGCCTTGGAACTATGATGCAATTGCAAAGGTAAACCCATTTTTCAATCAAGTTTGGGCACCGCTTCATGATCCTTCTGAAAATAACTTCTATGATGAGAGTATTTACAGAGATTATGACGAGTATAAATAATAGATTAATATTTTTTAGGAGATGCAGTTTACTGTGTCTCCTTTTTTTGCTATTTAAAATAATAATAGCTACCACCTATAATAAAGTGTTAGCTATTATTCTATAATAAAATCTATACTAAATTATCCTCTTTTACATTTTGACAATTATTTAAAGCTAAAAAGCTCCAATTAAGAATATCAAAGTAAACCTGCTCCCTTGTATCTTTCTCTTCGTTTAAAATCTCGTGCTTTGCATTTGGATACAAAATCATAGATGGGCTGTGCCCCGCTGTTTCAAGATTAGTGCAGGTTGCTTGCACTCCAACACCAAATAATCCTATAGGGTCATTTGCACCTGAAATTAGCAAAATAGGCAGTTGTGTTGGCACTTTATATGCCCAATCTCTTGCGCAAGCGTCAACTGCAAAAGATAATACGGTACTACATTTTCCAAGAGAAAAAGGTTTACCACACATTGGGTCATTATTATAATTTTCAATATTTTCTTGATTAAAACTAATCCAATCATTTGAAAAAAGTTTTGTAACAGCTTTTGCTGTTTTGTCAGCACCTATTTTATCAACAATTACATCAAAGGGCTTGTCAAAAAAAGTTAGTGAAGTTGGTACTTCTCCTGTTCCACAAAAAATTGCGCCCGCAAGCTCTTCCCCAAATAAAGACGCATAAATTCTAGCACACATAGAGCCCATACTATGACCAAACATAAAATATGGTAATTCGGGATACCTTTTAGACATTATGTTATGAAGTTTATGCATATCGTCAACAACTCTTACCCTACCGTCCTTAGGCATTGAACTCAATTCTTCTAAACTTCCTGCAGATTTGCCATGCCCTAGATGGTCATTTCCGCAAACAATAAAACCGTTTGCAGCTAAAAAACGAGCGAAATCATCATATCTCCCTATATGTTCTGAAACACCGTGGGCAATTTGGAAAATTCCTACTGGAATAACTTCATCATCTTGCCAAATTAAACATCTTATCTTGTGTTCGCCTGTAGAAGACATAAAATAAGCCTCTTTGCGAATAATTGCCATTTACACAACCTCCAATAAAGTAAGAAATTAAAAAAATCAAAATAATCATATCATATTTACAAAGTAATTTTGACATAACCTATCCACTACCGTTTAGGCGGGACATAAGATTGATATAATGACCATTTATGGTTATTATATCATATTTATTTATCGCTTGTAAACAAATATTCCCAGATAAAATTTACTAATAAAAAATAAAGCTTACATCAACTGTTGATGTAAGCTTTATAATTATTTATCTTAGATAGCGAAGCCTTTAGATTTATCTTCTACCTCTCCATCTTTTTCAAAAATGTATTCATTTCCAGGTAAAACAGCATTCAAAACAATACCTACTATTGCAGCAATAGCAAGTCCAGAAAGGCTCACTGGTACACTTCCAATTTTAAAAGAAATCGAATCAATTCCTATTGCCGATACCAAAATTATGGCAGCAATTATAAGGTTTCTACTATTTGTAAAATCCACCTTGTTTTCTACCAAATTTCTTGCACCTATAGCCGAAATCATACCATAAAGCACAAACGAAACCCCGCCGATTACGGCACTAGGTATTGTGCCTATTAAAGCTGCAACTTTTGGAGAAAAAGAAAGAATAATAGACACGCCAGCTGCAATACGAACAACTACAGGGTCATAAACTTTTGTAAGCGCCAAAACGCCTGTGTTTTCTCCATAAGTTGTGTTTGCAGGACCTCCAAAACAAGCTGAAAAAGCCGTTGCAAGACCATCACCTAAAAGAGTTCTGTGAAGCCCTGGATCTTTTATAAAGTTTTTTCCAGTTGTTGCACTGATTGCCGACACATCACCAATATGCTCCATCATAGTAGCAAGAGAGATGGGAACAATTGCGATTATCGCCGTAACTGCAAGCGATTTGTTAGAAAATGCATTAGTAATAAATGCGTTTTTATCAAGCGGTATTCCTAACATATCTGCCTGTGCAACTCGTGAAAAATCTACCTCTTTAAGAAAAATTGCAAGTATGTATGAAACTGTAATTCCGATAATTATTGGTACGATTTTTATCATACCCTTGCCAAAAATGTTGCATATTATTATTGTTAGAAGCGCTACAATTGCAATCAACCAATTTTCTCTGCAGTTATTCACCGCTGTTGGAGCGAGGATTAGTCCAATTGAGATAATTATTGGGCCTGTAACTACTGGTGGAAAATATTTCATTACCTTATTCACACCAAACGCCTTTATAAAACCTGATAATATAACATAGACAAGCCCAGCAACTGCAACTCCCAGACAAGCGTACGGAAGCATTTCTTTGTTAGCTTCTCCATTTGCAAGCCTTGGTGCAATAGCTGCATATCCCCCTAAAAATGCAAACGATGAACCAAGAAAAACCGGCACCTTACCTTTAGTAATCAAGTGAAACATTAATGTTCCAAGACCTGCCATCAAAAGTGTTGTAGCAATATCGAGTCCTGTTATAATTGGCACAAGAATTGTTGCTCCGAACATTGCAAAAGTGTGTTGGATACCAAGCAAAAGCATTTTTGGAGTGCCCAGTGTTTTTGCATCATAGATACCCTCATTTTTCATTTCTCCCATTTTAAATCTCCTTTACATTTTATCATATAAAAAAATAGCAACTCATTTTCAAAACGAAAATGAAGCTGCTAAATTATTATAAAAAGCATTGTTAATAAAAATATTAGATATGTCATTTATCTTTGTTTTATACTTGAAAACCAAAAACACAAATAACACTCTCCATACCTACAAATTTAATTCCAAGCTATAATATCATATTAAGCTATATAAATTCAAGCTTAAAACTTTGTTAAAATAATTTTTGGCAGTTTTATGCATTAAAAATTACTTCTACCTTTGTTCCTTTGTTAATCTCACTAAAAACGGAAATTTTAGCATCGTGATGTATGGCGACGTGCTTTACTATTGCAAGTCCTAGGCCTGTTCCGCCAGTCTCCTTGCTTCTGCTTTTATCAACTCTATAAAACCTTTCAAAAATTCTAACTTTGTACTTTTCTGGTATACCAATACCTGTATCCTCGACGCAAATTTTTACTTTTTTTGCATCCATATCCTTTGATAGCGATATTTTAACCTCGCCACCATTTTTGTTGTATTTTATAGCGTTATCGCACAAGTTATATACAAGCTCGTTTATCATCATTTTATTTGCGAAAACATTGCAAGGATTTTCACCCTCTACAGTGATTTTTATATCGTTTTGACGAGCGTTAAAATCCAACAGTTCTTTTATTTCAATTGATATTTCATAAAGGTCAACTGTCTCAAAATTATGCTCACTATTTATAGGTTCATCAAGCTCAGACAGTTTTATAATATCTCCAATAAGATTCAAAAGTCTTTGTGCCTCTGTATGTATTTTGTCAGCAAATTCTTTTACATCGTCTTCTTTTGCCATACCGTTTCCTATCATTTCAGCGTAACCTAAAATTGAAGTTAGAGGTGTTTTAAGTTCATGAGATACATTAGCTGTAAACTCTTGTCTTATTTTCTCGTTCTCTCTTTTTTTATTTCTAAATTGACTTACAGCATTAGCAAGAGGTTTCAGCTCTTTATAAGGCACATTTTTATCTAACTCATCAATATTTTTTCCCATTTCTTCAATTGGTTTTGTAATATTTTTAGTAAGTTTTTTAGAAACAAACAAAGAAATTAAAACTATCGCAAGTCCAATAGCTATAAAAATCTGAACGGGTTGATTAAAAACGGAATAAGCATTTTCAACATCTTTAGATACACATAAAACACTGTTATCATCTAGCTTGCTTACATAATAAAAGGATTTACACCCTAGTTTTTGCGAAATCTTAACAACTTCATAATTGCCTTCATTTAATGTTTTTTGTATTTCAGAGTTTAAAAGAATATTTTCAGATTTTTTGTTTTCAGAGTTTTCGAATATTATTTTTCCGTTTTTATCTACAATCATAACATTGAAATTATCAAAGGATAATTTGCTATATTTTTGAACATCATCATATTCTTCATACACTTCAACAGCTACTTTTGATACTGTCCTTATTCCATTTTTAATACGATTATTATAGTATTGATTGATAATAATCATAGTGCATATCCAAGTAAGGAGCATAGAAGAAATACCGATTAAAAGCAATCTTGAATTAATTTTTTCTTCCAATTAAGCTCCCCCACTTTTATTCTTTATCAATTTTATACCCTACATTGCGAACAGTTTTAATAGCACAACCACACTCGCCAAGTTTTTGACGCAAAGTTTTGATATGCATATCAACCGTTCTGCTCTCGCCCTCAAAATCCGTGTCCCAAACTTTAGACATAATTTTTTCTCTTGAAAGAACAATGCCCTTGTTTACAAGCAAATATTTTAAAAGCTCATATTCCTTGTATGTACATTCGCATACATTTCCGTTTGATAAAACTAAACGCTTTTCATCATCAAGCTCTATTCCTGATGCTTTATATATCAAAGGCTGGGCAGTACTACTAGTGCGACGCAACACTGCTTTTACACGAGAAATAAACTCCATTACGCCAAAGGGCTTTGACAGGTAATCGTCCGCCCCTGCGTCAAGACCTTTTACGGTGTCAAGCTCGGACGACTTTGCAGTAACCATCACAACAGGTACATCCTTTGTTTTATTGTCAGACTTTAAACGTTTAAGAATAGAAATTCCATCTTGATCTGGTAGCATAATATCGAGAACAATTAATCTTGGAATTTTTTCTTCACAAAGAGCAAACAGCTGTTTTGCATTATCACATTCAGCAACCTCATATCCACTATTTTTAAGTGCATACGCCTGAAGCTGTCTTATATTTATATCATCTTCTACAATATATATCATAGTAATCACCTATTACAGTATAAGCAATTATATGTTTTTAGACAAGCTATATTTTTCATAAAACTCTTTGTATTCAGCTGCAAAGACTTCATCATCCGAACTTTTAAGCTCTTTAATATATTCGTGCGTATCAAAATTGTCTTGTTGAACTTGGATTAAACAAAGAGCGATATTTGAGCAATGGTCTGCTATTCTCTCGTAATTTGTTATAAGGTCTGAGAAAATAAAACCAATTTCTGTTGTACATCCGCCTTTTCGAAGTCTTTCGATGTGCCTTGCCTTTAACTTTGATTTTAGCTTGTTTACCACCTGCTCAAGCGGTTCTACCCTTTTTGCAAGCTCTACATCATCTTTTAAAAATGCGTCAAAAGCGATGTTAATAATTTCTTTAACAGCAGAATGCATAACATTTAAATCATCTACTGCCTCTTTAGAAAAGGAAATCTCCTTATCGTTTATCTCTTTTGATACTTTCATAATATTAACAGCGTGGTCACTTACTCTTTCAAAATCGCCTATACAGTGTAGCATTTTAAAAGTCTGTCTACTATCATTTACAGACAAATCTTTGTTTGATAGTTTGACTAGATATGTCCCAATTCTGTCTTCATACAGGTCAACTAAATCTTCCCCTGTTTTAACTTCCTCTGCTCTAGTGCTACTATACACTTTAGTAAGCGACATAGCATTAAACAAAGTATCCCTTGCAATCTCAGCCATTTGGCAGGTTGTTGCATAGCATTGGCTTACTGCCACTGATGGAGAAGCAAGCAAACGGTCATCAAGAAGTCTGAATTCTTCTTCTATTGATGTTTCGCTACTCTTAACCGTTATACAAGCGAGTTTTTCAAGTTGCTTGGTAAATGGTAAGAATATTATTGTTGAAAATAAATTAAAAATTGTATGAACTGCTGCAATTCCCATAGCATTTATTGAATCGTTTACAAAAGGGAATTTTAGTATAGCATTTAAAGAATAATAAAATACTAAAAACACGGTTGTGCCAATGATATTAAAATATAAATGTGCAACTGCAGCACGCTTTGCATTTTTGTTTGTACCAACAGATGAAATCATTGCAGTTATGCAAGTTCCAATGTTTTGACCCATTATAATAGGAACTGCAGATGCATAAGTTATACTTCCGGTAGCTGATAGTGCCTGCAATATACCAACTGATGCAGACGAACTTTGTATAATTCCAGTAACCAAAGCTCCTGTTAACACACCGATTAGTGGGTTTGAAAACAAAGTCAAAATGCTTGTAAATTCAGGCACATTTGCGAGTGGTTGAACTGCGTTGGACATTGTTTCCATTCCAAACATCAACACTGCAAATCCAAGCAAAATCCCACCAACATCTTGTTTCTTTGTGCTTTTTGAAAACATAGAAAGAATGATACCAATTGCAGCTAAAACCGGTGAAAAGGACGAAGGTTTCATCATTTGTAACAACAAATTATTGCCTTCAATTCCAGTAAGGCTGATAAGCCAAGCAGTTACCGTTGTTCCTGCATTGGCACCCATTATTATACTAATTGCTTGACTTAGTTGCATAACTCCAGAGTTTACAAAGCCCACAACCATAACTGTTGTTGCAGATGAGCTTTGAATAAGCGCTGTAACTCCTGCCCCGAGCAAAACGCCTTTTATTGGGTTTGATGTTAATCTTTCTAGCACTGATTTAAATCTTCCGCCAGAGTGTTTTTCAAGCCCTTTTCCCATTACATCCATACCATAAAGAAAGAGAGCTAGTCCGCCAATAAATGTGAGTATTGAAAAAATATCCATATAATCGCCTCTGTTTTATTAAAAATAATATTTTACTAGATATTTGCTTGTTTCCATCATATATTTTTAAAGTAAAAAGCATAGCAAGTTAATGTAAAATCTATGTAAATTTTAACAAAAAGTTATATACATCTATCTTTTGTTACTTAAAAGCAATTAATCTTTACATTTTTTCCATATATTAATTAATTCTAAATAACAATTTTTAAAAAATATGCCTGTAGCTTTAAAAATAAAAGCATACAGGCATTTGGTTATTATTTCGACAAGTTTCTTCCTTTAAGCACTCCCATAGCAGATGCCATCATAAGCCCTCTAGTCCAACCACTAGAGTCACCAAGGCAGCTAAGACCTTCTACGCTTGTGTTAAAGTCCGTATCCATTTTTACACGATTGCTATAAAACTTTAATTCTGGCGAGTATAGAAGCGTTTCGATTGAGGCAAATCCAGGTACAACATTGTCTACAGCCTCTATAAAATTAATTATATTTATCATTGCACGATAAGGCATTGCAGCTGTTATATCTCCCGCAACGGCATCTGGTAGCGTTGGTTTTATATTTGACCTTGCAAGCTCCTTTTGCCAAGTTCTTTTACCATCCAAAATATCTCCAAAGCGTTGAACAAGTATGTGTCCCGAGCCTAGCATATTTGTAAGCTCTCCAATTTTTTGTGCATATTCAATCGGCTGATTAAATGGCTCGTTAAAATTATGAGAGCAAAGTATTGCAAGGTTTGTATTGTCTGACTTTCTACTTTTATATGAATGACCGTTAACAACAGCTAAATCGTTATCATAATTTTCTTGGCTTACAAATCCGCCAGGGTTTTGGCAAAATGTTCTAACTTTATTTTTAAAAGGCTTTGGGTAGCCAATAAGCTTTGATTCGTAAAGAACATTGTTCACTTTTTCCATAACTTCGTTTCTAACTTCCACACGAACGCCTATATCAACTGTTCCCGGCTCGTGAGCTATATTATGCTCTTGACAAATTTTTTCAAACCAATCCGCACCTCTTCGCCCTGTTGCTATGACCGTATGATTTGCCAATATTTCTAGTGTTTCTTTATTATTTTTTATACTAACACCAAGGCATTTTTTATCTTCTAATATAATGCTCGTGCATTCGTAACCAAATAAAATTTCTACACCGTTTTCAATCAAATACTGCTCAATTGCATAATAAATCTCTTGTGCTTTTTCTGTTCCTAAGTGTCTTATCGGACAATCAACAAGCTTTAAACCTGCCTGTATTGCACGCTTTCTTATTTCTTTTACTTCTTCATCATTATGTATTCCCTCTATATGCTCATCAGCACCAAAATCAAGATAGATTTGGTCAGTATAGTTAATCATTTCCTGAGCTAACTCTTCACCTATTAGCTGTGGCAAATCTCCTCCAACCTCATAACTTAAAGATAATTTTCCATCAGAAAACGCTCCCGCACCTGAAAATCCAGTTGTAATATGACAATATGGTTTACAATTAACACAATATTTTGTTTTGCTTTTTGGACAACTTCTTTTTTCAATAGACTGCCCCTTTTCAACAATCAAAATGCTTTTATTGCTACCGTTTTTAATCATTTCGAGTGCAGTAAAAATTCCTGCAGGCCCCGCCCCTACTATTACTACATCTTTATTCATTTTAATACCCCCTGATATTTTGGCATAAAAAAAGCCACCTAAATTTAACTACAACAATTCCTCTAACTAAAAGATTGTTATAGTCAACTGTAAGGCAGTTGGTAGAAACATTCATCCAAATAATGAATTTATATAATCAATCGACCGATTTATTATTACATTATTTTTATTAAAATGTCAATGCCTATTTAAAATAATTAACAACCTATTATTTAATTAGAGATTTAAAACTAAAACTACTAGACTATACTATATTAACATATATATACAAGCTACATAAAATATACTAAAGACTACTGTTCTAGTAGTTTTGAAGGGAGATATTTTATGTGCAATAAATTTTGCTTAGAAACTATGGATACAAATGTTACGAATTTTAATGATTGCTATAATTCTTATGGTTCTTATTGCTGTTGCAGGTGCAGGTGCCACCATCGTCCTCCAAAACCACCCGTTCCGGTAATACCTTGCAGAGACGGTCGAGATAGTAGAGACGGCAGAGACGGTTTAAATGGTTTGAATGGTTTGAACGGGTTAAATGGTTTAAATGGGTTAGACGGTAAAGATGGTGTCGACGGAGTAGACGGTAAAGACGGTGTCAACGGATTAGATGGTAAAGACGGCGTCGATGGAGTAGACGGTAAAGACGGCGTTGACGGCAAAGATGGCGTTGACGGTAAGGATGGTACACCTGGAAATGTAGTTGAGTGTGCTTGTATTTCCCAGATGGCTAATTTAATCGGGCAAATAATAAATCTTTATCCAATTTCAAACATTGAAGTTACTACTGCAAGCGGAGATGTTAATACCGGAATTCCTCACGCATTAGTGCCAAACACAACTAATGCCGGATTATTTGAATTAAAAACAGGTACAGGCGTTGTTACTGGTGCATTATCTATATGTAAAATTGCCGGAATACAAATATCTGGAGTAACTTATAATGATAGCATCACCTATTTGCCAGCACCTACCCCAAGTCCTGATGACTGCAGTGCTAATTGCCTCAACGCAATACAGGATTATCTACCAATTGGAACTGATGATGTAACAATCGAGGTCGGTGGCGCTCAAATTGCAAACGGAGAAGTTATAAAGAACGAATATGGAATAATTGTTATATTTGACGATGTTAATGATACTCTCAGTTTTGTATCTGCCTGCAAAGCTGAAGTAATTCAAAAAGGATAATAATATATAAAAATATAGTTTTTTATTATAACGGGGCTATGAGATTCATAGCCCCGTTTTTATTTTAAAAAACAAACTTATAAAATCGCTAAATCTGTTAATACTATTTTTAAGTAATTTTAGGAGTGATTTTTATGGCTAAAGCTGGAATGAAACGCCCAGACCCAAAACAACCACACGGCACAGAAAGTAATAAGAAAACTCACTTTTCAAAAAATAGTGTTCCGCCAGTTCCCGAAATTCAAGGTAAAGCAAAAAGTGGAAAAGAAAAAGCAAATCCAATCTTTAAAAACAATGACCACAAGTAAAATAGCCACGATAGAAATTGTATCACGGCTACAAAACATTATTTATTTTTTGCTACTAATTATATGCTCTAAAAGTGCTTGACATCCCTCATAAACATCGTCATATGTTATGTCAAAATTACCTGTATACCAAGGGTCAGCAATGTCCCCTTTTCTTTTTGTAAAATCAAGTAGCATAAACACTTTGTTTTCCTTATCATTGCCAAACAGCCTATTTAAATTTGTTATATTTTTGCTATCCATTCCAATTATGTAATCATATTTATCATAGTCCGATTTTTTAACTTGAACTGAGATTTTTCCATCTGTGGATATGTTAAACTCATTTAGCTTATCCCTTGTCCCATGGTGCACTTTGCTTCCTATAGCATCTGTGCTAGTTGCAGATGATGCTATAAAAAATGAAGACTCTAGCCCTCTTTTTTTCACCATATCTTTAAATACAAATTCAGCCATTGGTGACCTGCAAATATTTCCATGGCACACAAACATTACTTTAATCATCATAGCTCTCCTTTAATATCATAATAATAAAAATATTCTTTATAACAAATTATATGGACATATAGTTATATTCTAACATAATCTTTCGTTATTTCAACATATATTTGTCTAAGATTTATATCGTTAAATTATTGACAATCATAAACTTATATAATATAATGTCATTGTAATCTTATTAAACGGGCATCTTTATAGATTGCAAAATTAAAAATTGGAGGAATTATAAATGGCAAGATTTACATTACCAAGAGATTTGTATCACGGAAAAGGTTCAATCGACGCACTAAAAGATTTAATCGGTAAAAAAGCTTTTGTAGTCGTTGGTGGTGGAAGTATGAAAAAATTTGGTTTTCTTGACAAAGTTGTAGCAAACCTTGAAGAAGCAGGAATGCAAGTTGAACTTTTTGAGGGAGTTGAGCCAGACCCATCCGTTGAAACGGTAAAAAAAGGTGCAAAAGCAATGCAACAGTTTGAGCCTGACTGGATTGTGTCTATTGGTGGTGGCTCACCTATTGATGCTGCAAAAGCAATGTGGGCATTTTATGAGTACCCTGATACAACTTTTGAAGATTTATGTATACCGTTTAACTTCCCAAGACTTCGCACAAAAGCACATTTCTGTGCAATTCCTTCAACATCTGGAACAGCAACGGAAGTTACTGCATTCTCTGTTATAACTGATTATGAAAAAGGTGTAAAATATCCGCTTGCAGACTTTAATATTACACCCGATGTTGCAATTGTTGACCCTGACCTTGCAGAAACAATGCCCAAAAAACTTACAGCACACACTGGTATGGACGCTATGACACACGCAATAGAGGCTTATGTTTCTACCCTTAATTGTGATTACACAGACCCACTTGCATTGCACGCAATTAAAATGGTTAGTGATTTTTTAATTGATTCTTACAACGGTGACAGCACCGCAAGAGAAAGAATGCACAATGCACAATGCCTTGCTGGAATGGCTTTTTCTAACGCTTTGCTTGGCATTGTTCACTCAATGGCTCACAAAACTGGTGCAGCTTATAGTGGCGGGCACATTGTTCACGGTTGTGCAAATGCTATGTATTTACCAAAAGTTATAAAATTTAATGCCGTTAATGAAACTGCAAATAAAAGATATTGTGATATTGCAAAATTCATCGGACTAGAACCTACCGTTGACGCACTTATCTCTCACATTAATGGGCTTAACAAAAAGCTTGATATTCCTAGTTGTATTAAAGATTACGAGGGCGGAATAATCGACGAAAAAGAGTTCCTTGATAAGCTTCCAAATGTTGCAAAACTAGCAGTTGGTGATGCTTGCACTGGTTCAAACCCTAGAGAAATTACACCAGAGCAAATGGAAAAGCTACTCACCTGTTGCTATTATGACACAGAAGTTGATTTTTAAATATATCTTAAAAAAAGAACCATAAATATGGTTCTTTTTTTATACCATTACTCAGTTACAATATCATCACTTTCAACCAATGCTTTAAAAGATGTTGCAAGGCCAGCAAGACCTTGAATTTCAGATGGAATAATAATTTTTGTAGCCTTTCCATCTGCCGCTTTTGTAAATGCCTCAAGTGCTTTGAGTCTAATAACATCATCATTAGGTGCAGCTTTGTTTAAAAGCTCAATCGAATCAGCCAACGCTTTTTGAACAGTAGTCAATGCCTCTGCCTCACCCTGTGCCTCTTTTATCTGTGACAAACGCTTTGCGTCTGCTCTGAGAACCATCGCCTCTTTTTCTCCTTGAGCTACTAAGATTGAGGATTGCTTTTTGCCTTCGGCAACTAGAATAGATTCTCTTCTCTCTCGCTCGGCTTTCATTTGTTTTTCCATTGACTCTTGAATTTCTCGTGGTGGTATAATATTTTTAAGCTCCACCCTATTAACCTTAATTCCCCACGGGTCTGTCGCTTCATCTAATATTGTACGCATTTTGGTGTTAATAATATCCCTTGATGTAAGAGTCTGGTCTAGCTCTAAATCTCCTATAATGTTACGCAAAGTTGTTGCTGTTAAATTTTCAATTGCAGACATAGGATTTTCAATTCCGTATGTATATAACTTAGCATCTGTGATTTGAAAATAAATAACCGTATCAATTTGCATTGTAACATTATCTGCAGTAATAACTGGCTGTGGTGGAAAGTCTGCTACCTGCTCTTTTAATGAAACCTTTTTTACAATCTTTTCAAAAAGTGGTATTTTAACATGTAAACCTGTCTCCCATGTTGTTTTATACGCACCTAAACGCTCAATTGTGTAGGCTTTTGCTTGCGGAACAACAACAATGTTCGTACCAATAAAAAATACAGCTAAAACAACTAAAAAAATTAACCAATGCATAAAAACACTCTCCAAACAAAAATATTATTTATTACAAACTTGTACATCATTGCACAATTGTACAATCGCTTTTACTCCAGAAATAGAGCGTACAATAACCTCGCTCCCCTCCTCGATAATTTGATTATCTAAACTCCTCGCCGACCAAAATTGCCCCATAAGTTTTACTTGACCCGTTTCTTTTGAATTATCAATTGTTTCAATAACAATTGCTTTTTGGTCAATTATTCTGTCTGCATTTGTACTTTGCTTTTTAACCTTCAAAACATTTTTTGTAAAAGGACGAAGAACTACCAAAAGCAAGACAGAGCTAATAGCAAAAACTGCCCATTGAAGGGCAACGGAGCCACCTAAAGCACAAACAATAAGTGCAAACAAAGCACCGGTTGCAAACCAAATTGTTGTAAGTGATACTGTTGTTGCCTCTAAAAAAATCATTGCAACTAGAACAATTATCCAAAAATAAATACCGGTAGAATTAATTAATTCAATCACAAATAACCCCTCCAAACTTCTCCTCAATTTAATTTATATTATAGCATAAATCTAAGAATAAGTATACAAAAATACCAAATTGGCAAATTGTTTTTTTTATCATTATAATGTATTATATTAATTAAATTATAACCATAACGAGGGAATACTATGCCAAGTATTTTAGAAAGATTAAAAGAACATCAAGAATTAGGCTTTACACCTATGCATATGCCGGGGCATAAAAGAAATGTATATTGTGGTGATTATCTTAACGAGCTTTGTGCCAGTTTAGACATCACCGAAATTGAGGGTTTTGACAACTTGCACAAACCACAAGGAATTTTAGCAAAGTCGATGAAAAAAGCATCTGAGCTGTGGGGTAGTAACGAGTCTTTCTTTTTAGTGGGCGGTAGCACTTGCGGAATTCTTGCGTCTATTCGCAGTGCTGTTTGTAATGGTGATGAAATTATTGTTGCTCGAAATTGTCACAAATCTGTTTATAATGCGATAGAACTCTTAGAGCTAAATGCTCATTTTATATTACCGACAATTGATGAGGATTTTGGAATTTATGGTAGTATTACTCCCGAACAGATAGATTTTGCTTTTAAAAAACACCCAAATTCAAAGCTTGTTATTTTAACTAGTCCAACATACGAAGGCATAATTAGTGACATAAAAAGCATTTGTAAAATTGCTCACAATTACAATGTCCCTGTCGTTGTTGATGAGGCTCACGGTGCGCACCTTAGCTTTTATAACTTTCCAAAAGGTGCTATTAAATCAGGTGCTGATATTGTTATCCAAAGTTTACACAAAACATTGCCAAGCCTTACACAAACAGCAATTGCACATTTAAATAGTGATTTAATATCTGCTAATAATTTAGCAAATGAGCTTTCAATTTTTCAAACAAGCAGTCCATCGTATTTATTACTAGCCTCAATTGACGGCTGTGTAAATCTAGTAAAAGAACAGGGTGAAGCTTTATTTAATCAATGGGAAATGGCTCTTAATCTTTTTTCTAAAACTGTAAAAAAACTAAAGAATTTATCTGTTTTAGGATACGGATTTGATAATATTAAAAATCATAAAGCTATATTTGATTTTGATAATAGCAAGATTGTGATTTCAACAAGAAACACTAATTTGTTAGGAACAAATGTTGCAAAAATACTTAGAGACGATTATAAAATTGAAGTCGAAATGGCGTCGGCTCAATATTTAATTGCAATGACAGGACTTGGCGATAAGACTGAAAATATTTTAAAGCTTGCAAACGCAGTTTTAGAAATAGATAAAAGATGTAGACACAAAAAAGCCAACGAATCATCTCCTATTATTTCAACTTTACCAAAAATAAATCATAAGGCTAGCAAAGCTTTGCAGTTGCCAAGTCAAAACATTAACATAGAAAAATCTTGCAACAAAACATCAGCAGAATATGTGTGGGCTTATCCCCCAGGAGTTCCAATTATAGTGCCTGGAGAAGAAATAAATCAAGAAATTATTAACGATTTGCAAACCTTGAAAAATTGCGGTGTTGATGTTTTTAAAACTAGCGGATATGATGTAAATTCAATAAAAGTTTTGCTATAAAACTACATAAAAACTGCATTTGCTATTTACAATATACACATTTTGTTGTATAGTATTACTCATTAATAATACATTTATAAAAGGAGATTTTTATAATGAAAAGAATAAATACTCTTAACACTCGCGACCTTGCTAAAAGTGTGAAAAATGGTGGCTGTGGCGAATGTCAAACATCTTGCCAATCTGCTTGCAAAACTTCTTGCGGTGTTGCTAACCAACCTTGCGAAAACAAAAACAGCAAAGAACAATAATTATTAGTCAAAATTTGCCGCCTGTTTCACAAAAGTGTGAGCGAGCGGCAATTTCATTGCAGAAAAGGACGATTATTTATGATTCACCAGTATAAAATGAATGGGTATAACATTGTTGTTGATACTTTTAGTGGCTCCATTCATTCCGTTGATGATGTTGCCTATGATATTATAAGTCTTTATGAAAACACAAAAAAAGAAGATATTGTATCCCAGATTTTAGATAAACACAAAAACAACGCATCTATTAATAGAGATGAAATTTTAGAGTGCATTGAAGATATTAAGTTTTTAAAAGATAATGGTAGATTATATTCTGAAGATATTTATGCCAATAAAGCTTTTGACCTAAAAAATCGAAACACAGATATAAAAGCGTTATGCCTCCATGTTGCTCACACTTGTAACTTAAATTGTGAGTATTGTTTTGCAAGACAAGGCAATTATAACGGTGAAAACTCCTTGATGAGTTTTGAAGTTGGAAAGCAAGCTTTAGATTTTTTAATTGCAAATTCTGGCGACCGCGTTAATCTAGAAGTAGACTTTTTTGGCGGAGAACCGCTGATGAACTGGGAAGTTGTAAAACAACTAGTTGAATATGCCCGCAGTCAAGAAAAAAAGCATAATAAAAACTTTCGTTTTACACTTACAACAAACGGAATGCTTATAAATGATGATGTTATCGATTTTTCAAATAAAGAAATGTATAATGTTGTTTTAAGTCTTGATGGGCGAAAAGAAATTCACGATAAGCTTAGAAAAAATCTTGCTGGCGATGGCAGTTATGATATTATTGTTCCCAAATTTAAAAAGTTTGTTGAAAAAAGAAATGGCAAAAACTATTATATACGTGGAACTTTTACCCGCAATAATGTTGAATTTACAAAAGATATTTTTCATATGGCCGATTTAGGTTTTTCCGAACTCAGTATGGAACCTGTTGTTTGCTCTCCGTCTGATCCATACGCTCTGACCAAAGAAGATTTGCCGATTTTGTTTGAGCAATATGAAATCCTTGCAAAAGAAATGATTAAACGAAAAAACAAAGGAAATGATTTTACCTTTTATCACTATACCATAGATTTAAATAACGGCCCTTGCATATACAAAAGGATTTCGGGTTGTGGCTCTGGCACTGAATATCTAGCTGTTACACCGCAAGGGGAGCTTTTTCCCTGTCATCAATTTGTAGATTCTCCTGAATATAGTATGGGCAATGTTTGGGATGGCGTCACTAAAACTAACATTAGGGACGAGTTTAAACTATGCAATGTTTATTCTAGGTCTGAGTGTGATGATTGTTGGGCAAAACTTTATTGTTCTGGTGGTTGTGCTGCAAATGCCTATCATTCAACTGGAAATATATCGGGAATATATGAATATGGATGCGAGCTGTTTCGCAAACGCATCGAGTGTGCAATTATGATTAAAGTAGCCGAGCTAGAAAACAATAATAACTAAACATAAAAACTCTAGCACTTATATAATGCTAGAGTTATTTTTTTATCTGTTAATAGTTTTTATAAATATCTAAAATACTGCAGTTGTTTTTTTGTGCAATCTCTTTTGCCGATTCGTACTCTATACAGGTTTTTTTAATGTCATTCCAATGAAATATATTTGCATCCACTTTACCATATTTTGTATTAACTTTTGCACTCTCTCTTTTCATTGTAACACGCTCTAAATTTTGCCTGCGAACTCCAACGGCAGTGGTTTGTTTGAATATTACCCTTATAACTTCACTTTCAATATTTAAATTGCACATAACAGATAATTGCCATGCGGGACGATTTTTTTTCATATAAACAGGAGAATAAAAAGCGTCGCTAACTCCGATTTCAAAAAGTTTTTCAAGGCAAAAGGCAAGCTGTTCTGGCGTGCTATCATCAATAGCGGTTTGAATAAATATTATGTTGTCTTCATCTTCTTGAACATCTTCAAAAATAAATGCCCGCAAAATATTTGGGTGAGAAAACTCTTTTTTTCCTGCTCCAATTCCAATTTTTTGTATTACAATGTTTTTTGGAATTTCAAATTCATCTATAATTGCACCAACAATAGCAGCACCTGTCGGTGTTATCATTTCGCTATTGTTTTGTGTAATTTTTATAGGGATATTTTTTGCTTTTGCAATTTCAACTACCGCTGGAACAGGAATTGGAATTTTTCCGTGAGCACAGTTTACAAAGCCAAATCCATCACTTATTGGCGAACAAATAACTCTGCTTATTTTTAAATCATCAAGGCAAAAAGCCACGGCGCAAATATCAACAATGGAATCCAGTGCCCCAACCTCGTGAAAGTGAACCTCTTCACGACTTTTTTTATGCACTATCGCCTCTGCATCTGCAACAACATCAAATATTTTTTTTGCTATGTTTTTTGCATTATCTGTTAAGGTTGACTTGTTTATAATTTCATAAATATCATTAATACCTCTACAACATTCATCTTTTTTTATAGTCCTAACATCAAAATAGCAGGAGAAAATTCCATTCTTTTCAGTTTTTCCTATATGTAATTCGCAGTCAAGGTTCATCAAGTCTATAACACTTACAAGCTCTTTTTGATTTGCCCCTAAATCGAGAAGTGCTGCAACAGTCATATCACCACTTATTCCTGATAGACATTCAAGGTATAATGTTTTCACTAATTTTGACCCCCTAGTGAATTAATTTGAGCCGCTATATATCCTGCACCAAATCCATTATCAATATTTACAACACTAATACCTGCCGAGCAAGAATTTAGCATTGCAAGCAAAGCTGAAACCCCACCAAAATTTGCCCCATATCCAATACTTGTTGGCACAGCTATTACGGGAACTCTAACAAGTCCTGCAACTACGCTTGCAAGAGCACCTTCCATCCCCGCACAAGCAATGATTACATTTGCGTCTTGCAATTCGTCAAGCCTGCTCATCAGTCTGTGAAGTCCCGCCACACCAACATCGTATATTTTTGTTACATTTGAGCCACACATCTGCGCAGTGATTGCAGACTCCTGAGCAACTGGAATATCCGTTGTGCCACCTGTGCAAATTGCAATTTTTCCGCTTGTCTTTTCTGGCGAACCCACTGTTATGCACTTTGATATTTCGCAATATTTTGCATTAGGCAAAACTTTTAAAACACTGTCAAAATGCTCTTTTGAGGCTCTTGTACCTAAAACTAAGCCATTCATATCGTACAATCTTTCAAAAATATTGGCTGTTTGTTCCGGCAACTTGCCTTGACAGAATACGACTTCCGGAAAGCCTGTTCTTATTTTTCTGTGGTGGTCAAGACAGGCATACTCCATATTTTCAAACGGCAACTTTTTGAGTTTTTCATAAGCTGTTTGCGTGTCTAAATTACCATTTGCAACTTGTTCTAAAAGAGTCTTTACATCCATCGCTATTCCTCTTTTCTTAAATTTAAATCCATACTTCCAGTTTTTAAACCTTCTAAATCTAGAGTTATATACAAAAACCCAAGTTTTTTAATCTTATTTGTAATCTCGTCTTTATATTTAAAAAAGTTTTCAAACTCCGATTTTGGTATTTCTATTCTTGCTATATCAGAATGAATACGCAACCTACAGTCTTCAAAGCCGTATGATTTAAGTATGTTTTCTCCGCCCTGCGTCTTTGAAATTAAATCATTTGTAATCCTTGTGTTATATGGAAATCTGGTAAGAATACATGGTGACGACGGTTTTGTTGCAACACTAAGCGACAACTCTTTTGCAATATTCCTCACATCGTTTTTAGATAATTTACATTGCGCAAGCGGGCTATGTATTTTGTTTTCGGACTTAGCTTTAAGCCCTGGTCGATACTCTTTTAAGTCATCAAAATTAGTACCATCACAGACTGCTAAAAATCCGTTTTCGTATGCCGTTTCTTTAATCTTAGAAAACATTTTATCTTTACAATAATAGCAACGAAGCTCATTATTACTTGAAATTCTCTCATCATTTAACATATCAATATCAATCGTTTTATAAACTGCGTTCATAGATTCTGCTGTTATTTTTGCTTTCTCAACATCTGATTTGTTCGCAGTAAGCTGTGTATTTACAGTTATTGCCAAAACATCAAACCCTGCAATTTTTGCAACTTTTAACAACACGGTTGAATCAACACCGTTTGAAAAGGCAATGCAAAGCTTATTATCTATTGCTATTTTTTTTAGTTCTGTTATCAAGTTTTTTAAATTATCGCTCATACAAACCTCTTAACTGCATTTTAAAAACACTAGTTCAACGGAGAAATATCAAGACTTTCATATTTTTGGAGAATATTTTTTATCTTCTCTTTTATTTTATCCACCCCACCGCTAACATTACTTTCAATATTAAGTGGCAAAATTGGGTCGTGTACGCTAAGCCTTAGCAAAAACCAACCATCATATTTATCAATTGATGCGCGCACCCCTTCATAACTGTCTTGCGCTTTTTCAAATATTTCACTGCTATCCATCAACTGTTCTATTTCACTTATAACCTTATTCCCATATTCTTTAAAGTTTGATGCTAAAATTTTAATACGCATCTCCTGTGCCTCTAAAGGTTCTACTAAATTTTCTATTAAGCTTTCAAGAGTTTTACCCTCTTTTGCAAGCTGTGCCATTTTAATTATTATTTTTGTAATAAGATAAGCACCATCGTCAAGAAAATAATTCTCACGCATTGCAGCGTGCCCTGATGTTTCAATAGCTAGTGGCGCATTAATGCAACACTCTCTATTTAATCTTAACGCCTCATTTATTACATTTTTATATCCTCTTTTAAATCTATGATGCTTTGCTCCCAGTGTTGTTTCTAAAAAATCTTTGAGTCCGCTTGATGTGACTGAGTCTGTAACAATTGTTCCACCCTCATTATTTTCAAGTGCAATACAAGATGCTAGTGCTATTAATGCATTTCGATTTATTTCTTTTCCGCTCTTACCCACACAAGCTGCTCTATCAACATCAGTATCAAAAATAACTCCTAAATCTGCCCCGTTTGCAACTGTTGCTTTTGCAATAAAGTCCATGGCTTGAGCATTTTCTGGATTTGGCGTATGGTTTGGAAAAAGTCCGTCTGGTTCTAAAAACTGACTCCCTGTGATGTCTGCTCCAAGTGGCTCTAATACTTTTTGTGCATAAAAACCGCCAGCACCATTGCCAGCATCAACAACTATCTTAAATCCACGAAGTGGCCGAGCGTAATCATCTGCGTCAACCTCTTTGCAAATAAGTTCGCGCAGATTTTTAGAATAAATATTCATATATAAAACCTCTTCAATTTCTCCTACCTTTGAAGCTTTATAATTTAAATCCTCTTGAGCGTATTGCAAGATTCTTTCTATATCTTCTGTTTCAAGTCCACCTTTTCGTGTAAAAAACTTAAATCCATTTTTGTTAAAAGGATGGTGACTTGCCGTGATTTCTACAGAGGCATCGCAACCAAAATCAACAGTTGTCATAAACATTGCCGGTGTTGATGATAACCCGCAATCTTTAACTGAAATTCCGGCTGTAACCAAGCTATCTATGAAAACCTCTTTTAGCCTGTTTGCAGAAATGCGAGAATCGTGGCCAATAGCAACCTTTAAATCTTCACTTTGGCCAAACTCATCAAATAACCATTGTGCAAATCCTTGTGCTATTCTATACGTTACATCATCAGTAAGAGTCAACGGTTCATTCTCAACTCCGTCAACCGCAACTCCCCTTATATCTGTTCCACTTTTTAAACAACTATAAAAATCATTTAACATAAATTTACCCCAACTTTTAAATTCTAAAAATTTTGCCCTGTGCTTTTAGCACTTCTTGTGCTGCAAACATTATAGCAGATTTTGCACTATGAAAATTTAGCCCACCCTGCAACCATACTGCAAACGGTTCCCTTATAGGTGCATCCGCTGATAATTCAATAGAAGAACCCAGTGTAAATGCACCCGCAGACATTATTACTTTGCTATCATATCCAGGCATTTCCCACGCCTCTGGGACAACAAACGAATCAATAGGTGCACCACTTTGTAGCCCCCTGCAAAATGCTGTTATCAGCTCTTCGCTACCAAGCTTTATAGATTGAATTATATCGTAGCGTATCTCGTTTGGTTTTGGGCTTACTTCAAATCCCATAATTTCAAATAATGCGGACGCAAAAGCTGCAGATTTTAATGCCTCTCCAGTAACATGAGGTGCATTAAAAAGCCCCATATACATATCTCTTGTTTCTCCAAGTGATGCCCCTACTTCTCGCCCAATTCCTGCTGTTGTCATTCTATATGAGCAAAGCTCAACCAAATCTTCTCTGCCCGCAATATATCCTCCTGTTTTTGCAATCCCGCCACCTGGATTTTTAATGAGCGAGCCTGCTATTATATCTGCCCCAACCTGTGTTGGCTCAATTGTTTGAACAAATTCGCCATAGCAGTTGTCTACCATTATTATTACATTTTTTCTCGCCTTTATTTTTTGTGCAACACTTTGTATCTCTTCAACCGAAAAAGTATCGCGAAGACTATATCCTCTTGAACGCTGAATATAAACGAGCTTTATGCTGTCATCTTCTAGTGCTTCAACTGCTAAGTGTTCGTTGATTTTTCCGTTTTCATCAAGATCAATTTGCTTGTATTTAATTCCAAAATCTGCAAGTGACCCTTGTCCGTTTGCACCGTTTAAACCAATCACAGAATGGATTGTATCGTATGGAGTGCCTGTAATGCATAGCATTGTATCATTTGGACGCAACATTCCAAAAAGGGCAACTCCTAAGGTGTGAGTTCCGCTCATAAAACTGTGCCGAACTAGTGCATCTTGAGCGCCAAGAGATTTTGCAAAAACCTTGTCTAGTGTATCTCTTCCCCTATCGTCATAACCGTATCCAGTTGATGGTGCAAAGTGCGAATCACTTACCCTGTTTTCTATAAAAGCTGACAGAACTTTTTGCTGATTATATTCTGTAGTTTTATCAATATATTCAAAATTATTTTTACATTTTTCTAACGCCTTTTGTGAAAGCGAAATTATTTCTTCTTCAAACTCAAAAAAAGTACCCGCCATTAAAAATAAACCTCCGCCGTTAAACCGTGCTCTTCAAATCCAATTTTTTTGTAAAATCCTATTTTGTCGTCTTCACAAAATAAGAATATGTTTTTGCCTTCGTTTCTTCTGATTATTTCGTATATACAGTTTTTAGCAAAACCTCGTTTTCTATATTTGTCTAAAGTTGCAATTCCACCAACTAATATATCTGTACCTGTGGTTGCAAGTGCAATGGCACACGAAACAATTTTGCCATCCTTTTGTACTGCTACTGCATCAGAATAGCCGTGCCTAATTCTATGAGATAAATCTGTAATCCAGCCCTCAAAGTTACGCATATTTTTAGGGTTTCCGTGGCAAATCGATATTATATCATAAACCTGTTTTAAATCTACCTCATTAGAGAAGTCCCCAAAATTATGCTCGCTTCTTGTAATGCTTGCATACTTATATTTCATTATTGTCTTACAATTGATTTTACATTCATCATATATCTTTTTTGCAAGTGAATGGGACAAGCTAATGTTATTAATCTCTATGACTTTTAAAAACTCGCCAAGCTCTTCAACATCTGCATTTTTCTCATGCACTGTAACAGAACCGCCAAATTTTGAGATAACAGAGGTTAGAGTGCCCTTATCGTCCCTTTGCTCCCAAAAAAGGGCAAATGCGTGCTGTGCGCCATATGCGTCAAGTTGTGACACAATTCTAGCTCCCAGTGGATTGCCTTTGCAAAAAATCTCATATTCTTCTTTAAAACTTGTAATAATAGTAATCATATTAATTTACCCTTAAATCTATTATATTATAAATGATGTTAATATCAGTAACATTTTATCATAAAATGACAAAAAGCTCAACGAATTTATTCGATGAGCTTTTTTAACTTTTTCGCATTATGAATAATATGCTATTCTATGGAAATTTGGATACTCGTTAAACAAATGTTGTAAATTTGTACGACTAGTTGTTCCGGGGTCATTTACTGTAAAATCAGATGCTTTTAATGTAGAACCACCAACATATCCTGTTACAACAACCCAATGTGCTCCACCACTTGAATTTTTTGCACCAACAATTACTGGCACCCCTCTTTGAAGTTGTGTATAAATTGTGTTTAGATATCCAGCACTTGTGCTTGTTATATAGGTGCTTGGCCAATAAAGAGAGCCACTTGAAGAATAGCTAAGCCTTTGTGTCATTTGATTTGGATAAATTGTTGTGCCTGTTCTATAGCTTTCTGTCATAGCAAGACAAGTTGTTGTACATCCAATTCTACCTATTGTTTGCCCAGAACTGCCAACAAGTGTATTTGACCAACGGGAATCAGTTTGACTGTATCTTGGAACGCTGAGAGATACTGGTTTATAGCTTGTGGAACTATTTGTTAGCAGATACAAATTACTTACATAACCTGTTTTTGTTCCATCATAAACGATTTTACTCCAATCCCCTGATTTTGACAAAACCACTATTCCAGTGCCTTTTGCAAGCTTTGATTGTATGGAATGTGATGTGCCAGGCCCACTTCTAATATTTAAATTACCTGATGAAACATTAACAGTGGCTACATAACTTTCTTTAATTTCTTGTATGTATTCACCGCTACAGTATCCATACTTTCCTGTTGAGTATTCTACCTTCCACCAACCATTCGATTTTGAAATAAGCGTTATCATACTACCTTTTTGTAGCTTTGATACAATGCTTGATGAAGTAGATGCACTTGCCCTTACATTAAGTGCTGTTGAAGCTGTTACAACTTGTCCTGCCTTTGAGTCATTTGTCAAGGCAAAAGAGCTAAAGCTAAAAATTGAAACAGCAGTCACGGCAATAATAAATGTAAAAACAATTCTCTTAATACTTTTCATTTTCTTGCCTCCGTCTTATTTTTTAACGAATATATTCGCTGTGAATTCATTTTAACACAATAGTTTTTTATTTTCCTTATAAAAAAAATGTAAAAAATGTGTAAATATCCCTTAGTTGCTCATATACTGTATAGAATGAACTTTTTTTGGAGGTGCCTCTTTGGAAACATTAAGATTTGGAAGCAGTGGTGCATCTGTTGAATTGCTACAGCTTGCATTACAAAGAAGTGGGTACTATCACGGAGAGCTTGATGGAGTTTTTGGCTCAATGACACTGGATGCAGTAAAAAGATTTCAAAAAAATTATGGGCTAGTTGTTGATGGTATCGTTGGAATAAAAACTTGGCAAAGCCTTACACCTTATATTAAAGGATATACAAAGCAACAAATAAAAAGCGGAGATACTTTTTGGAATTTGGCACAAAAGTATAACACTACCGTGAGGGCAATAAGCACTGCAAACCCAACTCTTAACCCTATTGATTTGCCTATAGGTAAAACTATTGCAATTCCATTTGGGTTTGACCTTGTGCCAACTAAAATCAAATTTACATACTCGCTTTTGCAATATGTAATTGAGGGACTGCAGATAAGATACCCATTTATAAAAAAAGGCAACATCGGGCGCAGTGTTATGGGAAAAGAAATACCATACTTGCAAATAGGCAATGGACTAACTCAAGTGTTTTATAATGCCTCTCATCACGCAAATGAATGGATAAACACCCCCGTGTTACTAAAATTTTTAGAAGATTATGCACAAGCTTATTCTAGTGGAGGTAGAATTTATGAGTTTAGTGCTATAGCCCTTTTTGCAACAACAAGACTTTCAATAGTACCTATGGTAAATCCAGATGGTGTTGATTTAGTTCTTGGTGCAATACCTAGAGAAAGTGAATATTTTGTAAAAGCAAACAGACTAGCAAAGGGATACCCTAGCATTCCTTTCCCTAACGGTTGGAAAGCAAATATAAACGGTGTTGATTTAAATCTAAACTACCCTGCAAAATGGGATGAAGCAAAAAAAATCAAATATTCTCAAGGTTTTGTAAAACCAGGACCTAGAGATTTTGTAGGAAACGCTCCGTTGTCCGAGCCTGAGAGCAGAGCAGTTTATAATTTTACACTTAACAATGACTTTGTTTTAATTCTTGCATACCACACTCAAGGCGAAATTATCTTTTGGCGTTTTCTTGATTTCGAACCAAAAAGAGCAAAAGAAATAGGCGAAATATTTTCAGCCTCAAGCGGATACACACTTGAAGACACGCCATACGCCTCCTCTTTTGCTGGATATAGGGATTGGTTTATTCAAAATTATAACCGGCCAGGATACACAATCGAAACAGGAAGGGGAACAAATCCACTACCTATAAGCCAGTTTGACAAAATCTATAATGACAACATAGGAATACTCACACTAGGTCTAACCCAATCATTATTGCTTTAAAAAAAATAAATAGTAGTTGACTTTTAACGCAAGAAAGCATATAATAATAAATGTATTCATTAACGCATTCTTTGAACTCGCATATTTTTGTAGGTCATTGCTGTTAAATGGTCAACAAAAATGTGCGAGTTTTTATAAGCACCGAATACAATATTATTTTTTTGGAGGTACCACAATGAACAACGGTACAGTAAAATGGTTTAATTCTGAAAAAGGCTTCGGTTTTATTTCAAACGACAACGGCGGAGACGATGTTTTCGTACACTTCTCAGCAATCGCTTCTGAAGGCTTTAAAACACTTCAAGAAGGTCAAAAAGTTACTTTTGACATCGAGAGCGATCCAAAGGACAGCAGCAAGTTCAGAGCTGTTAATGTTGAAGCTCAGTAATTAACTGTTTTCGTCTCAAAACACTTATGTATTAAACTGTAGGTGCTTATATTTTTAAAATTTTTACTTCATTTATGAAGAGCCCTAAATTTATTGATATTGTGTTTTACCCCCAAGGTAATTGCCTTGGGGATTTTTTCATCCCAAATTGTTAATGCTAATTTTATTTAAAGCAAGATTTACAAAACAATACTAACCTCTCCTGAGGATAAAACCTTAATTTCATCACTCTGCATTTTTACTTTTAGCCGACATTCGTCATCAATTTCTAAAACAGTTGCAATTTGAGCCTTATCTTGATTAATTATTTTTATTTGCCTGCCAATCAATATAGACCTATCCTTGTATTCTTGTAAAAAAACTTTTTCCTCAAGATTTAAATAAAAAAACCAAAACTCCTCTAGCACTTGAGCGATAATTTTGCTTCTAACATCAGAAAAAACATTCTCTTGAAACATTGATATAGCTATATCTTCAAGTTCGCTGGGAAAACCTCCTTTAGGTTCTTGAATATTAATTCCAATACCAAGCACAATAAAGTCAATTCTTCCATTTTTAGCATTAAATGATGACTCTGTTAAAATTCCACTTACTTTTTTATCATTACAAAAAACATCGTTTACCCATTTTATT
Source organism: uncultured Eubacteriales bacterium (assembly GCA_964512735.1). Lineage (GTDB taxonomy): Bacteria > Bacillota > Clostridia > Oscillospirales > Acutalibacteraceae > RZYX01. The sequence continues at coordinate 74,400 of CAZEKQ010000001.1, read as the reverse complement.
TTTGCCTCTTTGCCTGAAATTTTTTCAACAGTTCTTGCAACTGCTACGGCAGATGCTACTGTTATTAATAGCGATTGATTTGCATTGTACTTTGGACGAAGTATAATACTCATATATACACCAGACGCAGATGGAGAGTAAAATTTTTTGCCCCGTCTGCCCTTTCCCGCCGTTTGCTCTTGAGAAATTACAACCGTTCCTTCTTTTGCGCCCCTATATGCTAAGTCTTTTGCAATATCATTTGTAGAAGTAACTACTTTTCTAACATCAAAATCAAAAGCATCTTGATATTTTAAAATGTGTTTTCTTATACTTTCTGGAGATATTTCATAGTTATAACTAGGGTTTTCTTCATTGAGATTTGATGTAACCTCATTTTTATCTGCCACAAAATCACCTCTTTAACACTTTTGTAAAATATAAAATGCATATCAAATTATAAGCACCTTAAAATAATAATAAATAATAACTATCTTTACTATAATCTTCGCAAATAATAAAAACAATTAAATAATATTATATATCACAATGGTATAAAAAATCAAAACGCTATGTCTATTGAACACAGCGTTTTGTTATTATGTTATTTATTTTTTCCAAAGACCGTGAAGGTTGCAATAAGCATATGCTGCTACAACTTCGTCACCGTCAAAAATTGAAAACTCTGCAACAGGAGCATCATCTGGAGTTAAAGTTTTAAGCTGGGTTCCTTGCTTTGTTTGAAGGAAAATCCACTCAATAAAATGCTCTGGAACCATTGGGTGGTCAACTTCACCAACTGCAACTGTTACCTTTGTACCCTCAGTTTTTACTACTGGAACGTGCTTCTCCTGTGATGCATCGATAGACCCAGGAATTATTTCCTGCATTGCTTCACCGCAACAAACAACCGAAACACCGGAGCTCTTCAAATGTGTAATAATGTTACCACAATGTTTACAAATAAAAAACTTAACTTCCATTTTAATAATCCCCCTTTTAATTTTTATTAATAATTTTCTGCTCTAACCTGAAAATAAGATTGTGGATGGTCGCAAACTGGGCAAAGGTCTGGAGCTGATTTACCAACTACGATATGCCCACAGTTTGAACATTGCCAAATCATTTCTTCATCTTTAGAAAATACAAGTCCACCTTTTACATTTTCAAGAAGTTTGCGATATCTTTCCTCGTGCTCTTTTTCAATTTTTCCAACTTCTTCAAAAAGAGTTGCTATATCATCAAAACCTTCTTCTTTTGCCTCTTTAGCCATTCTAGCGTACATATCTGTCCACTCGAAATTCTCGCCTTGAGCTGCATCTAAAAGGTTTGTTGCCGTATCTGGAACAGCGCCATCATGCAATAATTTAAACCAAATCTTTGCATGTTCCTTTTCGTTGTTTGCAGTTTCTTCAAACAGTGCGGCAATTTGAACATAGCCATCCTTTTTCGCTTTTGAAGCATAATAGCTGTACTTATTCCTTGCCTGTGATTCACCCGCAAAAGCTTCCATCAAGTTTGCTTCTGTTTTAGTTCCTTTTAAATTTGCCATTACAAACTACCTCTTTTCATTTATATTTATGATTTAAGTCTTAGCCTAAATTCATAATGGAATAATAATTATACCACAAACACAATAAAAAAATATGACTAAATTAAAAATTATGACATTAAGATAATCAAAAATAGCTTAATGTCATAATTTTAATAACTTATATAGTCGTTAAATTAATTAAACAACTTATTTGTAAAAATGTCAATATGAAATTTTAAATTAATGTTCACCGCACTCATCAGAATGCTCGTGATGATTGCATACTGAGCCTGTTGATTTGAGCGAGCCTTTTACAAAATTTTGAGTTGCATTTTTTGCAATTCCAGACGCACCTGTTACTACTTCTATCTTTTTTTCATTAAAAATTTCTATAGCACCTGCACCCATTCCACCAGAAATAATAACATTTACACCCATATCATTTAAATAATTTGGCAAAAATCCTGGCTTGTGTCCAGGGTTTGGAATACTTTTTTCTGATACTATTTCTTGATTTTCAACTTCATAAATATTAAAATTCTCGCAGTGTCCAAAATGACCTGCCACCATATTCCCCATACTTGCTACTGCTATTTTCATTATTATTTATCTCCTTTTTTAGCTATGTAATTGCTTATTATTTCTGCAGCGTCACACACATATTTTTCACACGGGCGAACTTCATAATAAGTTTCTGTCCTTTTTTCAGGAACAAATCCTGTAGTTACTGGCACATCTTCCAAAAGCTCTCTGCAAATAATTGTTTTGTGCAAATCTTTAAATTCGTCTGCCAGATTTTGAATTTCTTGATAATGCTCTGCTTTTATCTCATCATCAGTCGGAGATGTGTAGCCATATTTAAGCCCGGCAATCATAAACATTGAGCTTACAGCACCGCAAACCTCTCTAAGCTTTCCCATCCCTGCTCCAAAAGAAGATGAAAGCATTATTGCGGTTTCAAAATCCATACCAACATCGTCTGCAAAAGCACCTATTACTGCCTGCGAGCAATTGTACCCTTGTCTGAACAAGTCCCTTGCTTTTTCTGAATGATTATTCATCCTGTGTCCCCTTATCCATCTCGCAAATTTTATCTATTGCTTTATTTAACCAATCGCCCTCAAACATTTCTATCATACCTGCATCGCAAGCCGCTGCAAGCCTTGGGTCAATTGGAATTTTTCCGAGAATATCCAAATTCTTATCTTTTGCTATTTTTTCAATATGACTCTCACCAAAAACTTTGATTTCTTTTCCACAATCAGGGCAAGTTGCATAGCTCATATTCTCAACCAAACCTATGATAGGAATGTTCATCATATTTGCCATATTAACCGCTTTTTCCACTATCATAGAAACTAGTTCTTGAGGTGAAGTTACTATAATTATCCCATCAATTGGAATAGACTGAAAAACTGTCAATGGAACATCACCAGTTCCAGGAGGCATATCTATAAACATAAAATCAACGTCGCCCCAAATTACATCAGTCCAAAATTGCTTTACTGTTCCTGCAATTATTGGGCCTCTCCAAACTACTGGGTCTGTATCATTTTTTGTTAACAAATTAAGTGACATAACCTCAATTTCAGTTTTGCTTTTAACAGGAAACAATCCAAGGTCAGTCCCCGACGCTCTCTCTTTTAAGCCAAACATTTTAGGTATAGATGGCCCTGTAATATCTGCATCTAAAACAGCAGTCTTAAAACCGTTTCTTTGTGATAACACTGCCATAAGCCCTGTAACAAGTGATTTTCCAACACCACCTTTTCCGCTTACAACTCCAATTACCTTTTTGATTTTTGATAATTCGTGTGGTTGCTCGAGAAGGCTTTTTGAATCTCTTTGGCTACAATTCTCGCTACAACTTGCACAATCATTATTACACGATTCGCTCATTTTGTCCTCCTAAATTACAATAGATTTTCCTGAAGAAAGGTAATCAATTCTCTCTCCCATATTTTGCTTTAAACATTCATATTGTAAAACACCTGTGCAATGGCAAGTGTAATACTTCGTCTTATATTTTAGGAGCTCACAAGATATATTGTCAAGCTTATTTTTGCCTTCTTCATCTAGTTCGATGTTCATAAAATGAAAACCGCCAACAAAATAATCAGGCTTAAAATCTTTGGAAAACTCTAAAATATTCAAAATCCCTTTATGAGAACAGCCACTAATTAATACACCTTTATCTTCCTCAATCACAAACAGATATTGCTCGTGAATAAAGGTATCTAACTCTTGTTTTTGTTTTGTGTTAACAAAAAGGTTGTCGCTTTGCGTTTTAAAAGGGCGTTCATTTTTATTGGCACTAAATAAAAATATATCTTCATCAATTTTATACTCGTCTTGAGTTAAAATTATCCTTTCATTATTTTTAAGCGACTGACCAATTCCTATGTATTTACCTGAATTGCTATAAAAATCTCCAAACGCATTTTCGTTTATTAAAATTTTCGCTTTAGAGTTTTCTGTCAGTAATGTGTTGATACCACCTCCGTGGTCATAGTGTCCGTGAGATAAAACGACCGTATCTACCTGTGAAATATCAACACCAAGCGTTTGTGCATTTTTAAGAAACAAATCAGTTTGACCTGTATCAAAAATAATTTTATGATTTTTTGTTTCTATATAAAGGCTCAAACCGTGCTCACAAAAAAACTCATCTGAAACTGCTGTGTTTTCTACAAGAGTTTTTATTATCAAGTAAAGACCCCCTTTTATTTAGACGATTAAACTAACTGTGTTGCTAAAAACGCTCATCAATGAATCTCTAGCTTTGCAGTCAACATCTGCAATTGTTTTGCCTGCGTTAATTGCCTTTGAAACACTTTTATCATAAGGTATTTTACCTGCAAAATCTATATTGTTGTCCTTGCAATACTTTTCTATTCTTTGAGCAATCTCAATACAAGTATCATACTTATTAATACAGACCGCTACCTTTGTTTGAAAAATGCTTGCAGTTTTAAGGATTCTCTCCATATCGCTCATACCAGAAAGTGAAGGCTCTGCAACAATTAAAACAAAATCTACACCGCTTATCGATGCAATTACTGGGCAACCAATTCCGGGTGAGCCGTCTATAATGGCTATACGTTCGGAGGTATCTGCTGGGAGTTGTTTTTTTACTTCTGTTACAAGTTTGCCTGAATTTCCCCTACCCATTTTAAGCTTTGCCGTAGAAAAAATCATATCTTTATTATATAACATTAATTCTCCTGCAACATCGTCTACCATTTTGACCGCCCCCGTAGGACAAACCAAATGGCAAACACTGCAACCCTCGCAAGCAAATTCATTTACCTCAAATTTATCACCATTTTTTTCTATCGCGTCAAACCTACATCTGCTATAACATTCTCCGCAACCAATACACTTAGAATCATCTATGATTGCTTTTTCTAAGCCATAAAAATCATTAGTGATGGGATTACTTTCCTTTGCTAAAACAAGATGTAAGTTTGGTGCGTCAACATCACAATCTGCAAAAACATAGTTATCAAGAAATTTTACAAATGCTGATGCAACCGTTGTTTTTCCCGTTCCACCTTTTCCACTTAATATAAGTAGTTTTTTCACCCCTTCACCTCCAATTTTATTTTTTCAAGAATATCTGCAAACATATTTTTGATTTCTTCGCTTTCTTCCACTGCAATTTTCCCCATAGAAGTAAGCTTTGCAAGCTCATCACTATATGGAATTTGCTTAATAATATTTATTTGATTTTTGTCGCACAATTCTTTCATTTGATTTTCAAATTTTTCTACCTTGTTAATAATAACTCCAAAAGGTTTTTTAAGCAAAGTTACAAGCTCATAAACCATAAGAAAATTATGAACACCAAAAACCGTAGGCTCTGCAACAATAACACAAAAATCCGCCGACTCAATACTTTCCATAACTGTGCACGCACTGCCTGGCGGACAGTCAATAACTGTTAGTGCATTATCATCTGACATTTTTAAAACATCTTTAATAATAGGAACACCAGATGCCTCGCCAGCATTCATAACACCTGTTACAACCTTCACATTATTAAAATATCCTGTCTGAACCATTCCAATTTGTTTTGGTTTTTCTTCTATCGCTTTTTGTGGGCAAAGCAAAAAACAACCTGAGCAAGAATGGCAAATTTCATCAAACACTTTTACCTTTCCACCAACAAAAGCAAGTGCATTAAACTTGCAAAAATCTACACATTTACGGCAACCATCACATTTATCATTATCAATTTCAGGTAATAGAACTGTAGTTTTTTGCTTTGTTATATTTTGTGGATTAAAAAACAAATGACCATTAGGCTCTTCAACATCACAATCAAGATAAACAGCTTTTTGAGCAACACACGCTAAATTTACAGACGCAAATGTTTTGCCTGTTCCACCCTTACCACTAAGTATTGCAATTTTCATAACTGCTACCCGTGGTTGTGAAACCCTGGGTGGATTTCTGTTAATAAATTCAGCTTTCCGTTTTCAAATGCGTCAATGTTTTCCTTTGCGTTGCCCTCAATTGATTTATAAATTTTTACAGAGCCTTTAAGAACCTGTGCTGCATTTTCGCCACAACGCATTGTAATTAAAACGTCTGCTTTTTCATCAACAATCATTTGAGATGCCTTAATTCCTGCACCGCCTTGCGTGTTAAAAGCACTGTTATCAAAATAGGTCGCCTCTTTTGTTTGTGTATCATAAAACATAAAAAATGGTGTTCTTCCAAAAGATATACAAACTGGTGAATCCATTCTTTTTTCGTCTACTGGGATTGCAATTTTCATATTATTTATCCTCGCCTTCATTATCAATATTTTGTTTAAATTGTCGTCTGCGACAGCCTCTGCCACACATACCACCTTTACCATCACACAGCAAATAATCTCCTCCATCAATAAACAATGCTTTTCCATTTACTAATGAATCAGCAAGCTTTTTGCGTGCATCATTATAAATGCCTTGCACTGTTGTTCGAGAAATTGCCATCTGTTTTGAGCATTCTTCTTGAGTCATACCCTCAACATCAATAAGGCGAATTACTTCATACTCTTCAACCGTCATATTTATTATGCTTTCATTATCCACTGCTATATCTAAAGGTCCAAACTTGCTGTTTTCGGGCATACTGCAAACTTTTCTCCATTTTCTAGGTCTTGGCATAATGCCTCCTTTCTAAAAACAATAAACTGGAGCGTCCCCCAGCTTATTAAAAAATCACTTACTCTTTAACAATTTGCTTTTCTATTTCTTCAAGCCTTGCTTTAAGATTATCTCTTTGTGCGATTAACTGCTCTTGGTCATTTCCTGCACGACCAAACCTGCCACCGCGCCTATATCCTAATCCTAAACCAATGCAAGTACCAGCAACTGCAATTGCACGAGTACAAGTGCCCAACCCTCTGCCGGTTCCTGCGCCTAGCCCCACTGGACCTGTTCCATCTCTGCGTGGCATAATAACACCTCCTTTTTAGTTTCTGACATATGTCATTTACAATTACTATTATACTCTGTTTCCGGCATATGTCAATAACTATTCTATCGAAAAACTGCATAAAATTATATTTTTTAAAAAATAACTATCACTCTATATACCATTATAATATATAAACTTTAAAATCTTTTAGAAACAAGTATTTTTGTTTAATAAAACTATATAAAGTTCGGTAAAAAAACTTCACCCTACATATGATGTCTAAAAACTTTGACACATTATAACTAAAAATGTTAAAGTTTGACAATTTTTGCTTGCTTTTTTGGTCAGAATATTATATACTAAATAAAAAAGCGAACGGAGGGATTATCTAACTATTTATTAAAATTCACATATAAAAATCGGAGGATTATCATGAACAAACAAAAAACGCTTAATCTCTGTAGCATACTTATGAGCCTTGTGTGCGTATTTTCAATTATATCTGGAGTTGTTGGACTTCGTGATATTTTAAACACAAAAAATGAAAAGATGGCAGAGAAAGAGGCAACACTAAAACAACTTAGCACTCTTGAAGAGGGCGTAAAAAAACTTGAGTCAAATCGTGCTGATTATGAAGCAGGTAAAAAGAAAGTTGCCGATGGCGAAATCGAGTTTGCACAAGGTGTTGAAAAACTCGAGGCTGGACAAGCAGAGTACGAAGCCGGTAAAGCACAGCTTGCTAAAGGTCAAAAAGAGTACGACGCTGGTAAAGTAGACTTAGCAAAAGGTCAAAAAGAGTATGATGCTGGTAAAGCAGAACTTGCAAAGGCTCAAAAAGAATATGACGCTGGTATGGCTCAATACAAAGCTGGAAAAACACAGTATGATGCAGGCCTTAAAGCACTCAATTCAAAAACTGATGAGTATCAAGCAGGAAAAGCTATGCTTGAAGCAGGAAAAGATGATTACGAGGATGCAAAGCTACAATACTCGGATGCAAAGCCACAATACGAGGCTGCAAAAGCTAATGAAAACGAAGCAACAGCTCAAGTTGCAGAAGGAACAGCAAAGTTAGAGAATAACGAAATTGACCAAGATAAATTTAATAATGATTATGGTCATTCTGTAAAAGTTTTAAACGTTATCCAAGTTGTTGAAGGCGTTGAAAAATACGAAGCAGGACTTGCAGGTGTTGCTGAATACGAAAAAGGTAAAGCAACCCTCCAAGCATCTGAAAAACAACTAAACGCTGCAAAAGCACAACTCGACGCTGGACAAAAACAACTTAATGCCGGTAAAGCAAAACTTGATGCTGCACAAAAGCAGTTAACCGCTGGTAAAGCGAAGCTTAAAGCTGCAGAAACACAGCTTGCAACTGGTAAAGCAAAGCTTGCCGAAGCAGAAGTAGAACTTGCAAACGGCAAAACAGCTCTTGAAGATGCTAAAGTTCAACTCAAGAATGGTAAAGAACAACTTGCCGAATTTGAAGAGGGCGAAAAGCAAATTCAAGCAGGCTACGCAGTTCTTGCAGAAAACGCAGCTGTAAAAGCTAAAATAGACAAAGGTATGGACCCTGTCGCTGCTGCAAAAGCCGTAATTGATGAGGAAACCGTAAAAGGCACAAAAGAAGTAATGGCAAGAGTTTATGTAATTGCTGCTATAATCATTGTTGCTATTGTTGGTGCTATTGCATCTTCTATGGGAATCAATGTTGCAAAAACTTCTGATGTTGCAAAGCTTAAAAACGGATTTATCCTTGGCGTTGTTGCTTTGGTAATTGCAGTTCTCGCAAACATCTATGGTGCTATGAATGGTTATAGTGCATACAAACTACAAATGACTGCTGCAATTTTAGAAGTTATAGTTGCAATTGCATTTGTTGCAAGCGTTAACCAATACAAAAGCACAGCAAAATAATCTACCAATCTAACATAAAAAACTGGCCACCAAATCGGAGGTCAGTTTTCTTTTATATATCTATATATCTTTATATTTTTATATCTTTCTCTTTATATATCTTTGTACAAATCCCCTACTATTTCTTCCCAGTTATCTAACAAAACATCAACAAGCTCTGGTTGATACATAACATTCTTGCCATTAATTAATTCAGATTTACAAACATCTGCTGATAGTGCTTTTCTATAAACTCTAGTACTCATCATTGCATCTGCTGAATCACAAATTGCAATTATTCGGGCACTATAAGGTATATCCTCCCCTTTTAAACCATCTGGATACCCCGTTCCATTCCATCTTTCGTGATGGGAACGCACACCCTGAGCAAGGCTCGTAAGCTTGCCCGCCTTTAACAAAATCTCTTCACCTATTATTGTATGTTTTTTCATTTGCTCCCATTCTTCTTCATTTAGCTTGCCCGCTTTATTAAGCACACTGTCATCAATTCCAACCTTTCCTATATCGTGAACAGTTGCCGAAACCTCAATTATCTGCATTTGCCAAGGGGGCAGATTAAGGGCATTGCAAAATCTTTCGCACATTATTGAAACACGCTCAGAGTGATGGCAAGTGTATTTATCTCTTGCTTCAAGTGTTGCGATGATTGCTGCGAAAGCATTTCTATATAAAAGTAACTGTGCGTTTTCTAACAAATTATTTGTCCTATCTACTGCCGATGAATAAAAAGCAATAGACGGCCATTTTTCATAAATTTTATCTTTATGCTTTTCAAAATAGTCCTGTGGTTTCATATATTTTTCTCCGTTTTTATTAATAGTGTTAAAAAGTTATAATCATATTTAATCTTTATAATATAATATTACCAAAATTTTCTAAATAAGTAAATACGAAAGAGATAAATTTAATAAAGTTTTTATTTTGTATTGACTTTTTATAATACATCATATACACTATAACTGTGATATTACATACATCACAGTTATCACAGTCAGTTTTTGAAAGGGTGATTATATGTTTGAAATTGACCCTAAAAGCAGAACCCCTGTTTATGCGCAGATAAAAGAGCAAATTATGCTTTTTGTGCAACTTGGTTTGCTAAAGCCAGATGAGCAACTGCCGTCAATTCGAGAGCTTTCAAAACAGCTTGGTATTAATGTCAATACTGTTAAGCGAGCTTTTTCAGACCTTGAAATTGAGGGAGTTATTTATACAGTTGCAGGGCGTGGTTGCTTTATTAGTGATGATGCTTTTTCTAATTCAAAGATTAAAGAAAACGCATTGCGGGACTTGCAAGACTCAATAAATTCTTCAATTGCTAAAGGAATTTCAAAAAATGATATTTTAGTTCTTGTTGACGAACTATTTAAGGAGGGTTAACGCTTGATTGAGGTAAAAAGTGTTACAAAAAAATTTGGTGACTTTACAGCTATTAAAGATTTATCTTTTAATGTTGGCAAATCATCTATTTATGGCCTTGTGGGCTATAACGGCGCCGGAAAAACAACCTTGCTAAAAACTGTTGCAGGGGTGTATAAGGCAGACGGTGGAGAAGTTTTAGTTGGCGGAGAAAATATTTTCGAAAATGAAAAAATGAAAAGAAAAATGTTTTATGTCCCTGACGACCTATATTTTAAACCATATTCTAATATGAAAAAAATGGCTCAATTTTATAAAGGTTTTTATCCTAGCTTTAATGATGAAACATTCAAAAAATTGTCCGAGGCTTTTGAGCTTGATATCAACAAGCACATTAACGGATTTTCTAAGGGAATGCAAAGGCAAGCTGAGCTTATTCTTGGTATGTCTACTCACCCAGAATATTTGTTGCTAGACGAATCTTTTGATGGTCTTGACCCTGCAAAGCGTAATTTTTCACGCAAGCTTTTGCTAGAATATATGGCAGAAAAAGAAACGTCTATTATTATTTCATCTCACAATTTGCACGACCTTGCCGATTTATGTGACCATATCGGACTAATTAACGGGCAAAAAATTGTTTTGGACTGTTCTGTAAACGAAATGAGTGGTAGCCGTAGCAAGTTTAGAGTTGCCTTTGACAAAGAAATGGGCGTTGATGATTTTAAAGCTTTAAACTATAAACGCATAACACAAGATGGCAAATTATTCTCTCTTACATCACTTGGCGATGCAGATGAATTTGAAGAAAAACTTCGAGCTATGTCCCCTGTTTTAATCGAACGTTTTTCACTCTCTCTTGAAGAAATATTTCTTGATGAAATGGAGGCTGGCGATTATGACATCTCTGGAATCTTCGGCTAAAGCTAAAAACTATAACTCTTTTTGGGTAAACTTAAAAAATACTATAAAAGATAATTTGGCTTTTCCAATACAAATTGCAATATTTTTAGGGCTTATGTACCCACTATCCGCTTGGGAAAGTATATCTGCTCACTTGAATTCTGAAATGTCGTCCGCCGTAGGCAATGAAAAATATAGCATTGCCAATGAATTTAGATTTATTATTGCAAGCACAGAAATCGTCTATAATTTTGCATTTTTAATCTCTTTTGGTTTGCTTTTTGCGGGAATAATGCTTGGACTTGCAAAATTTAGATTTATGTTTAAAAAAAATTCGGTCAATGTTTACTTTAGTCTTGGCATTACCCGAACGAAGTTGTTTGTTTCTACCTATCTTGCGGGTGCAATTCAACTTCTGTTATCAATTTTAACTCCAATGGCTGTAGTGTTTTTTATAAACCTTAAATACTTTAAATTTTCTAAAGAGTTATTTTTGTCAATACTTTGTTTAATAATTGGATATTTTGCAATAGCTCTTTTTGGATTTACTGTATCATCTATTGTTGCAAGTGCAGTTGGAACTATGGCTGAAACTTTTATTTTTTCTTCGCTATTTGTTTTACTTCCAAACATTGTTTTTGGATGCATTCAACAACTGATGTCTTTGTTTGTTCTTGGCAATGAATATGAATTAAATCATTCTTCACTAAGATATGTTTACGATTCTTCTATGTCTTCGCCTTCTCTTTTTGAAAAATATAAATATCTTATTCCTGGTAATTTTTTTACCAACGATATTACACTTTACCATATTCTAGATAAAAAAGATTCAATTATTGGTTCTGTGTTTTATTTTAAAGAGGTTAATGACACAAAATGGGCTACACCAAACTTTATGCTCCCTATTGGGTGGATTATTGTATCTTTAATAGGTTTTGCACTTGGTGTGTATGTTCTAAACAAGCGTCGTACTGAAACTGCCGGATTTATCGGTTCTAGCAAAACAATGAATTTTATATCAACTTTTATTATTTGTTTTTCTGCCTTTTGCTTGTCAACAGCAGTTTTTACAGAGTTTAACACTTTGCTTGTGTCTACCCTAATTTCTGCTATAGCTTTTATAATTATATATTTCATTATGGAGCTTATTTTAACTCGTAAAATTAAATTTGTTGTTAAGGGTGTTAGAAAATTACCCGTCCATCTTGGCGTTACTTTTGCCATTTGCTTGATTTTTTCAACTGGACTTTTTGGATACAGCACAAAAACACCTGACATTGCAGATATAAAAAAAATATCTGTAAATGTTCCAATCGGAAATTCTGCTGGACTAAACACACATAGCGACTCTTATAATAACGAGATTTCACTAAGAGGTTATGGTAATATTTTAGAGTCTATAACAAGTAAGGAAGATTTAGAGGTTGTAACAAACATTCACAAGCAATTTATTGCAGACGGAAGATTAAATTTAATTAAAGATAAGGAAATTACCTCTGACGATGATGTTGTTGACTGTGATTTTTACATTAAATACACCTTGAAAAACGGAAAAACACTTACTAGGTATTATAACAAAGCGAAAGTATCAACACTTGTAAAAACTCTTGATGTTGAAAAAACTCAAAAATACGAAGAGCAAATTGATGCAATTTTCACTAAACCTATATCAAAAAAAGATAGTGAACAAGTTGCCGTTCTAAAAACTATTATTCAAAACGATAATTCCTCAATATATATGCTCTCTAATCACCTTGATTTAAAAGAGCCAATTACACTTGACAAAAACAAGCGTTTGGAGCTTCTTGACTGCATTGCAAAAGACATAAAAAATCAAACTGTTTTTGAAAGAAACTCGCCAAATACTCAGCTCCTTGGTGTTATTATGTTTATGAATAATGAAATTTCTTACAAGGACAAGGAATATGAAAAACCTTTCGATTTTGAAGAAAGCAAAGCTGTAGAACCACAAAGCATTGATTTAAATCAAATCTCTTTCTCTCCTTATGATAGAAATCAGTTTTTTGTTTCAATTACACAAGATATGAAGAATACTGTGAAGTTTATCGAAGACAATGCATTATTGCAAAATTTTGATAACAGTTCAAAAATCGTATCTGCTCAGATTATTGATAAAAAAATTCTAGTAGAGTTGTATCCTTGGGTGTCTTCAAATTCTTATATATTTACAGGTGGTAAAACAAAAAACAACTATAACGACTATCCAGAAGAAGAGAATTATTCCGCTTTTAAAAATTCTTACACAACAAAGGATGTTTCAACAATTACCCAGCTAGAATTAAATTCCTATCATCATTACTTTGCAATAGCAAACACATACTTTGTACGCTACAATCTCGATGATGGAAGTAAAGTTTTTATGCTTGTTCCAGAAAATAAACTTCCAAAGCATATTAAAGATGGAGTTGCTAAAATTAAATTGAAAGATATTAATTCTAATTAATTTTTTATGCTTTAAAAACCGATTTATAAAAGAGGCTTATATTTTGATAGGCCTCTTTTGTTATTTTGTGTAAAATTACCTTTTCAATAAAAAATCCTATAAAATAAAGTCAAAACACACTGTTAATGGTATTGTATTTAATTTGTTATCGTGATAAAATATTCCTATTATTTTTTAAAATGATAGGAAAGGAATATTTTATATGAATATATTAAATCGTCCTGCTATAAAATTTGAAGCACGAAATTTCATATCTATTGATAAACGCTGGCTTTCAATCTTTTGGGCGGGAATTGTTCCATTTTTGCTCGGTGCCGGAAAATCTTATTACCGTATATCTTTGACTAAAAATAACAGCATTTTTGACCTAGACCCTTCTATTGCTAGTTTTTCATTATCTCTATTTTTAATCACCTGCCTTGTTATTCCTTTTAAGGTTGCTTTTAATGGATATAAATTAAACGCTTTACGAAACAATACTTTTAACGCAAAATTTGTTTATGATACGGCATATTCAAATTATGTTAAGTTTTTAATCACGGGTATAGTTCGTGATGTTATTGTATATTTATGGTCACTACTTTTAGTTGTGCCCGGCATTATAAAAGGTCTTTCATATTCAATGACTGATTATGTTATTTTTGAAAATCCAAACCTTGACCCTAGGGAAGCAATGGATATTAGCAAAAGAATTACATACGGCTTTAGAACAGACATTTTTATTATGTATTTTAGCTTTATACCTTGGTATTTATTTGCATCTATTACCGCTGGAATCGGCTATATTTATGTTCTTCCATATGTTGAAACTACCGAAGCGATGTTTTACGAAAATCTTAAAAAACACGCAATTGAAAGAAATATTGTTTCATCTAATGAATTTGGTATTTATTGAGTTTTATGATAGGAGTTTTTACCCATGGCTAATGTTTTAAGATTATTTGTAGAAAAAAAAGACGGCTTTAATGTTGAGGCTGAGCATATTTTAAATGACCTTCGTGAAAACCTTGGTCTTAATTGTATTGACTCACTTAGAATAATTAACCGATATGATGTTGAGGGCCTTAGTGAACCCGATTTTGAGCTTGCTTCAAAAAATGTTTTGTCAGAGCCTAATGTTGATAACATCTCTAGAGCATTTCAGGCACCACAAGACGCTAAATACTTTGCAATCGAATATTTGCCAGGTCAGTATGATCAGCGTGCTGATTCTGCTGCACAGTGTATTGCACTTCTAACTCAAGACGAACAGCCTAAAGTTGTTTGTGCAAAGATTTTTGTAATCTACGGCAATGTATCTGATGATAATTTTGATAAAATAAAAAATTATATTATAAATCCGCTTGAATCTCGACTTGCATCTATGGATATACCAAGCTCGCTTGATATTAAAACCGACGTTCCAAAAGATGTTGAAAGAGTTTTGGGATTTATATCTTGGAATGATGAGCAAATATCCCAGTATCATAAACAAATGGGATTTGCAATGAGCAATTTAGACCTCGCTTTTTGTCGTGATTATTTTAGAGATACAGAAAATCGTGACCCTTCAATAACTGAGCTTAAAGTTATCGATACTTACTGGTCAGACCACTGTAGACATACAACATTCCTTACAAATCTTGATAATGTTGACATTGAAAAAGGTCCACTTTCAAAGGCAATTGAGTCCGCTTGGCTTGACTATATAGTTGCCCGTGCCGATGTTTATGGTGAGCGTAAAAAAGATATGACTCTTATGGATATGGCGACCATTGGCACAAAAGTTATCAAAAAGCGTGGACTTGCAGATGACCTTGATGAGAGTGCAGAAATTAACGCTTGTAGTATTAATGTTGATGTAGATGTTGACGGTGAAATTCAAAAATGGCTTGTGCAATTTAAAAACGAAACTCACAATCACCCTACAGAAATTGAGCCTTTTGGTGGTGCTGCTACTTGTCTTGGCGGTGCTATTCGTGACCCACTATCTGGACGAGCTTATGTTTATCAAGCAATGAGAGTTACAGGTTCTGGTGACCCTTGCACCCCTTTTGAAGACACTTTAGAAGGAAAATTGCCACAAAAAACTATAACAACAGGTGCAGCTCAAGGTTATTCCTCATACGGCAATCAAATCGGGCTTGCAACTGGCCAAGTTGTAGAGCTTTATGATGAGGGTTATGTCGCAAAAAGAATGGAAATTGGTGCTGTTATCGGTGCTTCTCCAAAAGAAAACGTAAAAAGACTTGAGCCACAAGCAGACGATGTAATTGTTCTTCTTGGCGGTCGCACAGGTCGTGACGGATGCGGTGGTGCTACTGGTTCTTCCAAGGCACACGATTCTTCGTCTATTGAAACTTGTGGAGCTGAAGTTCAAAAAGGTAATCCACCAACTGAGCGAAAAATTCAACGACTTTTCCGCAACCCAAAAGCTGCATCATTAATAAAAAGATGTAACGACTTTGGTGCGGGTGGAGTTTGTGTAGCCATTGGTGAGCTTGCAGATGGACTTGAAATAAATCTTGATTGTGTTCCAAAAAAATACGACGGTCTTGATGGCACAGAGCTTGCTATTTCTGAATCTCAAGAAAGAATGGCTGTTGTGCTAGATAAAGGTGATGTAGACGCTTTTATATCCCTTGCAAAAGAAGAAAATCTAGAAACAGCTGTTGTCGCAAAAGTATGTAAATCCCCTCGTCTTGTAATGACTTGGCGTGATGATAAAATTGTAGATTTAAGCAGAGAGTTTTTGGATACAAACGGTGTTACACAGCACGCTAATGTAAAAATCGAGGCTGTTGATAAAGATAAAAATTATAGAACTGCCGTTCCTTGCGTTCTTAAAGATAAAACAAAATCACAGGCTTTGGGCGACAACCTTGCAAGGCTTGAGGTTTGCTCTCAAAAAGGTCTTGTAGAGAGATTTGATAGCAGTATTGGTGCATCAACTGTCCTTATGCCTTTTGCTGGTAAATATCAACTAACACCTGAAGAAGCTATGTGTGCAAAAATTCCACTTCTTGAAGGCTCTACCGACACAGCTAGTGCTATGAGCTTTGGATTTATACCTGCAATTAGCCGTTGGAGTCCTTTCCACAGTGCCGCATTCGCAGTTACAGAATCCCTTGCAAAGCTTGCAAGCATAGGAGCAGACCCATTCAAAGCAAGGCTTACATTGCAAGAATATTTTGAAAAGTTGAGCGACATTCCACAGCGTTGGGGCAAGCCTACAGCAGCTCTACTCGGGGCACTCACAGCACAACTTAATTTTAATGTTCCTGCAATTGGTGGAAAAGATAGTATGTCAGGTTCTTTTAATGATTTAGATGTTCCCCCAACCCTTGTTTGCTTTGCAGTTACTATGACTAAAGCATCTAAAACAGTTTCTTCAATATTCAAAAAAAGTAATAGCAAAGTAGTTTTGCTCCCCTTGCCCATTGATGAGCAGTCACTATTGCCAGACTGGGACAAAACAAAAGAGCTATTTAATAATGTTTATGAAAAAACCAGAAATGGTCAATTCCTTGCTACCTCTGTTGTAAAAGAGGGTGGCGCTGCAGCTTGTATTTGTAAGATGGCTTTTGGAAACAAACAAGGCTTTAAATTCAACGATAATCTTGATTTTGAAACTCTTTTTGCCCCACTTTCTTCATCTTTCGTTGTAGAGCTTTCTGATACTGCAAATCTTGATGGAATTGAATATATTGAGCTTGGAACAACTTGTGATTGTGAGAGCTTCATAATTGATAATGAGACAATTGCAATTGATGAGCTTATTACAAAATGGACAGGTACGCTTGAGGGTGTTTTTGCAACAAAGGCTAAAAACACACCGAAAATGGAACAAGAAATTCCACTCTTTAATGAAAGATCTAACAAAGCGCCTGCTATTAAAGTTGCAAAACCAAAGGTTGTAATTCCTGCTTTTCCTGGCACTAACTGTGAAGTTGATACAGCAAGAGCATTTGAAAAAGCGGGTGCAGAAGCTGAAATAATTATTGTTAAAAACTTGAGTGCAAGTGATATTGAGCAAACAATTGAAAGGCTTGCAAACTCAATTAATAACGCACAAATCCTTATGATTCCTGGCGGATTTTCTGGTGGTGATGAGCCAGATGGCTCTGGAAAATTTATCGCCACTACCCTTAAAAATGCTAGAATAAACGAGGCTGTAACATCTCTTTTAGAAAATCGTGATGGACTTGTGCTAGGTATTTGCAACGGATTTCAAGCACTGATAAAAACAGGACTTCTACCCTATGGTAAAATTTGTCAAACATCTCCTACCGACCCTACCCTTACATTCAATTACATTGGGCGTCATATTTCCACAATGACTTATACAAGGGTTTCAAGTGTTAAATCCCCTTGGCTTTCTGGAGTTAATGCAGGTGATATCCATAGCGTTCCTGTATCTCACGGTGAGGGACGATTTGTAGCAAATGATGATGTTCTTAAAATGTTAATTGATAATGGTCAGGTTGCCACACAATATGTTGACCTTGACGGTAACCCATCTGCAGATATTCGCTTTAATCCAAACGGCTCTGTTTGTGCTATTGAAGGCATTACAAGCCCTGATGGTAGAGTGTTTGGTAAAATGGGTCATAGCGAAAGATGTGGCATAAATCTTTATGGTAATGTTCCTGGCGATAAAGACCAAAAAATCTTTGAATCGGGCGTTGCCTACTTTAAATAAATGAGGTTTTTCCCTTGAAATATGTAGTAGTTTTATATGATGGAATGGCAGATTTACCTGTGCCAGAGCTTGATGGTAAAACACCTATGATGGTTGCAAACAAGCCGTTGCTTGACAGTCTTGCATCAAGGGGTGAGTTTGGGCTTGTTCAAACAATTCCAAACGGTATGTCACCTGGTAGCGATGTTGCAAATATGAGTGTTATGGGCTTTGACCCTGATAAATATTATACTGGTCGCTCCCCTCTTGAAGCTTTATCCATTGGTATAAACCTTAAAGATACAGATGTTTCGTTGAGATGCAATCTTGTTACTTTGTCAGACGAGAAAAATTACGAAGATAAAACAATGATTGATTATTGCGCTGGTGATATAACAACTGCCGAGGCTGATGAGCTAATAAAAGCAATTGAAAAGCATCTTGGAAACGATGAATTTAAATTTTATAGTGGTGTTAGCTACCGTCATTGCCTAATCTGGAATAACGGCACTACTGATATTGCAAATATGACACCTCCGCACGACATTTCAAGCCGTGTTGTTAGGGATTATTTGTCAAGCAATCAAAATGCAAAACCACTTATAGATATGATGAAAAAGAGTTATGAAATTCTTTCAAATCATCCTATTAACCTTAAAAGAATTGAAAATGGAAAAAGTCCCGCAAACTCAATCTGGCTTTGGGGTGAGGGTAAAAAACCAATGCTCCCTGCCTTTCAAGAGCTTTATGGAATTCGTGGCAGTGTTATTTCTGCTGTTGATTTACTAAAAGGCATCGGAAAAGGTGCTAGAATGTCTACACCTAATGTTGATGGTGCAACCGGATACATTGACACCAATTTTGAAGGTAAAGCAATGACAGCTCTAAAAGAGCTTGAAGATGGTGCCGACTATGTTTATATACATATTGAAGCCCCAGATGAGTGTGGTCATAGAAAAGAAGTTGAAAATAAAGTGCGCTCAATTGAACTAATCGATGAACGAGTTTTAAAGCCTCTTTTAAAAGGCCTTGAAAAGTTTGAGGATTACAAAATTATGGCACTGCCAGACCATCCAACTCCGATTGTTACAGGAACTCATAGTTCTGATAGCGTTCCATTTATGATTTTTCACAACAAAAATCAACGAATGCGCAGCTCGATTTCTATTAATGAGGAAACTGCTAAAAACACAGGTCTTGTTGTTTCTAGTGGTACAGAACTTATGGAAAGATTTTTAAATAACTAACTTTATTGGAGATGAAATTATGAATAATTATCATATAAATACAAAATGTATCCAAGGCGGATACGTGGCTAAAAACGGTGAACCTAGAGTTGTACCAATTGTTCAAAGCACAACTTTTAAATACGATTCAAGCAATGATATGGGTGACCTTTTTGATTTAAAAACTAGTGGCTATTTTTATACCCGTTTGCAAAATCCAACAAACGATGCAGTTGCAGCAAAGATTGCAGAGCTCGAGGGTGGCGTTGCCGCTGTTTTAACTTCTTCGGGTCAAGCTGCGTCTTTTTACTCTATTTTTAATATTTGTAGTGCGGGCGACCATGTTGTATGCTCAAGCGCTTTGTATGGTGGAACTTATAACCTTTTTGCCGTTACAATGAAAAAGCTTGGTATTGATTTTACTTTTGTTGGGCCAACAGCAACCGAAGATGAAATTAATGCTGCGTTTCAAGATAACACAAAAGCAGTTTTTACAGAATCTCTTTCAAATCCATCGCTAATCGTTTTAGATATTGAGAAGTTTGCAAAAATTGCACACGCCAACGGTGTTCCTTTAATTGTTGACAACACCTTCCCTACCCCTGTTAATTGCAGACCTTTTGAATTTGGTGCTGATATAGTTATACATTCAACCACTAAATATATGGATGGTCACGCTACAAGTGTTGGTGGAGTTGTTGTGGATAGTGGTAATTTTGACTGGACACAGAATGATAAATTCCCAGGGCTTACTACTCCTGACGATTCATACCACGGTCTCACCTACGCAACAGCGTTTGGTAAAGGTGCGTATATAACTAAAATGGTTGTTCAATTAATGCGTGATTTGGGTGCAATTCCCTCCCCTAACAATGCATTTTTGTTAAACATCGGACTTGAAACATTATTTTTAAGAGTTCAAAGGCACTGTGAAAACTCTCTTGCAGTTGCAAAGTATCTTGAAAATCACGATAAAATCGAGTGGGTAAATCATCCAAAGCTTGAGAGCAACAAGTTCTATAACCTTTCTGAAAAATATGGAGCTACTAGCGGAGTTGTTTCTTTTGGTGTTAAGGGCGGTCGTGAAGCTGCCGTTAAATTTATGGATTCATTAAAGCTTGCTGCAATTGTAACTCATGTTGCGGATTGTCGCACTTGTGTGTTACACCCTGCAAGCACAACGCACCGTCAACTAACCGATGAGCAACTTTTATCCTGTGGTGTTTCCCCTGATTTGATTCGTTTCTCTGTTGGAATTGAGCATATCGATGACATAATTACTGACATTGAACAGGCTCTTTCACAGATATAATTTTCTAAAACAAACTAAAGGTGATATGGTAAATCATATCACCTTTTAATATGTCTTAATCTGTATTGAATTCTTGATTTTATTGTGTTACAATTAGTTGTATTTTGTTTATCAATGAGGAATTTTGGGTGTGTTTGTATGATTGGTTTTTATAATTATTCTGTAATTTTAACATATATTGGTCTTAGCTTTTCTGTTGTTGGAATTACTCTTGCAATAAGTGGCAATTTTACATTTGCTTTGATTTGTCTTTTGGCATCAGGGTTTTGCGATATGTTTGATGGTCGCATAGCTAGGGCAATGCCTAACCGTACAGAGCTTGAAAAAAACTTTGGCATACAAATTGACTCTTTATGTGATTTAATTTGCTTTAGTGTTTTTCCTGCTATTTTTGGATATTGCCTTGGTGGAAACATTGTTTTACGCACTGTTTCTTCTGTTATGATTATTTTGGCAGCAGTTATTAGGCTGGGTTATTTCAATGTTATGGAGCAAAAAAGGCAATGCGAAACACAGGAAAAAATGCACCGATATGTCGGTCTACCTGTTACGTCAACCGCCCTTATACTCCCTGTTGTGTACCTTGCAAAAGATAAAATCGGTGAGCAACTTTTCCCAATTTTCTTTCAATGTACTTTAATGGTTCTGTCTATAATGTTTTTAGCAAAAATTGAAGTTAAAAAACCTGGGCTTGTTGGAGTTATTATTATGGCGATTGTCGGCTTTGCAATCGGTTTTGACTTTTTATTTTTTAATTGATTATTATACGGGGGTTTGTCTATGAAATACAAAGACAGAGCTGGAAATATTACAATTAAATCAAGCTTTCAAGAAAAAGTTATAAACTCCGTTTATTCAAGCACAATCGGGCGGTTTGTTTTAAAAGGTGCAACAAATCCTAAGGTTTCCGAGTTCTTTTCTAATGCTTTAAATAGCAAAACATCTAGAATTATTATCAATCCTTTTATTCGCTCAAATGGTATTGATATGAATGAATATGAATATAAATGTTTTGAGTCGTATAATGATTTTTTTATAAGACAAATAAAAGAGCAAAACAGGCCAATTAATATGGATAAAAACGCCTTTATTAGCCCGTGCGATGGCAAGGTTACAGTTTATAATATTGATAGTAACCTTTGCTTTAAAATAAAAGGTTCTTTTTATAATGTTGCAACTTTACTCAACAGCTTTAAGCTTGCAGAAGAGTTTTCTGGTGGTACTTGTGTTGTAATTCGGCTTAGCGTTGATAACTATCACCGATACTGCTACCTTGATAATGCTAAAAAAGGTGCAAATATTTTTATTCCCGGCAAACTTCACACGGTTAACCCTATCGCCTTTGAGCATTTTCAGATATTTAAAGAAAATAGCCGTGAATATTGTATTCTTGATACAGAAAACTTTGGCAAAGTAATTCAGATAGAAGTTGGTGCGATGATGGTTGGTAAAATCATCAATTACCACGGGTGTAAAACCGTTAGAAAAGGTGAAGAAAAAGGTCGATTTGAGTTTGGTGGCTCTACTATAGTTTTGTTGCTTGAAAAAGATGCTGTTATACTCGATGATGATATTGTAAAAAATTCTTTTGACGATTTTGAAACCACTGTAAAAATGGGAGAAAAAATCGGAACTAGATTTATTTAAATTATAGCTTGTAACAAGGACAGAATTTCCAATATTTTTTTTTAGAAATAGGTTGATTTTTTCTATTCTTGTGTTACAATAAAACAAAAAGGAGGTACTGTCAAATGGCTTATAAAATCACTGATGCTTGTATTGCTTGTGGTTCTTGTGAACCTGAGTGTCCTGTAGATGCTATCTCAGAGGGTGATATTTACACAATCGATGCTGACACATGTATTGACTGTGGAGCATGTGCAAGTGCTTGCCCAACAGATGCTATTGAACAGGCATAAATTGTACTTATTTTTTAATATAAAAGAGGCTGTTTTTTGACAGCCTTTTTTATATATTTGATATAATCACCAAAGGATGAGTGGTGTCTTGTTTTGGAAAATAAAAATGAGTTTATAGAAAATCTTGGCAACAATATAAGCATTATTTGTTCTAGCTCGCACGGTTTTGGTAGTGACGCTGTCTTGCTTGCAGATTTTGCTAGTTGTAAAAAGAAAGATGTTGCCTGTGACCTTGGAACCGGCTGTGGGATTATTCCACTTATTTGGTGTGCAAATGAGTGTGCCAAATCTATTACCGCAGTTGATATTCAACCTCTTGCGACACAGCAATTGCAAAGGTCTGTTGCCCTTAATAATTTAGAAAACAAAGTAAGCATTGTAAATGCTGATTTAAAAAATTTAAAAAACTTAGTCCCTTTCGGGCAATTTGATTTAGTTACAATGAATCCACCTTACAAAGCGGTTGATTCTGGTATTTTAAGCAATGCCACCGCAGAGCAAATAGCACGCCACGAAGTTATGTGCAACATAAATGATATTTGCAACACTGCCTCAAACCTTTTACGCTTTGGTGGTCGATTTTGTTTATGCAATCGACCCGAGCGACTTTGTGATGTAATTAATGCTATGAGAAAAAATGACATTGAACCAAAAAAGTTAAGGTTTGTCTCAAAAAATTCAACCTGTGCACCTTGGCTTTTTTTAATTGAGGGCAAAAAAGGTTCTAAACCTTATTTAAACATTTTGCCACAGCTTTTTATGCAAGATGAACACGGAAACGACAGCGAAGAACTTATAAAAATAATTGGTAAATACAGGGAGACTGAAAAATGAGTGGCACTTTATTTGTTGTTGGAACACCAATTGGAAACCTTGGGGACATTTCTCCTAGGGCTTTAAAAACTCTTGAAGAGTGCGACTTTATTGCAGCGGAGGATACAAGAGTTACTTTAAAACTGTTAAATCATTTTAATATAAAAAAACCTTTAATAAGCTATTTTGAGCATAATAAAATACAGCGTGGCAATGAAATTATTGAAAAAATTTTAAACGGTGAATCTTGCGCTTTAGTTACTGATGCTGGAATGCCTGCAATCTCTGACCCTGGGCAAGAGCTTGTTGCACAGTGTCACGATTCAAATATTGATGTTAAAGTTGTGCCAGGACCTTGTGCATTTGTTTCAGCTTTAGCTGTTTGCGGATTGCCTGTTAATCGATTTACATTTGAGGGTTTTTTAAGCACAAATAAACTAAGCAGAAAAGAACATTTGTCGTCAATCATTGGCGAAAAAAGAACTATGGTCTTTTATGAAGCCCCTCACAAGCTCCCCTCCACACTAAAGGATTTGTATAAAATATTGGGAGATAGGCAAATTGTCATTGTTCGTGAAATTACTAAGATATATGAACAAGTAATAAGAACTACATTAGAAAAAGCAGTTGAAGATTATGAAAATGGTGGCATAAAAGGTGAAATTGTTTTAATTATTGAGGGTGCACCAGCTGATTCGCAAAGCACTCCTACACTTGAAAATGCTTTAGAACTTGCAAAAGCAATGGTTGATGGTGGAATGTCCGTTAACGATGCATCAAAGCTTACAGCAAAGCAAACAGGCATCAAAAAAGGCGATATTTATAAACTTTTGCAAAACTAAAATGACCTGCAAGAAATTGCAAGTCATTTTTTTATCTATTATAAAATTTAGACGTTAAAACGGAATAAAACTACATCTCCGTCTTTCATTACATATTCTTTACCCTCACTGCGTACAAGCCCTTTTTCTTTTGCTACCGCCATTGAGCCATTTTCGATTAGTTCTTTATATGTAATTACTTCTGCTCTTATAAACCCTCTCTCAAAATCTGAATGAATTTTGCCGGCTGCTTGAGGTGCTTTTGTACCGTTAGCGATGGTCCACGCCCTTACCTCTTGCTTGCCCGCCGTAAGGTACGATATAAGTCCTAGCAAGTTATAACTCCTTTGAATGAGCATATCAAGCCCACCTTTTTCAATTCCAAGGTCTGCTAAAAACATCTCTTTTTCCTCTTTTTCAAGCGACGAAATCTGAGCTTCAAGCTCTGCACATATTGGCAAAACCTCTGAGCCCTCAAGCTTTGCAATCTCGCTTACAGCTTTATATCTAATGTTCTCATTAATATTATTTGCAAAATCATTCTCACTCATATTACAAGCATAAATAACAGGCTTTGAGGTTAGCAGTGCAACACTTTGCATAATTTCTTTTTCTTCGTCTGTGCAATCAACTGTTCTTGCACAAACTCCATTTTCAAGCTCTGCTTTAAGTCTTTTTAAAAACTCAACCTCAGTAGCTAGACTCTTATCCCCTTTTAGAGCTTTTGTGCTTCTGTCAATTCGTCTGTCAAGCATTTCTACATCTGATAATATCAATTCAAGGTTGATTGTTTCTATATCTCTTTGTGGGTCAATATCGCCCTCAACATGAATTATATCGTCATCCTCAAAACAGCGAACGACATGAATTATTGCATCTACTTCGCGTATATGCGATAGGAATTTGTTACCCAAACCTTCACCTTTTGAGGCACCTTTTACAAGCCCTGCAATATCTACAAACTCTATTACTGCTGGTGTAATTTTATCAGGTGAATATATTTTTGTAAGCTCATCTAACCGATGGTCTGGTACAGCAACAACGCCTACATTTGGCTCTATCGTGCAAAAAGCATAGTTTGCCGACTGTGCTCCTGCGTTTGTAATTGCATTAAATAATGTGCTTTTGCCTACATTTGGCAAACCTACTATTCCAAGTTTCATATTATTTCCTCTTTTATCTATCTTTTTGTCCAAGCTATTATACCCTCTTGATGTATATTTTTCAATAGTATATAATGATTAATGCTATATTTTATTTATTGAAGGTGTTTATATGAATGAATTCTCGCGTTTTGAAATGCTCGTTGGCTCGTCAAATGTTCAAAAGCTTAAAGATTGCCATATTGCAGTTTTTGGGCTTGGTGGAGTTGGCTCATTTGTTGTAGAGGCATTGGCGAGAAGTGGAGTTGGCAAGATTACACTTGTTGATAATGATACAATTTCAATAACAAATATTAATCGCCAACTTTTTGCACTACACTCAACTATTAATATGAAAAAAACACAAGTAGCAAAAAACAGAGTGCTAGATATAAATCCTAATTGCACTGTTTATACTATTGATAAATTCTATCTGCCCGAAAATGCCGAGCAATTTTTTGAGCATAAATATGATTACATTGTTGACGCTATTGACACTGTTACATCAAAAATTGATTTAACAGTTAGGTGCTATAGAAATGACATTCCACTCATAAGCTGTATGGGAACAGGAAACAAACTTGACGCAAGCTTGTTTGAAATTTGCGATATTTATAAGACTAAAACTTGCCCTTTGAGCCGCGTTATGCGTCGTGAGCTTAAAGCCAGAAACATCCCAAGTCTTAAAGTTCTTTATTCGCCCGAGCCAGTTGTCACTCCACAAAGTGTTGAAAAAACAGCTGGGCAAAAACAAGTTCCTGCTAGTTCATCTTTTGTACCACCTGTTGCCGGAATGTTGCTTGCCGGCGAAGTAATTCGTGATTTAATAAAATGATTTCGATATATTTAAAAGAGTGTGTATATCATTACACACTCTTTTTGTTATATAAGTTTTGAAATTATCGAGTTTGATAGTAAAAATCCTTTTTGTGTGAGCCTGATTCCCTCATCATCGCAAACTATCACTCCATATTGCTCCATACTTTTTGCTTTTTCTTTTATATCAAATGGTATGCCATATCCAAATCTGCTTTTAACCGCCTCTTCCCTAAGCCCTCGGGTTAGTCTAAGCCTCATCATTAGATACTCTTCAAAACTGCCACCCTCGCCATCTAACACGCTTTTTGAACCATTTATATAGTTTTTTAAATCTCTACTATAAAAAAATCTTTTACCATCAATAAAAGAATGTGCAGACGCACCAAACCCCAAATATTCATCACAATTCCAATATTTTAAATTATGTTTGCTTTCTTTACCGTTCTTTGAAAAGTTCGATATTTCATATTGATTAAATCCCGACTTTTCAAGCTGATTGCAAGCATATATGTAAAGCGATGCAACTTCATCTTCGCTTGGCAATTCTAGAGTGTTTTTCATTTTATAAAAAGGAGTGTTTTCCTCTATTTTTAAAATGTAAGCGCTAATATGTTCTATGTCAAGACTTTTGCAAAAATCAATAGAGCTTTTCAAACTTTCTTTTGTCTGTTTTGGAACACCGAGCATTAAATCAAGCGAAATATTTTCTATTCCCGTATCCCGTGCCAACTCAACCGCTTTTTGCACATCTTCCGGTTTTGCCTTTCTGCCAAGTGCCTTACGCTCTTGAAAAACTGCTGACTGAAGTCCCATAGATATGCGATTTACGCCTGCATTTGAAAGAACAGGTAGCAATATTTTTAAGTCATTTGACGGATTACACTCAACAGTTATTTCTGCAAAATCGTCAATATCAAACTTATCTTTTGCAGTTATAATAACACTTGCAAGCCTTTTTGGGTCAATGCACGACGGAGTACCTCCACCAATATATAAAGAATCCGCCTTATTTTTTTTTGATTTTTCTATTTCTCTAATAATTGAATCTATATATTTTTCTTCTAAATTATTATCATAATTAACAGAATAAAAATCACAATACGGGCATTTTTCATTACAAAAAGGAATATGAATATAAACACCTATGTTGTTAATATAAAACACCACCTAAATAAATTTTAAGCGAGTTCTATTGTTAAAAACTCGCTTAAATATTTTTTGTTTTTAATCGTCAAGTTTAAGCACAGCCATAAAAGCTTCTTGTGGTACTTCAACACTACCAAACTGACGCATACGCTTTTTACCCTCTTTTTGCTTCTCAAGGAGTTTTTTCTTTCTTGATATATCTCCGCCATAACATTTTGCAAGAACATCCTTACGCATCGCTTTAACGGTTTCACGGGCAATTACTTTTCCACCTATTGCAAGCTGAATTGGCACCTCAAATAATTGACGTGGGATATGCTCTTTTAACTTTTCTGCAATTTTTCTTGCCCTGTTATATGCCTTATCAGTATGAACTATGAAAGACAGAGCGTCGATAACATCGCTATTTAACAAAACATCTAGCTTAACAAGGTCTGAACGCTTGTACCCAATAATTTCATAATCAAACGACGCATAACCCTTTGTGCGAGATTTTAGCACATCAAAAAAATCGTAAATAATCTCATTAAGTGGCAACTCATAATGAAGGTCTACCCTATCTCCAGACATATAAACCATATCTTTAAAAGTTCCCCTTCTATCTTGACACAAATCCATAATAGGACCCACAAAATCAGTTGGAACATAAATGTGTGCATCAGTCATAGGCTCTTCGCTATAATCAATTTGTGCAGGGTCTGGATAGTTTGACGGGTTATCAATTTCAAGGACTCTGCCATCTGTCATATATATTTTGTAAACAACGCTTGGAATAGTTGTTACCAAATCAAGGTCGTATTCACGCTCTAATCTCTCTTGAACAATTTCAAGATGTAAAAGACCCAAAAACCCACATCTAAAGCCAAAGCCGAGCGCCCCAGATGTTTCAGGCTCATAAGACAATGCAGCATCGTTTAGCTGTAATTTTTCAAGCGCCTCTTTTAAGTTTTCATAGTCTGCACCGTCAGCAGGATACACACCACAAAACACCATAGGATTTACTTTTCTATAACCTGGTAAAGCCTCTGTTGTTGGGTTATCTGCAAGTGTTATTGTATCTCCAACTCTTGCATCACTAACCGTTTTTATAGATGCAGTAACGTACCCAACCTCGCCAGCTGTAAGCACACTTGTAGGCTCAAGTCCCCTCGCACGCATATAGCCAACTTCGACAACTGTAAATTCTGCCCCTGTCGCCATAAGGTGCATTGTGTCACCTGATTTTATTGTGCCATCTACAAGCCTTACATAAACTATAACACCCTTATAGCTATCATAAATAGAATCAAAAACCAATGCTCGCAACGGAGAATCATCATCCCCTTGCGGTGCTGGAATATCTTTTACTATTCTTTCAAGCACTTGGTCTATATTTTGGCCAGTTTTCGCTGAAACTCTAGGAGCATTTTGGCAGTCGAGTCCAATTACTTCTTCTACTTCAGCGCTTACTCTTTCTGGGTCTGCTGCCGGCAAATCAATTTTATTTATAACCGGTACAAGTTCCAAGTCGTGATCTAGCGCTAGATATGTGTTTGCAAGTGTTTGCGCCTCTATTCCTTGCGAAGAGTCGATTATCAAAACTGCACCCTCACAAGCGGCAAGAGAGCGTGAAACCTCATAGTTAAAGTCCACATGCCCTGGTGTGTCTATTAAATTTAAAACATACTCGTTGCCATCATTTGCTATATAATTTAGTTTGACCGCATGTGCTTTAATAGTAATTCCACGCTCACGCTCTAAATCCATATTATCAAGCAATTGGGAAGTCATCTCCCTTTGTGCAACAGATTGGGTATGCTCAAGCAATCTGTCGGCAAGTGTAGATTTGC
This sequence comes from uncultured Eubacteriales bacterium, assembly GCA_964512735.1. Classification (GTDB taxonomy): domain Bacteria; phylum Bacillota; class Clostridia; order Oscillospirales; family Acutalibacteraceae; genus RZYX01. The sequence continues at coordinate 45,145 of CAZEKQ010000001.1, read as the reverse complement.
CGTGATCGATATGAGCAATTATACTAAAATTTCTTATATTTTCCTTTGGTACTGACAAAAAACCACCTCAAAAGCGATTATTTAAACTTAAAGTTAATTACGAGTTATTCTACCACAAATGTTATTCATATACAAGAAAATTATGTACTTTTAAAATTATGCTTATTGTGTTACAATTATAAAGTACTAATACTTATTTGGGGGATTTTAAAATGAAGAAAATTTCAGCTTTTAGCCTCATCATTGTCCTTGTTGCTTGTGTATTTTCTGGTTGTGAAAAAGATATATATTTTGACGGGAAATATGACACAGAAAAATTTGCATTATGCTCAGACCTGAGCGATGTTAAATTTTTAATTCCTAAAGAATACAACGACTTAAAACAACCACTAAAGGACATCGAAGCAGAAATTCAAAACATTGAAACGGAAGAAGAAAAGTTAGAATTTATCAAAAGCAGAGTTGTTTTTCAAAGTGACGGTGTTGACTATTTAATTAGCAAACATACAGATTTTTATCTTTATGTTCTTGATTTGGACGGAGTTCGAGGCATTGAAAGAATTGAAGATGCCACAAAACTTGCGAAGATTTTTGGTGTCGACAGTTTTTTAAAAATTGAAAACAATGACACTAGCAAAAACACTTGTGAAACTAAAAAAGGACACACTCGCTGTACTTTTAGCACAATAATTACAGAAACTGATATAGGTACTAAATATGTAGGTTACATATCTATAATTGAGGATTCAGAAGCCAATAAAGTTTATGCAATTTTAGTTGGATATGGCGACGATAAGCACGATGTTACTTCAAAAGCTATTGCAGACAACTTTTATCTGGCAAAATAAAATCTTAATAATCACAAACAGCTTTTAATGTTATTACACATCAAAAGCTGTTTTTATATTTTTATTTATTAAACACTAAACTTGCAAGTGTTTTTGATTTTAAAATATCATTGTTAGATATTTCTTCAAAATCCGTATTCTTAGCACCAACAAATCCGCAAAGCTCAACATTCAAAACAGTAAAAGCACTTTTTGCTTGATGCTTTATTACTTCAAATCCATATTCATCGCCACTACCGCAGGTAGAAAGAATTATTGCATTTCTCTTTTTACTTATTGGCGGTTTTTCATTCCTTGTAAATCGTGCATTGTAATATCTTTGAAATCTATCAAAAATTGATTTTAGCGGTGCCGGAAACGAAAAATTATATATAGGAGTCGCAAAAACTATTAAATCTGCAACCTCAAAATCCTTATAAAACTCATCTAAATCCCTAAATTTGCAAGAATTATTATTATGGCAATAACCACAGTCGTTACACGGTTTTGCATTTAGCTCAAAGGCTGAAACATATTTTATTTGAGCAGTTTTTGGACATTCTTCTAAAAATGCATCTAATAATTTTTGTGTATATCCGTCTTTTTTAGGTGATGAATTAACAACTAAAATTTTAAAATCATTTTTTAAGTTCATGTTCACAGTACGAACAAATAAGTCGTCCATTTCCCCCTTTTGTAAAAAGATTTGGCAAGTAACTCTCAACACTTGTAATGCAACGAGAGTTGTGGCATTTTTCATTATGGGTGCTTTGAATTGTTTTTGGCATCGTTTTCTCCCTATTTTTAAGCATTCCCTCTATCAATGCCATTCGAGCATACATACCATATTCCGTTTGCTCAAAATATTTTGCTCTAGGGTCGTCATCCACTTCGATTGCAATTTCATCAACTCTTGGGAGAGGATGAAGAATTTTAAGGTCTTTTTTTGCATTTTTCAGTTTGTGTAAATCAAGAACATAGATTCCTTTTTGCTTTTCATACTCTTCTTGAGACGCAAATCTTTCACGCTGAATTCGTGTCATATAAAGTACATCAAGCTCTGGCATTCTTATTTCTAAATTTGTAGAAAAAGAATATTCGCATCCGTTTGCTTCGAGAACGTCTATAATATATTGTGGGGCTTGAAGCTGTGGAGTTGAGATGATTACAAATTTATTCCCCTCATATTTTGAAAGGGTTTTTATAAGAGAATGAACCGTTCTGCCATTTTTTATATCTCCACAAAGTCCAATTGTTAAATTGTCAAGCCTGCCCTTTTCATACCATAAGGTTACCAAATCGGTTAAGGTTTGCGTTGGGTGCAAGTGCCCACCATCGCCCGCATTTATAACAGGAACACGAGAAAACATAGATGCCGCAAAAGCACTACCCTCATAAGGATTTCTTATAACTATTACATCGGTATAATTGCTAATAACCCTAACTGTATCCTTCAGGCTCTCCCCTTTTGATACAGAGGAGTTAACAGGGTTATCAAATCCAATTGTACTGCCACCAAGACGAATCATTGCCGTTTGAAAAGACATTTGTGTCCTTGTTGATGGCTCATAAAACAAGCTTGCCATTATTTTTCCATGACAATTATCAAGGTAATTTGTGGGGTTTTTCATAATTGCCCCTGCAAGTTTTATAAGTTCATCTAATTCCTCCCTAGAGAGTTCTGGAAGGTCTATTAGATTTTTAGCATTCATTTGATTTCCCCCTTAACTTTTCTATAACATTCTATCAGTATAATCGCTAAAATTCAATAATAATCTTAATTTATATACCCTTTATTTTTCACTTGAATTGACCTACCTAATTTGTTATACTGTTATTCATAGTTTTTATAGCTATATTTATATTTTTTATTGAGGTGAGTATAGAATGCCAATTAAGATTGATAACCAATTGCCCGCAAGGCATATTCTTGAACTTGAGAGTATTTTTGTAATGTCAGAAACTAGGGCAAAAACCCAAGACATTCGCCCTCTTAAAATTCTTATACTTAACCTTATGCCAACTAAGATTGAGACTGAAACACAGCTTTTACGTTTGCTTAGTAACTCATCCATTCAAGTTGAGGTTGAGCTTTTGCAAACTATAACACATAAGAGTAAGAATACTTCTGCCGAGCATATGCTCAAATTTTATAAAACTCTTGATGATGTAAGGGATTTTAAATTTGACGGAATGTTAGTTACTGGTGCACCGGTTGAGCTTTTAGACTTTGAAGAGGTTGATTACTGGGAAGAACTGTGCGAGATTTTTAAGTGGGCTAAAAAAAATGTTTACTCCACGATGTATATTTGTTGGGGCGCACAAGCAGGACTTTATTATCATTATGGTATTAAAAAATATCCTCTTGAAGAGAAGATGTTTGGAATTTTCCCCCATAAATCTTTAGATGTTTATCATCCACTGCTCCGTGGGCTTGATGATGTTTTTTATGTTCCTCATTCAAGGCATACTGATATTTTAAGAGAAGATATTGAAAAAATACACGATTTGCAAGTCTTGTCAGTATCTGATATCTCAGGTGTTCACATAGTAGCTGACCGAGTGTGTCGAAATTTTTATATTACAGGCCATTCAGAATATGACCGGACTACGCTTGCTAACGAATACTTTAGAGATATTCATAAAGGGCTTGACATTGATGTTCCTTATAATTATTTCCCAGGTAATGACCCGCAAAAAACCCCACCGATGACTTGGCGTTCTACTGCAAATATAATTTTTTCAAACTGGATGAACTACTTTGTTTACCAACGCACGCCTTATGACCTCGAAAAACTTTAATAAATTATTGCAAATTATATTGCAAATTAAAATCCACTCGTGCATTGCCTTGCACGAGTGGTATTTTTTAGTTAACTCTTAGATAATTGTTTGCCTTTATAACTAAATTATTATATGTTATATCTTCGTTTGAATAATTCACATAAACATAATTCATATTGTTATAAACTGTGCAATACAAATCTTCTTGCACCATATAGTGATTAGTTATTTTTGCATCCCTTAAATCTTGAAACAAGTCATTAAACTTTTTATATCCATCAACAGATTTCACTATCCATTCTTCGTAGTTTAAATTTGATTTTTCATCACTATCTTTATTTAAAAGCTCTGAAAAAGTCATTTCAAAAGATAACATAGCTCCGTATTCTACACTTTTTAAAAAGGTTTTTGTGTAGTCTTTTGATAAATTTACAGGTAATGCAGAATACTCAATAGTGCCGTGTAAAATGGTTTGTACAAAGGGAATTTCTTCATAACTACTAGTTGTTTTATATCCTGTGTTCATCGGAATATCTAAGATGTAATCGACATTTTTTAGCATATAAAAATTGCCGTTTTTAGCCATCGTATCGTGATTTGTTGACATCGTAATAACTTGTTGTGAAATTAGTGACTTCATTTGCTCTCTATTTACAAAACCACCACTAAAATCTGAATAAAGAATAGAGCCTGCGTCATTTATACAATATCCTGTGAACTGCATTTTTTTAGATTTTGAAATAAAGCTTACAATATTATCTTCTATCTTTTTTGATTTTGCAAGATTTTTTAAAGTAGCATTTTGACCCCAATAATTATAAAGCGGGTTTTTTATTTCTGCAACAGTTTTATTGCCTCTAATATTTTTTGCTTTCGCCCCACTACTTGCCGACAGTATGTTTACATCAAAAAACAATCCAAACTCCTGAGCCGACATATAACTATATAGTTCTTCTAATTTTTCCTTTGAGCCTAAACTATTTGCAAGCTTTGCATTTTTAATATTTGATTGTTCTGTTCCACCTGTGAATGCACCATCATAACAAAGGTTTAAATCATTTATTCCTTTTGCTTTAAGCAGTCCTATCACTTCTTGTGCTTGCTCAAAGCTTGTTAGCGTTTGGCTTTGGAGTTTGTTCTTTTTAGCCTCACCGATGAGCGAAATATTTATTGGATATGTGCCTGTTTTTTGAATCGGCTGAGTTGATAAAACGGCATCTCTTGTTAATTGCTCTCTGCAAACGGCTGCAATTCCTGAATATGTTGCATTTATACCAGACAAAAATCTGTAACACAAAGACAAGTTACCATCATAACTATTTTTGGCAACCGTTTTAACTGTCTTGCCCGAGTTTGAGGTCATTTGAGTTGGGGTTATTTCAAATACTGTTCCAACAGTGTTATACTCCCCTTCTTTCGCCTTTGTGGCAGATATAGTAGCAAGAGAATCACCTTGCCTAATAATTGCACCAAATGCTCCCGTTGCATTTTTTATTCCAAACGCTGGAACAATAGCGGATTTCACATTCTCAGTTTTTGCCGAATAATCCTGTCCATAAACTTTTAAATCATAATTTTGGCTATCGGTCGAAACTGCAGTGTTTATTTTTGCACCACATCCGTCTGGAATAACAATAAAATCTCCGTCTTGTGCTGTATTTGTAGCACCAAAATATTTTAACAGCTCTATTTTTTCAACTGTTATTGATTTGTTATTATTAATTTCTTTACAATCAATGTCAACATTCAAGCTTCCGTCCTCTAATGTAAACTTAACAGTGACTGGTATAGATATTTCTGGCTTATCCTTTTTTTCGGACAAAATATAACTGAGCCATACTCCGTTTTTCTTTTTTTCGTACTTCGCTTTTCCAAAAGCTACACTATTTGCTTGCGAATTTAACTTGTAAAGTTTATCCCCTTTAGAAACATAAAGAGATACTATGCTTGCATCATTTATCGAGTCACTTGGCAAAGAGTGCCAGTAATTTCCATTGGATGTTTCTTTAACCACTATTGCGTAAGACTCTTTATCCAAATAGAGTTCAACAAGTCCAGAAGAACAAATAAGCTCTAGTTTTTCGGTATCAATCGTGTTATATTTTTTATCCGTATTTTTTGTTGATACTATCTTTTCATCACTTGTCTTATAAGTGTACGTTTTACTAATCGACGAGCTACACGCAGAACAAGTAAAAATCATTACAAGTGATAGCAGAGCGCATGAAATCTTTTTATAAAAAGCCATAAATATTCTCCAATCGCATATCTGGGATATTATCAATATATTTGAAAATTAAATTCATAATATAATAACATATTTTATGACTTTTTTCAATGTTTCAATTTTATAGAGTTTTGGCTCATAATATAAAGTTTTATTTGAAAATTTATAAAAAGCTAAAAGTTATATTCTCCTATTTTCAACATAATCTTGACCGAAGTTCTTTTAGAATTGCTCGCTCTTTTCTTGACACTTGAACCTGTGACATATTGAGTTTTTCGGCAGTAACAGTTTGAGTAAGTCCTTGAAAATATCTTAGCTTTATTATCTGCTTGTCCAACTCTGGCAAATCCTCAATCACCTGTGACAATGCTATTTTTTCAGCAACCTCATCCTCCACTGACTGTGTTGGAATTTCAATTTGCTTTGAATTTTCATAATCATCGTGCTGAGTTAGCGACACTGTTGGCATTGCAACTATCAATAGTTCCGCAGTTTCTGATATATCTAGTTCCAATCTTTGTGCAAGCTCGCTTATTGTTGGTTCTCTGCCAAGTTGAACAACCATTCTATCACGCTGTTGTATCGCAAAGCGTGCTTTTTCTTTTAGTGCCCTACCAACCTTCACGCTTCCAGAATCTCTAAAAATTCTTTTTATTTCTCCTAGAATTACCGGCACTGCATAAGTAGAAAAAGCAAAGCCAAGCTCTGGTTTAAACCCATCTGCCGCTTTTATAAGTCCCACACAACCTGCCTGAAACAAGTCGTCGTATTCTGCTCCTTTGCCTCTAAATTTATTTGCACAAGCATGTACCAAACCGATATTGTCGCTTATCAATGCCTCTCGTTCGGCTTTTTCTTTAATCATTCTTGCACCTTCCACAAATCTGCTTTGTAAGGGTTACGGTTGTTCCTTTTCCAACATTTGAACGAATGGTGACCTTGTCCATAAAGCTTTCCATAACGGCAAATCCCAGACCCGACCTCTCACCTCCTTTTGTTGTATAAAGTGGCTCTCTTGCTTGTCTGACATTTTCTATTCCGCAACCTCTGTCCCTAATCTTTATTCGTATTGTTTGGTTTTCATATATTCCAACCGTTATGTATATTTTTCCAACTTGTTTTTCATAAGCATGAACAATACAGTTTGTAACCGCCTCACTAACTGCCGTTTTAATGTCGCTCAGTTCTTCTACTGTGGGATCTAGTTGGGCTGCAAACGCTGCAACAGCAACCCTAGAAAATCCCTCGTTTATTGACCTGCTTTCAACCGTCATTCTTGTTTCGTTTATAAGGACACTCATTTTGATACCTCCTGTGTTTTTGTTATCTTTGCAAGCTTTTGTATTCCAGAAATTTTTAATATTTTTTCAATAGCTGGAGTAGGGTTTTGTACTTCTACCTTTCCACCTATAATTTTCATTGTGTTATACCTTCCCATAATTAGACCAATCCCAGAGCTATCCATAAAGCTGACTTGGGAAAAGTCAATTTTTAATAGTTTTGGTCGTATACGCTCCACACTCTCGTCAATACATTTTCTTATTTCTGTTGCTGTGTGGTGGTCTATCTCTCCTTCGATAATTGCTGTTACCTCGTCTTGTGAATTCCTTATTGATACTGGCATATTTTTACCTCCTTTTTTACTATCTTTTCCAAATTATCTAAAAATATGTAAAAAATTAACCCTCATCCATAAAGGATAAGGGTTTTTGTATAAAAAAATTGTCTTATTGTGAAGTGAATTATTTTTTATTTTTTTACTTCATTTGAAATGCTCTGTTCTTCATCATTCATATTAGCATATCTCTTAATTTTTGCTGTTGTTGTTTTTACAAATTCTGTTTCTTTTATATTAAATTTTTTAATATTTTTATATGACGGAAGCTTTTTGTTAACATCTTTAACAACCTCGTTTATTGCTTTTGTTATATCTTCTACAGTTGCTTCTTTTATTTTTAGCTTATCTGCAATGGCATTAACATCTGGAAGAATTTTTGCTTCTACAACAGTTTCGTCATCATCATAACTACCAAAAACCATTGCCTCAGCAATAAGTGGGTTATTGTTTAGATAAAACTCAACCTCTTCAGGATAAATATTTTTTCCATTTTTAGTGACAATTACATTCTTTATACGGCCTGTAATTTTAACAATTCCATCTTCATCCTGAGAGCCTAAGTCACCTGTTTTAAACCATTCATCGTCTAAAACTTCTTTTGTGGATTTTTCATCATTATAATATCCAAGCATTACGCCCGGACCCTTTACGCAAATTTCTCCAATTCCATTTGAATCGGGATTGATTATTTTAATTTCAATACCCGGAAGTGGCTTTCCAACAGTGTCTACGGTAAACAGCTCATCATGGTTGCCGGTAACTAGTGGCGCACACTCTGTTAGACCATAGCCGATATAAAGTGGTATTCCAAAAGATTTAAAATCAGCAACAACATCTGGTCTTATTGCCGCTGCACCAACAATTCCTAGTCTCAATTTTCCGCCAAAGTTTTTATTTATTTCTCCAAACACTTTATCGTTAAGGCTTACACCAAAAGCATTTCCCATACTTGTAATAGCTTTACCAAGCGAAAAAGCAAACTTTCCTCCACGTTTTTCTGATGCGGCTTTTATAATTCTTGCGTGAATTTTTTCAAACATCAAAGGCACGCTTACAAAAACAGTAGGCTCAACTTCTTGCATATTTTTCATAAGCTTTAAAAGCCCTTCGCAAAAGGCGATAGTACCACCAGTATATAAAGGTAGTAAAAATCCTAGCGTACATTCATAGGTATGGTGAATCGGGAGCACCGACAAAAATCTGTCATCTGGCCCTGACTTTACAACACTGCTTGTAGACATAATTACAAAGCAAATGTTTGTATGGCTTAGCATTACACCTTTTGCAAGCCCTGTTGTACCGGATGTAAAAATAAGTGAAGTCAACTCATCTGGGTCTATTTTAGCATTTAAATATTCGTCTTCTCCATTTTCAAGCAATTCTCTACCTTTTGACATAATTCTATCAAAAGACAATAAATCTTCCTCATCTTCCGGTATATCAAAAGATACAATTTTAAGGTTGGGGTTTAATTTATCTTTATGTTTTGATATTTTTTTATAAGCTTCTGAATCTGCAAAAATGAGGCTTGCATCAGATGTGGCTAAAATTGTTTCAATATCCGTGAAAAGCAGTTCTTTATCAATAGGAACAATAACTCCAAGTCCACTAGTTACTGCAAGATATGACACCGCCCATTTATATGAGTTTTTACCCATAACAGCGACTTTTTTACCTTTTAGACCCATTGACCACAAGGCAGTTCCAAGCGCTCTTATATCCGCTTGCAGTTGCCTATAAGAAACATCATAGTATTCGCCTTTTGAATCTTTGAGCATATATGCTACTTTATCACCAAACAATTCTACGCTTTGATTAATTAAGTCACGAAAATCTTTTATTTTTCTTACTTCGTATAATGCTTCGGTTTTATCCATCTCAGCCTCCAAAAATATATGTTTATAGTTTTATTTTAAAAAGTATAATATCAAAATAAGTAACTTATAATAGTTTTGAGTATAAATATATTGTTTTTAACAGTGATTTTTTAAAAATCAGCAAACTTTCTTTCCCGTTTTTAGAAATGTTTCATATTATAATATAACATTAACAGTTTTCAGCAAAGAAAAAACTAAGAACTTGTCCCAAAACAGTCAATATATAGTTTACGAAGGTCTTTTCAAAATATTAATGATATTATCCGTATATCACCATAAGATGGGATACAAAATCAAAATTTATAATTCTTTATTATTATATCACAATTGTAAAATAAATTCGACATAAATTGCCCAACACCATACAGGCGGGACATAAGATTGATGTAATAATCGTTTGCGGTTATTATGTCATAATTACAAAGTAATTTTGTTATAATTTGTCCATCGCCGTTTAGGCGGGACATAAGATTGATATAATAATCGTTTGCGGTTATTATATCACATTAAATAATCGCGTTCAAACAAAATGTTTTAACCGTATAACATTAAAACGAATACACATAATAAATACACGGAGGTGTTATTGATTTGAACGAAAAATCTAAAAAAGATAAAAAGAGACCAATAACCGGTGCATACATTACACAGCCTATAAGCCAAGCGGATAGTCGCTTACCAGATTCCAGAGTTGCATTGCCGGATGACCCTAATGTTTCTATGAATAGAGATTGGATTATTGAAAATAAAAAGTGATATTAAATGCTCCAATATTTTGATTGTTATCTATGTATAGTCAAAATAATTGGAGCTTATATTTTACCAAGAATGAATTTGTTTTGGATTTTCAAAAATTTCATCAAGCTTTTTTATAAATGGAACTATATCCCCAAAATCAAGAGCACGATGGTCAAAAGCAATTGTAATAGGCATAATTTTTCTTATCCCTATTTGTTTATTACCATTTTTATCAACAAAAACACCTGGCTGTTCTTGCACTGCACCAAGCCCAATTGCTACAAGCTGTGGAGGAATAATTTCAAGAAGTGCAAGCTCTCCCCTTTGCTCTTTATAAATTGCGCCTATGTTTGTAATCGTTATTGTTCCTTGCTCAATATCAAGCTTTGTGAGCCTTTGCTCTTGAGGTATGTTGTAGTATTTTGTTTTTTCTTTTCCGCTCAAAGTTTTTATTTTATTTTTCCCTGTTTTAGAACCTATTAAACGAGAAAATGCTGTTACTACCTTTCCATTTTTAAGTGCCGAAATGGTGTTATCAAAAGACACTTCAAACATAACCTCATCAAGATTTGTATTTTCCATTCTTTTTGAAACATCTTGTATATATTCCGTCATCTCTACAAGTGATTTATTCTCAAAATTTCTTAAGTTAATCGTCATCATTTGCCCTGCTGGCAAAATCCACGGCATAGATATGTTAATTTCTTCAATTTGATTTACCCTACCTCTTACAAGGCGATTTTGATATTTAATATGACCATTTATTTGAGGTGCCTGCTTTATCCCCTCTACTATAGCCTTTAACATAAGTGTGTTAATTGTGATTTTTTCTTCCTTATTTAACAATGAATATTCGCCAATAAAATCTGTAACATCGGGTCTATATGTGTATACAGCGTGAGGAATTGCTTCCCACGACTCTGTTGTCATATTTGCAACTATTTTTCTTTGTATTCCAAAATTTGTTACCTTAGAAGTTGTAAGTCCTTTAATTTCATTGTGCATATAAGACTCCTTTGCTAATTTATAGTAAATTTTTCATTATTAAATTCAATTATAATCATAAAATATTACTATTTTGTGAAATGTTTATGAAAAAGAAAAAAACTATCTATCGTTCTTCATATTTTTTAGCAATAAGTTTTGCAATTTTATAGACATCGCCACAACCAAGAGTAATTATCAAATCGCCTTTTTTAGCATTTTTTATTGCATAGTCTGCAACTTCATCAAAAGTTTTAAACCATACGCTGTTTGGAATTTTATCAGTCAAATCCTGAGTTTTAATTCCATATGTGTTTATTTCTCTTGAGCCCATTATTTCGGTTAAAATTGCGTGGTCTGGAATTTTTAAAACATTAGCAAAATCTTCAAGCAACATTGATGTTCTTGAAAATGTAAAGGGTTGAAAAATCGCCCATACTTTATTGTACTGCATTTTCATAGCTGCATCTAAGGTTACTTTTAATTCTGCGGGGTGATGTGCATAATCATCAACAATTGTAATGCCATTATATTTTCCAATAATTTCAAATCTTCTTCCCGCTCCTCTAAAATTCTCAAGAGCTTGTGAAATTTTTGAAAAGCTCGCACCAATATCAATTGCACAAACTATTGCTGCAAGTGCGTTTAAAATATTATGCTCGCCCGGAACATTTAACTCTATATTTCCAAGCAGCTCATCCTTATGATACACATCAAACTGTGCAAATGCGCCACGGTTATATTTTATATTTTTTGCGATATAATCATTTTTATTATCCAGTCCAAAAGTAATTATCGGCTTGTCGGTTATACTGCTAACAGCTTTCATCGTGTTTTCATCATCGCCATTTGCAATTATAATTCGTGTTGCAAGATTTGCAAATTTTGTAAACGACGCTCTTAAATTCTCAAGAGTTTTAAAATAGTCTAAATGGTCTGAATCAATATTTAAAATAACTACCGCATCAGGTGATAAATCAAGAAAAGTGTCTACAAACTCACAAGCTTCGCAAACCATTGTTTCACTTTTACCAACTATTCCGTGGCTATCAATTAGCGGAAGCTTGCCACCAATCACAGCTGTAGGCTCAAGCTGAGCCTCAACCAATATTTGCGTAAGCATTGAAGTGGCTGTTGTTTTACCGTGTGTTCCACAAATGCCAAAGCAATTATTATACATTCTAGTTATTGCACCAAAAAGCTTTGAACGCTCAAAAGTGGGGATACCTGACTGCTTAGCGGCAACAAGCTCTGGATTATCAGACAATAGTGCTGCAGTATAAATAATCATTTCTGCACCATCTATATTTTGTGCCTTTTGACCCATCTCGATTTTTACACCAAGAGAGCGTAACTTATCAATATTATCTCCCTCGTTATTATCAGAGCCAGTTACAGCATAACCTTGGCTCAATAAAATCTCGGCGAGTGGGCACATACCCGAACCGCCGATACCAATAAAATGAACTCTTTTTACCTCTTTTAGTAGTTTATCTATTTCAAACAAAACTTTACCTCCGTTATAAATACAGTTACATATAATATTATATTGTATTTTGAATAAAAAATAAACAGTTTTATTAAACATTTACCAACTGTTATTATTTTTTATTTTAGTCACAATAACCTTTTTTAATTCAAAATCATAGAATGATGTAAATCCAATAACGGAGGTTTACATAATGAAAGAGCCAAAGAGGTTTTTAACCATAGGCGGAGATGTTCGCCAAATATATATGACACAATGCTTTAATGAAAAGGGATTTATAGCAAACGCATACGGATTTGACACTCTAAATCATATAAATGTGCCCCGTTTTAATTATACGGATTTAAAAGCCGCAATAAACGACTGCGACGCAATTGTTTTACCGTTGCCTATGAGTAGGGATGGTATAGTTTTAAATTGTCCATATTTTAGTGGAGAAATAAATATTAGCGAGCTTACACAGCTTTTAAATCGTGACCATATTATTTTTGGTGGTATGCTTACTAAGAGTTTTAAGAGCAATCTTTTTGAGCGTGGAATAAGTTTTTTTGACTATTTTGATAGAGAGGAATTAATTGTTAAAAATGCTGTTCCTACAGCTCAAGGTGTAATAAAGCTGATTATGAGTGAAATGCCAATCACTGTTCACGGCTCTAAAATTGCCGTTACAGGCTTTGGCAGAACATCTCGCGTTTTAGTGCATATGCTAAAGGGTCTTGGCGCTGATGTAACCGTTGTTGCTCGTAGCTACAGCGACCTTGCATTTGCAGAAATTCAAGGATGTAGGCCTATAACTTTTGAGGACTTAGATAAGGCGGCAGTTAAGCTGGATATAATTATAAACACTGTTCCTTCTCTTGTTATTGACGAACAAATCCTTCGTTCATTAAAAAAGGACTGTATGGTTATTGAAATTGCATCCGCCCCATTTGGCATTGATTTTGAACAAGCAGAAAACTATGGCATTAAAGTTATTATTGCAGGTTCTCTGCCTGGAAAAGCTGCACCAAAAACATCAGGTGAAATAGTTGCCGACGCAATTTTAAACATTATCAAGGAGGAAATTACATGACAAATGCCACCGCTGGTTTTGCGATGTGTGGCTCATTTTGCACCTTTTCTAAAGTAATTCCGCAGATATCTGTGTTGCTTGAAAACGGGTTTAATGTTGTGCCTATAATGTCGCAAACAGCTTTTAGTATAGATACCAGATTTGGTAAAGCAAATGATTTTGTAAACGAAATTGAATCCCTATGCAATAAAAAAATTATTAGCACAATATACGAAGCAGAGCCAATTGGCCCTAAGTGCTTACTTGATGTTTTAATAATTGCACCTTGCACCGGTAACACGCTAGGAAAGCTTGCAAATGGAATCACAGATACTTCTGTTACAATGGCTGCCAAAGCACATTTGAGAAATAATCGCCCTGTTGTTATTGGCGTTTCTACAAATGATGCACTAGGTGCTTGTGCAAAAAACATAGGTAATCTTTTGAATTGTAAAAACATTTATTTTATCCCTATGAAGCAAGATGACTGCAATAAGAAACCTAATTCTATCGTTGCAGATTTTGACAAAATACTAGACACTACAAAACAGGCTTTAGTTGGTAATCAAATTCAACCGCTACTTTTATAAGGTCTGTCACTAATTTTAATTGACAAATTATAGTTTATTTCTATATGCGTTCTTCTATCCATATTCAAAAGAGTATGAGGGAAGAATAAAAGGGAGAACAATCTGTATTTTTTCAGAATTGTTTTCCCTTTCAATTGCTTTTTAAAAATCTTACTGTCCCACTTTTTGGTCGAAAAGGAGTAAAAAATATGTTATACTCAATTCGTAGATTTTAAAGGCGGTGCTTAGTATGCTACATTTTATAACTGGTAGGGCCGGAAGCGGAAAAACACAATATATTCGCGACCTACTTGCAAATAACGCAAAAAACCAAAAGAATGATATGGTGCTTATTGTACCTGAACAATTTTCGTTTGAAAGCGAGCGAGCAATGCTTTCTATGCTTGGTGCAAAAGATGCGCTAAGAATTGAAGTTTTAAGCTTTAGCAGGCTTGCACAAGCAGTTTTTGAGCAAGCTGGTGGAGAATGTAAAAAACACATTGATGATAGCGGAAAAATTGTTTTGATATCAATGGCTCTTGAAAGCGTTAAGGACGAGCTAGAGCTTTATTCAAAATATGTTTATAACACAAGTTTGGCAAAAGAACTTTTACATATTTGTACTGAATTTAAACAAAACAACATATCTGCTGATGATTTAATGTTTACATCAAGAACTATGGAGGACTGCACGCTTAAAAATAAATTACAAGAGCTATCCCTCATAATGTCTGCTTATAATGCTTTGCTCGAAAACTCGTATACTGACGAACAAGGTGCTTTGTCTGCACTCTATGACACTCTGCTTGACTATAACTTTTTTAAAAATCGCTGTGTTGCAATAGATGCGTTTAAAGGTTTTACACAACAAGAGTTTAAAATCATATCTCAAATTATGTGTCAAGCTAGCGATGTATATATATCACTAACTACTGATGATATTTTTGGCAGTGACGATGAAACACAACTTTTTTCGTGTGTTAACCAAACTGCTAAAAAACTTATTAAAATTGCAAATGACAACAATATAAAAATTGTAAACAACATAAAATTACCTATGGATAATCCTACTAGATTTAAGAATAATTCCTTAACTTTTCTTGAAAAAAATATCTTTTCACCGGCTTTTGATGAGTTTAATGACAACTGTGATAATATCACTATTTGCCGTGCTTCAAACAAATCATTTGAGTGTGATTTTGTTGCCTCTACTGCTAAAAATCTAATGCGTACACAAGGAATTCGTTGCCGTGACATAGCAGTAATTGCAAGGGATTCTAACGAGTATAAAAAAGAGCTTGTAAGTGCTTTTAAAAAATATAATATACCCGTTTTTGAAGATGAAAGACAACCCATAACTTCTCAGCCACTTATTACTCTTGTTCGTTGTGCTCTTGAAATTGCAACAATGGGATTTTCGACAAACCGACTTATGAGATATTTAAAAACAGGGCTTACAGGTATTTGTGATGAAGATATTTCTTTGGCTGAAAACTACGCTCTTATGTGGAAAATTGGTGCATCTGGGTGGAAAAACGAATGGGAAAATCATCCAGAAGGCTTTGGAGAAAGTGTAAGCGAAAGCTCTAACAGAAAACTTGAAAAATTAAATAAAATACGAAAAAAAGCAATCACTCCCCTGCTCAAATTTAAAAATTCGTGCGATAACAATGCAGACGGCGAGCAAATCTCACAGGCTATTTACACCTTGCTTTGCGACATAGATGCAGGAAAAAATCTAAAAACGCTTGCCTTGCTTTATCAAGATAATAATAACCTTGCCTTGGCTCTTGAGCAAGAGCGAATTTGGGATATGCTTATGGAAATTTTAGACAAGCTTGCGACCATTATTGGCAACAATGTTGTTGATGCGAGTCGCTATTTTGAGCTTTTTGATTGTATGCTGTCTGTTAGTGATATTGGCTCTATACCGCAAGGTCTTGATGAAATTACTATTGGCTCTGCAGAAAGAATTCGACTAGGAGCTTTAAAAGTTGTTTTTATTGTCGGAGCAAACGAGGGTATTTTTCCAAAAGAGCCTGATAATAAAGGGATTTTGAACGATTCGGATAGACGGCGATTAATCGAGCGCGGGCTTGAAGTATCAAAGCCAAATGATTTTAAAACGGCAGAAGAAAAATTTATTGCGTACAGCTCTTTGTGCAGTGCACAAGAAAAACTTTATATCACATATTCCCGTTGCACTCCCTCAGGAGAGGCTTTGTCCCCTTCTGTTATTGTTTCAGAAGTGTCGGAAATCTTTCCTAACTGCAACAATATTTGCACCGATGAGCTTGAACCTTTGCATTTTATAGAAAGTGATAAATCAGCATTTGAAAATCTTGCGAAATCTTATAATTTTGATACAACGCTTAGTGCCACCTTAAAAGAACGCTTTAAAAATGATGATAAATATGCAAACAAACTTAACGCTTTAGAGCGAGTTTCAAGTCGAAAACCCATACAATTTGAAGACCCTCAAAATGCAGTAAATCTGTTTGGAAAAGATTTGTATATGTCTGCAACTAGAATTGAAGATTATCATAACTGTCCATTTAGATATTTTTGCAAATACGGCATAAAAGCAAAGCCTAGAAAAATTGCAGAGCTTGACCCAATGCAAAGCGGTAATATCATTCATCATATTTTGGAAATAATTATTAAAAAATATGGCAAAGAAAAGCTACGCGAAATGTCAAACGCACAAAGAAAAACAGAAGTAGATTTGTTGTTAACTGACTTTCTCAATGAAAAAATGGGCGGTGTTAAAGATAAAAGCAAAAGATTTGAATACTTGTTTTTTAGATTTTCGTCAATACTTTGCGATATTCTTGACAGGCTTTGCGAGGAATTTGAAGTGTCACAATTTATCCCTGTCGATTTTGAGTTAAGCATTAATAATGACGGTGATTTAAAGCCCTATACTATTACACTTGATGATGGGCGAGTTTTAAAAATAATAGGCAACATTGACCGTGTTGACTCCTTTGAAAAAGACGGAAAAAACTATATTAGAATAATCGACTACAAAACAGGCACTAAAGATTTTGTACTAAGCGATGTTTTATATGGACTTAATATGCAAATGCTCATATATCTATTTGCTATTTCTCAAAACGGAGAACAACGGTATGGCGATGTTGTTCCTAGTGGAATTTTATACTATCAAGCAAAATCAAATGTAAGTAAACTTCCAAGAAATAGCACAAACGAAGAAATTGTGCAACAAAAAATTAAAGATGGTAAAAGCAACGGTATGATTCTTGAAAATTTTGATGTGTTAAACGCTATGGAAAAAGATATACAGGGCAACTTTATTCCCGTTTCTATAGACAAAAAGAATAATCTAAAGGGTACTCTTATTTCTCACACTCAACTTTTAGAGCTTAACCGCCGTGCTGATAAAATTCTTATTGATATGGTAAACGAACTGCATAATGGCAAAATTCCAGCATATCCAGTTTTTAGAAAAGGATATGACAAAACCTGTGAATTTTGCGACTATATGAGCGTTTGTGGCTTTGAATACACAGACAAAAAAAGAGAAATAGAGAAAATATCGCATAAAGATGCTTTAAACATTTTAAACGGTGGTGAGAGCGATGAGTAACAAATGGACGAACGAACAAAAAAGTGCCATTGAGGGAACTGGCGGTACCCTTCTTGTTTCTGCCGCTGCTGGCTCAGGAAAGACGGCGGTTTTAGTTGAGCGTGTTATTAGAAGGCTTACAGATTCAAACAACCCTTGCGATGCAGACAAACTGCTTATAGTAACTTTTACACGCGCTGCAACCTCTGAAATGCGTGAGCGTATTGGAGTCGCCCTATCAAAAGAACTTAAAAAAAATCCAACAAATTCGCATCTATTACGCCAACAAATGCTTTTGCCTAGTGCAAACATTTGCACTATTGACAGCTTTTGTAATGACCTTGTTAAAGAAAATTTTCAAATGTTAAACATAAACCCCGACTTTAAAATTATCGACGATGGACAACGCTCTATCCTTGCAAACGAGGCTGTAAATGAAGTTATTGAAGAGCTTTATATGCAAGATGACGTTAAGTTTAAAGAACTTGTTGAGCTTTTATTCAAAGGTCGTGACGATGCCGAGCTTGCAAAGTATATACTAAATTTATACGAATTTTCAATGGCATACCCTTTTCCAAAAAAATGGTTAAAACAGGCACAAGATGCTTACTGCTCTGCTGATAATTTATCGCAAAGTAGCTTTGGAAAAATTGTTTTAAATTATGTTATAAATGTGCTAGACCATTGCCAAACGCTAACGCAAAATTCGATAAATCTAATTAACACTGATGATGTTTTAGCTGATAAATACTTAGATACTTTTCACTCTGATTTAAACCAAATAATAAAAATTAAAGAGTATGCAAAAAATAACGACTGGGACAACACATACAACAGTATTCACAACTTTGATTTTATAAGGCTTGGGCGTCTTCCAAAAGGATATGAAAGCCCTATTAAAGATATTGTAACAACACGCAGAGACAAAACTATAAAAAAGCTTATTAGAGAAACTCTTTGCGATATTATGTGTTGCAACTCTCAAGAATTTGAGGATGATATGATTTTCTTAAAGCCTTTAATTGATAAGTTATTTGAAGGCGTTTATCTCTTTTCAGACAGATTTGAACAAAAAAAGCGAGAAAAAAACACCCTTGATTTTTCAGATATAACACACCTCGCTATCGAGCTTCTTGTAAGCGAGGAAAATGGCGAGTTCAAAAAAACACCCCTTGCAAACGAGCTTTCTAAGAAATATGTTGAAATTCTTTTAGACGAATATCAAGACACAAATATGGCTCAAGATATTTTATTCTCTTCCATCTCCCGTGATGGAAACAACCTTTTTATGGTTGGTGATGTTAAACAAAGCATTTATAGATTTAGGCAAGCAATGCCGGAAATCTTTATAGAAAAGCGTGAAAAATTCCCCGTTTTCAATGGAGAAAACTACCCTGCCGTTGTTAATCTTGACCGCAACTTCCGTAGCAGATTTGGAGTTGTTGGTATGGTGAACTTTGTTTTTTCACAACTTATGAGCAATGAAGTTGGAGAGGTTTTTTACGATAATAGTGAAGAGCTAAAATATGGTGCAGATTATGAAAACACTAAAAATGCTGACGCACAAATTCACATTTTAGATACAAGCGAAAATGAGGAAACAGGAAACTCTCGAATAGAAGCTGAAGCAAAATATATTGCCTCTTTAATTTCTCAAATGATTGAAAACAGATTTTGCGTTAGAGATAAAAATGGTGGTCAAAGACTTGCTACTTACGGTGATTTTTGCATTTTACTTCGTAGCACAAAAGGTAGGTCTGAAGTCTATGCTAAAGAGCTTTTAAACCTTGGCATACCAGCGTATACAGACAGTTCTGGCGGTTTTTTCTCAACCTATGAAGTACAGGTCATTTTGTCACTTCTAAGAGTTCTTGACAACCCATTGTGCGACATTCCATTGCTTTCTGCTATGATGTCGCCTATCTATGCTTTTACGCCCGATGAAATATCAAAAATAAGAATGATTGACAGAAACGCCTCTTTATATAATTGCATTGTTCGCTGTGCAAAAAACGGCAACGAACAGTGTAAGGCTTTTTTAGAAGAAATTACAATACTAAGGCGATTTTCAGTGGCGCTTCCCGTTTGTGAACTAGTTCGTAAAATATACGAGCATACTGATTATACCTCTATTGTTCTTGCTATGAAAAACGGCGAAAACAGATATGCAAACCTGAATTTGTTGCTCGACTATGCAAATAATTTTGACTCCGAGCAAGCCAACGGACTTTGCTCTTTTATCCGCCATATAGATAGACTTGAGCAAAACAAGGTAGAGCTTGCAAGTGCCGGAACTGTATCTCCAAACGCTGATGTAGTGCGAATTATGAGCATACATAAAAGTAAGGGACTTGAATTTCCTGTTTGTATTGTTGCAAATTGTTCTGGAAAATTCAATAAAGAATCCTTAAAAAGTAATATGATTTTGCATTCAAAAATTGGCGTTGGAATCAAAAGGCGAAATACAAAAAATATGCACGAATTTTCTACTATTATGCACACAGCTACAAAGCTTGCCGTTGAAAATGACGAAATATCAGAAGAAATGCGAGTGTTGTATGTTGCAATGACAAGGGCAAAAGAAAAAATTATTACTGTGTTATCAATTGACAAACCCCAAAACAAAATAAAATCCCTTAATGCAAACATTTTAAATCAAGACTCTATCCCAACATTTGCAGTAAGAAAAAGCCAAAGTTATGCAGACTGGTTACTTTATGCATCACTTAGGCATCCTGATGCTGTAGCTCTTCGGTCACTCTTGCCTGATGTTGAAATTCAAACAATGCCCGCAGATTTTAAACTTGATGTTGTTTTTGGCAAGGCTCAATCACAAAATGAGATAACAGAAAAAAGGTTTACATCTGTTTACGACAAAGAGCTTTTAGACGAAATCAATTCCAGAATAGCATACGAATACCCTTATAAAACACTTGAAGCTTTCACTACTAAGCGAGCAGCTTCTCAAAATGATGTCTGTGCTATTGATACACGATTTTTTGCAAACTCTCGGCCTGCCTTTTTAAACAAAGGCGGACTTACACCCGCACAGCGTGGCACGGCACTACATAAATACATGCAGTTTGCAAATTATAATGACGCAAAAAAAAGCTCTAGCATGGAGCTTGATAGAATTTTAGAAATGGGATTTTTGAGTAATGAAGAAGCTGAAACTATAGAGTTGCCAAAAATTGATAAATTCTTTAACTCTGCACTTGCAGGAAGAATTTTTAATAGCAAACAAGTTATGAGAGAAAAAAAGTTTGCAATTAACTTGCCTGTAACATTCTATGACCCTAGTCTTGATAAAAGCTTTGCAGACGAAAAGGTGCTAGTTCAGGGTATTGTTGATTGTGCTTTTGTTGAAGATGGCAAGCTTGTTATTCTCGATTATAAAACTGACAAAGTTAAGGATATGCAGTCGCTTGTTGAAAAATATAAATCACAACTAGAAATTTATTGCAAGGCACTCTTTGAGTGTACAGGATTTGAAATAAAAGACGCTTTGTTATATTCGTTTGAGCTTGGAGATTTTGTAAAAGTATTTTAATAAAAACTAAATAAAAAGTGGTACAGCTACAAAACTGTACCACTTTATTTTATTATTTCTTTTTTTCTTCTCGTTCTCTAATGAAAAATCTTGTCGGCGTTCCTTCAAGCCCAAAAACTTCTCGAATTTGGTTATCCAAATATCTTTGATAGCTATAATGGAACAAATCTTTTCTATTAACAAAGCACACAAATGTTGGCGGACGTGTTGACGCCTGTGTCATATAATAGATTTTTAACCGCTTTCCTTTATCTGTTGGAGGTTGCACTCTTGCCGTTGCAGATGCTAAAACATCGTTGAGTTTACCTGTTGAAATTCGCATTGCGTTTTGGTCGTCAACAAACTTAATAAGCTCAAACAGCTTGTCAATTCTTTGCCCTGTATGGGCGGATATAAAAATTATAGGAGCGTATGACATAAAGGCGAAATCACCCATTAATTTTTTGCGATAATTCGTCATTGTAGTGCCATCTTTTTCAACGGCATCCCATTTGTTAACCGCAATTATGCAAGCTTTTCCCATCTCGTGAGCAATTCCTGCAACCTTTGAATCTTGCTCTGTGAACCCTTCCGTTGCATCTATCATAATTACACAAACTGTTGCACGTTCAACAGCCATTTTAGCCCTAATAATGCTATATTTTTCTATCGCATTATCTACCTTGCTTTTACGTCTTAGACCCGCAGTATCTATTAAAACAAATTTGCCATATTTATTCTCAACAAAAGTATCTGTCGCATCTCTGGTAGTGCCTGCGATATTTGAGACAATTACTCGCTCCTCGCCTGAAACTTTGTTTACAAGAGAAGATTTGCCAACATTCGGCTTGCCAATTATTGCAACTTTTATAGTATCATCATCAACTTGCTCTTCAAGTTTTTCTGGCAAGTGTTCTAAAACAGCGTCTAACAAATCACCTGTTCCGTGCCCGTGAGTTGCAGAAACGGCAACAGGGTCACCAAGCCCTAAATTGTAAAACTCATAAAACTCCGGTGGTGCATCTCCCACCGTGTCAGACTTATTTACGCATAAAACTATTGGCTTTCCACTTTTTTGTAGCATTGTAGCAACCTCAGAATCTGTTGCAACTATCCCTGTTCTTAAATCTGTTACAAAGATTATTACATCGGCACTATCAATTGCCAGCTGAGCTTGACGACGCATTTGCGAAAGAATTATATCGTCTGAATATGGCTCAATTCCACCTGTGTCGATAAGCAACAAGTTATGACCTAGCCAGTCACAATCGCCATAAATTCTATCTCTTGTCACACCTGGCGTGTCATCAACTATAGATAACCTTTGTCCAATTAGCTTATTAAACAATGTAGACTTGCCAACATTTGGCCTGCCAACTATCGCTACTACTGGTCTTGCCATTGTCCCACCTCCAAAATCTTTGTAATAAAATCGTATCCATCATTTTGCAATGCAACGATTTTAACTCCAAGTGTTTTTTGCACTTGTTCCAAACTTATATCATCTAAAAAAACACAGTCGTCATTATCGTCCTGTGGATATGTTCCCTTTAGCATTGCAGACGGTATAAACAATGCATCTCCAAGGCTTTTTTCTTCGAGCTGACTTATCAAATCTTTACCAGTTACCAAACCTGCAACTGTGATACTGTGACCAAAAAAGTCGTTTTTTATTGCTACAACATCTATTGTAATCATCGCAAATGTGTTTTGCAGCTTGCTTGCCAACTCATTTATCAATGGATATGCTGCAACCCCTGTTGCAATGGTTATTTTAAACGGTTTTTGTGGTGTCACTAAATCACTCTTTTTAAGGCAGTCTTCAAATTCGTATTTTAATAAAGCCCACATTCCTACGCCATTTTCAAGTTGCTGAAAATCCTCATAAAACTCATAATCTGGTATTTTCCGGCCAGCTTTAATATAAAATTCATCAGCTGCAAAAACAAGCCTTGTACCATTTTTGATTAAAAAATCATTTGAAAATTTTTCAATAATATCTATTGTTTGCCCTGCAGTTTCCTGCGTGTATTCTTCAAGCTCGCAAAGCCCTTGCCTGTGCCTTGTAAGTCCCAAAGGAACCGCCGCAATGCTCTTAACGCTCGGATACATACTTGCCAACTGCTCTAGGCTAAACTCAAGCTCTTTTCCATCGTTAATTCCAGGGCACAAAACAAGCTGGGTATTAATCTCTATCCCCTCGCTTGCAAGCTTTTTTATTATATCTAAAGAACTTCCTGCGTTCTTATTTTTCATCATTTGTACTCGTAAATCTGGGTTCATTGTATGAACAGAAATGTTAATAGGACTAATTCGCATTTCTATAATTCTCTCAACATCACGAGGTGTTAGATTTGTAAGCGTAATATAATTTCCAAAGAAAAACGACAATCTTTCATCATCATCTTTAAAATACAAGCTCTCACGCATACCTTCTGGTAATTGGTCTACAAAACAGAAAATACATTTATTTTTACAAGAATGCTTTTTATCCATAAGATAAGTATTAAAACTTAGACCTATGTCACTGTATTCATCTTTTTTTCTAATTCTTACGGTATATTTTTTGCCCTTTTCGTTTTGCAAAATAAGCTTTAACTTTTTTTCACAAACATAAAACTGATAGTCAAGGACATCTGCAATATTATGCCCATTTATGCTAATTAGGGTATGCCCCGGCAATACGCCGTACTTGTCACACGGCGACCTTTGTTCAACATTTGTAATTAAAACTGACAACTTTGCACCCCCAGCATAACGATTAAAAGGCGGGGAAGGGATTCCTTCTCCACCTCTAACGCCGGTTTTAAAAACAATTTATATGTCCTTATTGATAACCTGCTTGCCGTTATAAAATCCACAAGCGGAGCAAACCCTGTGTGCTCTCCTATATTCTCCACACTGAGAACATTTAACAAGCG
Source organism: uncultured Eubacteriales bacterium (assembly GCA_964512735.1). Taxonomy (GTDB): domain Bacteria; phylum Bacillota; class Clostridia; order Oscillospirales; family Acutalibacteraceae; genus RZYX01. The sequence continues at coordinate 20,942 of CAZEKQ010000001.1, read as the reverse complement.
TAGGTGCAGAAATCTTCCAAACACTGGAACGTCTCTTATCGCGCCTTGCTTTTGAAACTCTTCTTTTTGGTACCGCCATGTCAGCACCTCCCTATCATACTAAAAAAATATGCTCAATTGTTTTATTTATCCAAAAGTTGTTGTAAAACTTCAAGACGAGGGTCTATCGGTTTTTTGCAACTACAGGAATCCTCATTTAAGTTCTTGCCACAAAAAGTGCAAATACCTTTGCAGTCTTCATTGCACAGAAATTTAGTTGGCAAATAAAGTGAAATCTCCTCTGCCACAAGCTCTTCCAAATCGAGCCTCATTGATGGAACAACAGTAAAATCACTATTGTTTTTGTCATTAAGCTCAGTTACTAAAATGTGTTTAATTGGAATATTAAACATTTTAACAACTGGTGCTGCACAGCGGTCGCACTCTGATGAATACTCAACCTGTGCTTGAACAGCTAGTCCAACAATACCCGCTTTGTTGTTTACCTCACCGGTAACCTTAACGGGTTTTTTAATAGGATGGGCTCCATTAACCTCATAATTCAACATATCAAAGCTATGCTCAATAGGTAAATGCGAACCAATATTATTAAATATTTGCTTAAGTTCTAAAGAAAACATAATAAACCTCACCAGCATATGTTCTGATAATATATGCACAAGATATTATATAGCCCTTGTCCGCCTTTGTCAATAAAAATTATTATATAATCATAAAACTTCGGCGGGCGCACTGCTCCCGCCGAGCTATTATGTATCTACTTAATAAATTTTTTGGCAAAAATCAAAAATTTGCTTTGGCAATTCTTCTTCATCTGCTGAAATTGTAAATGTAAATCTTGTGTCTGTTGCATTTGCAAGAACACTTACTTTTTCAAGGAACTCAGCGAGCTGGTTTAAATCTTTTCCACCAATTCTGAGAGTTGCATCTGCAAGGACGTCTGTAATATCGTTGTCGCTTGCACAAATCCCACTAACAAATCCGTAATATGCGTCAAAACCATTTATTCCAAATGAGTCAGCTGCAATAAGACGAGCACGAGAAGTAATGTCATAAGTAAGTTTTGTCTTTTTTTCAATGCAAATAACATTGCCCTTTGAATTTTCAACAGCCTTATTTACTTCTTCAATAAGGTGTTTAGTTTTTCCTGATCCTTTGTGTCCAATTATAAGAGATACCATAAAAAATCTCCCCCTGTGATTTCTATATTTTAATTCCGCAAAAGCGGTAATATAACCAATTAGTTTTTAATTCCCAGTCTTTTTTCTAGCTGTGCTTTTTCTTCCTCATACCCTGCTTTTCCAAGTAGTGCAAACATATTCTTTTTATAACTCTCAACGCCAGGCTGATTAAATGGGTTAACTCCAAGAATGTATCCAGAAATTGCACAGGCTTTTTCAAAGAAATAAATAAGATAGCCTAATTCATACTCTGTCATTTCTTCAACCTCAAGCACAATATTGGGAACTCCACCATCAGAATGTGCAAGAATTGTCCCCTCAAACGCCTTTTGATTTATAAATGACATCTCTTTACCTGCAAGAAAATTAAGGCCATCTGTGTTCTCATCATCAAAAGAAATAATCATCTCTTGTTTTGGTTTTTTAAACACCACAACAGTTTCAAAAAGATTTCTCTTTCCATCTTGTATATATTGACCTAGCGAATGGAGGTCTGTTGAAAAAATTGCAGACGCTGGAAAAATTCCCTTTCCATCCTTGCCTTCACTCTCACCAAAAAGCTGTTTAAACCACTCGTTCATCATAGCATATGACGGCTCATAGCTTACCATCATTTCGGTTGTTTTACCTTGTCTATAAAGAATGTTTCGTATTGCTGCATATTTATAACAATCATTTTGCAACACATCTGTTTGCATAAGGCTTTTTTGTGCATCAAGTGCCCCTTGCATAAGTGCATCTAAATCCATTCCTGAAACAGCAATTGGCAAAAGCCCCACAGCCGTAAGCACTGAATATCTTCCACCAACATCGTCAGGAACTACGAATGTTTCAAATCCTTGCGAATCCGAAAGTGCCTTTAGTGTGCCTTTTTCTTTATCTGTTGTTACAAAAATCCTTTGTGCCGCTTGCTCTTCTCCATATTTTTTCACAAGCATTTCTTTTAAAACACGAAAAGCTATTGCAGGCTCTGTTGTTGTTCCTGATTTTGAAATAACATTTACACAAAAATCTCTGCCTTCACAAAGACTAACAATCTCATTTAAAGCGGTTGGACTAATGCTATTGCCAGCAAAATAAATGTCTGGCGTGTCCTTTTTTAACACATTGTAGTTTGAAGATTTTACAAACTCTATAGCGGCTCTTGCACCAAGATATGAGCCTCCAATTCCAATAACTATAAGCAAATCACTTGTTTGTTGAATTTTTGTTGCGGCCTTTTTAATTCTTGAAAATTCATCTTTATCATAATTAGTAGGTAATGTTAACCAACCTAAAAATTCATTTCCCTCACCTGTTTTAGTGTGCAACAATTCGTGAGCTTTTGTTACTTCCTCTTGCATTGCCAAAATACTTTCTTCTGAAACAAAATCACCAAGATAACTGCCATTTAAATGCGTGCTCACCCAATACCACTCCTATGTATATGCTTTATTTTAAAAATCCAAAAGGATTACAACATACAATATATAGTTACAACAGTTTTGCGCTACTTAAAATTACCACAGTTTGTATGCTTATATTCTAACCTAAATAATTCATTTTTTCAAGCAAAATAGTATGGTAAAATTAAAATATTCTTTAAAACCTAAAAATCAAGCTAAGAACACACTATTTTGATAGCTTTATGACTTATATATAATAATTAGTATAACAAAAACGCAAAAGTCACTTGACATATTTTATTTTTATATTTATACTGTGTCTGTAAACGGCAAAGGCGCTGTGGGAAGTTGCCCGCAGTGCCTAATTTATTATTTAAAAAAGATATATAGAAAATGCGGTATTATTTATAGCTTGTATCGTTTTAATTTTTCTATAAATATGGTATTATATCTTTGTATTGTAGAGCTTGAGGAGGCAATTTAAATGGATAATAATGTTCCAATAAATGTACCAGAGATTTTTGGAAGTATGGTATTTAATGACCGTGTTATGAGGGAAAGATTACCACAGGAAACTTATGATGCAATACAAAAATTTGTAAAAGATGGTACACCTTTAAACAAAAAAATTGCCGATATTGTTTCAAAAGCAATGAAAGATTGGGCTATTGAAAAGGGCGTTACACACTATACTCACTGGTTTCAACCTATGACTGGAATTACTGCTGAAAAGCACGACAGTTTCATTTCTCCTACTTCTGACGGGCACATTATTATGGAGTTTTCGGGAAAAGAGCTTATAAAAAGTGAGCCTGATGCATCTAGCTTTCCGTCTGGCGGTCTTCGTGCAACTTTTGAGGCTAGAGGTTACACCGCTTGGGACCCTACCTCATACGCTTTTATTAAAGATGAAACCCTTTGTATTCCATCAGTTTTTTGCTCATACGGTGGGCAAATTTTAGATAAAAAAACACCCCTTCTTCGTTCACTTGAGGCTGTTGATTGGCACGCAATGCGAATTGTAGAGCTTTTTGGAAACCCAACAAAAGCAAAGCACGTTGTTGTAACTGTTGGTGCTGAACAAGAATACTTTTTGATTGACAAAGAACAATATAATAAGCGTGAGGACCTTATAATCTGTGGCAGAACATTGTTTGGACCAAAACCATCAAAGGGTCAGGAGATGGATGACCACTATTTTGGAACAATTAAACCGCGAGTTGCAGCTTTTATGAAGGACCTTGATATTGAGCTTTGGAAGCTTGGTGTACTTGCAAAAACAAAGCACAACGAGGTTGCTCCGGCACAACACGAGCTCGCACCAATGTATTCAGACACAAACACTGCAACAGACCACAACCAATTAACAATGGAAACTATGAAAAAGGTTGCCACAAAACACGGTCTTGCTTGCCTTTTACACGAAAAACCATTTGCGGGAATTAACGGAAGTGGCAAGCATAACAACTGGTCAATTAGCACTGACACTGGCGTTAATTTATTTGACCCTGGTGATTCACCTATGGAAAACTCTCAGTTTCTTTTGTTTCTTGCCGCTGTGTTAAAAGGTGTTGATGAGTATCAAGATTTGCTTAGAGTTGCCGTTACAGGAGCCGGAAACGACCATAGACTCGGGGCAAACGAAGCACCGCCCGCAATTGTTTCTATGTTTTTAGGTGACGAGCTAGATGACATAATAAGAGCTATACAAAATGACGAAGTGTATATTCAAAAAGATAAACAAGTAATGAAGTCCGGTGTATCTTTTATACCTAGATTTGCAAAAGACACAACAGACCGCAACCGTACTTCCCCATTTGCTTTTACAGGTAACAAATTTGAATTTAGAATGCTCGGTTCTACTGCATCCATAGCTTGTCCAAACACTATTTTAAATGCGATTCTTGCAGAGCAACTTTCACAATTTGCTGACATTCTTGAAAAAGCTGACGACTTTGACTTGGCTCTTCACGAATTACTTAGAAACACATTTAACAATCATTCCAGAGTTATATTCAACGGCAACAACTACTCTGAAGAATGGGTTGAAGAAGCAAAAAAGCGCGGACTTTTAAATCTTCGCACAACTCCAGAGGCTTTGCCTTTTTACATAACAGAAAAAAATGTAACTATGTTTGAGCGTCATTGCATTTATACAAAAGAAGAGCTTAATTCAAGGTATGAAATTCTAATGGACAACTACTGCAAAACTCTTCACATTGAGGCACTGACAATGCTTGAAATGGTTAAAAAAGATATTTTTCCATCTGTGTGTTCTTATATGAATGAGCTTAGTAGTACGATACAAAATAAAAGGGTCGTTATGGCAAAACTTGCTTGCGAATATGAGATAAACTTGCTAGAAAAGCTATCAACTTTAAGTGATTCGCTTTATAACAAAACAAATATCCTTGACAAAGCAATTGCAAGTGCAGACGAAAATGCAGACATAAAAACAAAAGCGATGTATTATAAAGACGATGTTTTTTCTGCAATGCAAGAGCTTCGTGAAATCGCAGACGAGCTTGAAACAAACACGGCAAAAAAATATTGGCCCTACCCTTCATACGCACAACTTCTCTACGGAGTTTAATATTTATAAAAACAGAGCGACTTTAATTTATCGCTCTGTTTTTTGTTATCCTAAATATTGTTTCATAATTTGCATATTGTTTTCTTCTATACCTATCAACTCTTGACCTAATTGCTTTGTTTCTTGCGGTATTTCTGAAAACTGTTTTAAAACGCGTGACATATCTATTACACCTATCATACTCTCTTGAATCATTACCTCTGCAACATTGTCATTGCTTTTATTCATAAGTGTATTAAATCTTACCCTTGACCTTAACCCTGCTTTTGAAACAGAATTTCTGCTTTTAGGAACTTGATTATAGTTTGCTATTTGACTTGTCGCTTTATTTGATAAATCTGTATATTGGCTATGCTGATTTTGCAAATCTTTCAACATATTAGCATCTTCGATTTTCCCCGTTACATATTCAATCGACTCACTACCTATTTGAGCATCTTCATATACTATATTTAAAAATTCAACTTCTCTATTCATTTCATCTTGATGCATTTTTTATATCTCCTTTAACTAATTATAAATTTATTATTTGCAAAAGCTTAGTTTTTATCTATTGTAAAAAATGACTATTTAATTTTTTGCAAAAAAAATAAGTGACGGCTAAAAACTGCCTTCACTCACTCTTTTATCTTCTAAAAATTGTGAACCGTTTAGTATCATCTCTCTTAACAAACTTGCCACTGCTTCAATGCTTGTGACGCACCCCTCATATATCCACTGCCGTAAAACTCCAATTATCCCTGATGTTATAAAGCAAAAATGTATTTCATTTTCTTTAGCATTATCAAGCTTATAAACTGCTTTCCAATCGTGAAAAACTTTTTCTTTTACAATGCCTTTTAATCCGTCTGCAAAAACCATATCGCCATTTTTACTTAAAAATATATTTAACAATTTGCAATTCTCATTAAAAAAAGAACATACATCAAAAATTATAGGGTATATTGCCTTTTTCATTTTTTCAGCAGAATGATAGCTTAAAATAGTATAAAGCTCATCAATAAGTTCGGTTTCAATCTGCCTTCGCATATCATAAATATCTGAATAATGTAAATAAAAGGTCCCTCTGTTTACATCAGCTAGATTGCTAATTTCTGTTACCGTTATTTCCATTATATCTTTTTTATCCATAAGTTCTATAAAAGATAGGCGAAGTTTTCTCTTTGTTCTTCTTGAAAGTCGATCTTCAACTACATTTGCCAAGTCGTTCCCCCCTCTCTATTTTCTAAAAAATAAAATTTTGCAACAAATCAATATACAGCAAGTATATTATAAGAGCTTAAAATAGTCAACATCTTTACTAAAAGTTTACACTTGATTTTTTTTGCCATAAGTGGTAATATTTCTCCTGTCAGTTCGAGACCATCCTGACATTAAACAAAACTATGGAGGAATACAAATGAATACTATTAACAAAAGCACAAATTACATTGTGCAAAGTGCTGTTATTGCGGCTCTTTATGCTGCACTAACCTACCTTGCTTCTATTTTTGGGCTGTCATATGGTTCTATACAGTTCAGATTTTCAGAAGCTCTTACAATTTTACCCGTCTTTACTCCCGCTGCTATTCCGGGTCTTGCCGTCGGTTGCTTTATCGGTAACTTAGGTAGTCCATTTGGCATAGTCGATGTTATTTGCGGAACAATTGCAACACTTATAGCTGCATTTTGTAGTAGAGCTGTGCGAAAAGTAGAAGTAAATGGCTTTCCGATTTTTGCGCCACTGATGCCTGTTATTTTTAACGCTATTATAATCGGTGCAGAAATTGCATTCTTTTTGCCAAAGGGCACAAGGTGGGCAGGATTTTTGCTGTCTGCTTTTCAAGTGGGTGTCGGGGAACTCGCTATGTGCTATTTACTTGGTTTTTTACTATTCAAGGCTATAAAGTCAAACGGCATAGAAAAGATGTTTGTATAAAAAGTGTTTGTATTTTATGCACTACATAACTTAAAGATTGCATTGAAATTTTATAAAAAGTATTTTCAGCTTGTTGCAAAATCAAATTTACTACTTTAAAAATTATTTTTTATACAGTAAAACCTCCTACGATAGTTTTCATACTACTATCATAAGAGGTTTATTTTTGTGTCATTTTTTATAAAGCCTATTTTAAAACAATCCGCTAATTTTGCCCTTGTTATCAACATCTATTTTAACTGCACTTGGCTGTTTTGGAAGACCCGGCATTGTCAATATATCTCCTGTAAGAATTACAATAAATCCAGCACCTGCACTTATTCTAACATCTCTTACCGTTATTTTAAATCCATCCGGTTTGCCACGCAATCTTGCATCGTCAGACAATGAATACTGTGTTTTTGCCATACATATTGGCAAGTTGCCGTATCCATTTTTTTCAATCATTTCTATTTTTCTAAAAGCTCTTTTTGTTATTTCAACACTAGACGCTCCATAGACTTTTTTGGCAAGATTATTAATTTTTTCTTCTATTGTTTCATTCAAATCATAAGAAAAAGAAAGTTCTGGCTTTGGCTTGTCGCACTCATCTATCACTGCTTGAGCAAGCTGTTTTGCACCTTGACCACCATTTGCCCAAACATCTGTAACAACTGCCTTTGTATCAAGGTTGCTACAAAATTCGATTATCTTTTCTAACTCTTCTTTTGTGTCCGTATAAAATTTGTTAATTGCTACTACAACTGGCATATTATAAATGTTTTTTATATTCTGAATATGTTTTTCTAAATTTAAAAGACCACTGCTTAGCGCCTCAAAATCTTGATTTAATAGGTCGTCTTTTTCGAGTCCGCCGTGATATTTTAGCGCCCTAACAGTTGCAACCACAACTACAACATTTGGGTTAATATCTGCTTGTCTGCATTTAATATCAAAGAATTTTTCCGCACCCAAATCGGCACCAAATCCCGCCTCTGTAACAACATATTCACCAAGACACATTGCAGTTTTGGTCGCTATTATGCTGTTACAGCCGTGTGCTATATTCGCAAAAGGACCACCATGAATAATTGCCGGAGTTTTTTCAAGCGTTTGTACTATATTGGGCTTTACAGCATCTTTTAATAATGCTGCCATTGCACCATTTGCATCTAGTTGTTTTGCAATTATAGGTATACCTTCGCAATTATATGCGACAATAATATTGCCTAGACGCTCTTTTAAATCTTCAATATCACTTGCCATGCAAAGAGCTGCCATAACCTCTGATGCCGCTGTTATATCAAACCCATCTTCTCTAGGAAATCCATTAACTCTGCCACCCATACCACCGACTAAATTTCTAAGCTGTCTGTCATTCATATCCATACATCTTTTCCACTGAATACTACGAACATCAATTTCTAACTCATTTCCAAAGTGAATATGATTGTCTATCATTGCTGCCAAAAGATTGTTTGCAGATGTTATTGCGTGCATATCCCCTGTAAAATGCAAGTTCAAATCTTCCATAGGAACCACCTGTGCATATCCTCCGCCGGCAGCTCCGCCTTTCATCCCAAAAACAGGGCCTAACGATGGTTCTCGAAGTGCTACTATAGATTTTTTGCCCAGCTTTGATAACCCGTCTGCAAGTCCTACTGATACAGTTGTTTTACCCTCTCCTGCCGGTGTTGGGTTTATCGCAGTTACAAGTATAAGTTTTGCGTCAGCCTCTTTGCATTTTGTAGCTTTAGGAGATATTTTCGCCTTATACTTACCATAAAGCTCAATGTCATCATATTTTAAACCTATTTTTTCGGCGATTTTCTCAATAGGAGTAAGGCTTATCTCTTGCGCTATTTCAATATCTGTTTTTATAGAACTCATAATTTACCTCTTTATTCTTACTCTTTTCATCGAATATTGTAACATAATAATATTATGTTATCAATCTTTGAAACCACTATATTTTCTATATTTATTTTATCACAAATGAAAGTTTTATATTATTATATTACAGCAATTCATATAGGTGATTTTGATTAAAAATAAAATGGTCACCACAATTAATGGATGACCATTTTATAGATAATTTATAATTGCTGAGCGATGTTTTGATACTTTGTTTTTGCTTTGTCGACCATTTGTTGCTCGGCAGGCTGAGTTTCATACCAGCCTCTTTTTTGCATATCTGTAAAAATCGTAGACTGAATATTATGCTCCTCGCGCAGAATTTGCAAAAAATCGTTACGCAAAGTTGGGTTTACACATTCGTTTGAGTTTATATTGTAAACACCTGTAATATGCTTTTGCGAACCTAAAATATCATCCATAATTTCTTGGTCTGAGAGTGCTTGTATTTGTTGATTCATTATATTCCCTCCTAACAGCTTAAATGCCCCATAAGTTTGTCGTAATGATTTTTATGCTGTGCTGCAACTTGCTCACAAGTTGTTTTTATTTGTGGGTCTGATGTCATACTTGCATAGCTTTTGAACTTTTTCACAAGTATTTGTTCACAATTCAATTGGTCTTGTATTGCTTTTAATTCTGTTGATGTTAAATCAGGCATATTGTTCCCTCCTTATATTTTGTATACTTATTTTGTCCCATATTTCTATAAAAACCTACATTTTTTATATTTTTTTATTTTTATCAAAAGCTTTTGACTGTTCTACAAATAAGTTTACTTTTTACTTTAAAATGTTGTATAATATTGATGTAAATTCAAAAAAATATTTTTAAAAAGGAGAAGTATTATGTCTATTCCAACTCCACATATTTCCTCAAAAATCGGAGATTTTGCAAATACTGTTTTAATGCCAGGCGACCCACTTCGTGCAAAATTTATTGCCGAGAATTTTTTAACCAATGCCGTTTTGATAAATGATGTTAGAGGCATTGGAGGGTATACAGGCACATTTGACGGTGTGCGAATTTCTGTTATGGCAAGTGGTATGGGAATGCCTTCTATGGGGATTTATTCATACGAGCTTTTTAATTTTTATAATGTTGAAAATATCATAAGAATTGGTTCTGCAGGAGCAATTTCTAGTAGTCTTAAAGTTCGTGATGTAGTTGCCGGTATGTCCGCTTGCACAAACTCAAACTACGCTAGTCAATACAATTTGCCCGGAACTTTTGCCCCAACTGCAAGCTATGAACTACTAAGCTGTGCTACAGGTGTTGCAAGCGACTTTGGCGTTGATATCAAAGTTGGTAGCTTGTTGTCGTCTGACACTTTTTATGATGATTCAAACAGTCTTATAGATTGGCAAAAAATGGGAGTGCTTGCCGTTGAAATGGAAGCAGCATCCCTATATATGAATGCTGCAAGGGCGGGAAAAAATGCACTTGCAATTTGCACAATATCTGACTGCCCATTTACAGGTGAGTCGTGCTCTTCGTTAGATCGAGAAACATCGTTTACTCAAATGATGGAAATTGCACTAAAAACTTCTGTATTACTTGAGAAATAGGTGTTGTTATGACAAAAAGAATTTTTTTAATAATTTTAGACAGTTTTGGAATTGGAAATGCGCCAGATGCAAATGAGTATGGTGATGAGGGTAGTAACACTTTAGCCAGTATTTCAAAATCATCATTTTTTAAAGCTGACACAATGAAAAAACTCGGTCTTTTTAATATTGACGGCGTTGATTGCTGTAAAAAAGAAGAAGCACCAATAGCCTCTTTCGGCCGTTGTTTTGAAAGCTCAAAAGGTAAGGATACTACAATAGGACACTGGGAAATTTGCGGAATAATATCAAAAACACCAATGCCAACATACCCAAACGGTTTTCCGCCCGAGGTTATTAAAGAATTTGAAAAGCAAACAGGCCGAAATGCCCTTTGCAACTTGCCATACTCAGGCACAAAAGTTATTGAAGATTTTGGGCAAGAGCATATAAAAACTGGCAGTCTTATTGTTTATACATCTGCTGACAGTGTGTTTCAAATAGCAGCTCACGAAGATATTGTACCCCCAAATGAGCTATACGAATACTGCAAAATTGCTAGAAAAATTCTAGTAGGAAAACATAGTGTTGGCAGAGTGATTGCAAGGCCTTTTGTTGGTGGTTTTCCAAACTTTGTTAGAACAAGCAATAGGCACGATTTTTCACTGCTACCGCCTAAAAAAACATTGCTCGACTTTATTAAAAGCTCTAGTTTAGATGTTCTTGCAATAGGAAAAATTAAAGATATTTTTGTAGGTCAAGGAGTTACAAATCATATTGCTACAAAAAACAACACAGACGGAATGAACGCCCTTGACACTGCTATAGATATGGATTTTAAAGGTCTTTGTTTTGCAAATCTAGTTGATTTTGATATGATTTATGGCCACAGAAACGATATCGATGGCTATGCAAAGGCAATTTCAGATTTTGATTTATGGCTAGGCAATTTTTTACAAAAACTATGTGATAATGATATGCTCATAATCACTGCCGACCACGGTTGCGACCCCGCCACATCAAGCACCGACCATTCAAGAGAGAGTACCCCTTTGCTTATATATCAGCCTAAAAAAGCATCCATAAATCTCGGCACTAGAAACAGTTTTGCGGATATTGGAAAAAGTATTGCAGATATTTTAAATATAAATGCTGACATTGATGGGGTAAGTTTTGCCAAAGAAATTGGAGGCATATTATGACAAACTCGAATCTTTTAGACATTGCTAAAAAAGCAATGAACAAGTCCTATTCACCATATTCTAATTTCAAAGTTGGGGCTGCCCTGCTTTGCAAAGATGATGTGGTTTTTACAGGCTGTAACATTGAAAACGGCGCATATTCTCCATCAAACTGTGCAGAGCGAACTGCCTTTTTTAAAGCTATTAGCGAAGGATATAAAAAATTTGAAAAAATTGCAATTGTTGGCGGTCACGACGGAGAAATTAAAAACTTTTGCTATCCTTGCGGTGTTTGTTTGCAAGTTATGAATGAGTTTTGCGATAGTGATTTTAAAATAATTTTTGAAGATAAAAACGGCAATATTATTGAAAAGAATTTGATTGACCTTTTGCCATTCGGATTTTCTTTGTAGGGGTGATAAGTTATGAGAATGTACGATATTATTAAAAAAAAGCGTGACGGAAACACGCTTACAAGTGACGAAATCAACTTTTTTATAAGCGGATATACAAATGGAGATATCCCTGACTATCAAGCATCTGCTATGTTAATGGCAATTTATCTTAAAGGACTGAGTGATGAGGAAACAGTTTTTTTAACATCAGCTATGACAAATTCAGGAGACACAATCGACCTTTCATCCATTAACGGTGTAACAGTTGACAAGCATAGTACTGGCGGTGTTGGGGATAAAACAACATTGATTGTCGCTCCTATTCTTGCATCGCTCGGTTGCAAGGTTGCAAAAATGTCTGGGCGTGGACTGGGTCACACTGGCGGAACAATTGACAAGCTTGAGTCTATTGACGGCTTTAAAGTTGAGCTACCTTTTGATGATTTTATAAATCAAGTTAATGATATTGGTCTTTGTGTGGTTGGACAATCTGGCGACCTTGCCCCTGCCGATAAAAAGTTATATGCCCTTCGTGATGTTACCGCAACTGTTGACAACACAGCGCTTATTGCATCAAGTATTATGAGCAAAAAGTTGGCAAGCGGTAGTCAAAACATTGTGCTAGATGTAAAATGTGGTAGTGGCGCTTTTATGAAAACACCACAAGATGCAAAAAAGCTTGCTAGAACAATGGTTGATATCGGCAATTCATCTGGCAAAAAAACTACCGCACTTATTACTAATATGGATGTGCCACTCGGAAACAGTATTGGAAATTCTTTAGAAGTCATTGAGGCAATAAAAGTTTTAAAAAACGAAGGAGATTGCGACGACCTTTATGAAATTTGCGTAATGCTTGCCTCTTATATGTACTCTTCTTGCACATCAAAACCAGTTGAAGAATGTAAACTTGAGGTTAAAGAGGTTTTGAAAAATGGTCTTGCTTTTGAAAAATTCAAACAAATGGTAAAAATCCAAGGCGGTAATGTAGAAGTTGTAGAAAATCCCAAGCTTTTTACAAAAAGTAAAATCAGCTATGAAATCATAAACGAAAAAGATGGGTACATTAGCTCTATGGACTCTGAAAAAATTGGAAATGCAAGTGTAATTTTAGGTGCAGGTAGAGAAAAAAAGGACAATCCTATTGATTATAGTGCAGGCATTGTTTTAAACTATAAAATAGGTAGCTTTATAAAAAAAGGCGATGTTTTGGCGACTTTCTATACTTCTTCTCAAAGCAAAATAGATAATGCAACACCCGTTTTTTTAAGTTCTTATGAGTTTTCAAGCACGCCTCCTATTAAAAAAACTTTAATCTATGAAGTTGTCAAATAATAAAACTTAATACTGCATAAAAATAAAAAGCGAAAGGATATCCTCTCGCTTTTTTTATTCCACCATTAGTGATGATAATATATTTGAATAAACTTTTGTAGGGTCTTCTAAAAAATTCTTTTTAAGAAGTTCTGCCTGTGCTCTGTCTGCTACATAAATTTTAAGTTCCATCATTATGTCTTGCTCATCCTCCATTGTAAAGGTTATGTGACAGCCTTTTTCCAATGGGGTTATTTCTATTTTATTTTCCTGTTCATTTTTTGCAATTGTCAAAATTTTAATTGCAGATTTTATCGCTTTTTCACGCACTGTTTTTGGTATATCACGCTCAAGCGTGGTTGCAACCTGCCTTCCAATATCTGTAATTGATAAAAACTCATCATTATCTACACAATCACAATCTATATTCCCTTGCGACAAAAGCTCGCTTATTGCTTGATTTACCTCAAAATAATTCGCAATTCCTTGCGTTTGCATAACCTCATTAATTTGCTGCTTTGTTATTTTTTGCTCAAGAGTTTTAAGCATATAGCAAATAAGTATTTTTATTTCATTGCGATTGCGAAGCCCTCCAGGCTCTACGCCTGCATTAAAAGCGTCAAATTCGTTATAATCATCAAGTTGTGGATAATCTTTAAAGTCCATATTTTCCCCCTTAATAATGGTCATGCTCTGCCTCTACTCCAATTATATCTTGACGAGTTTTAAATAGATATCCGTTTTCTGCAAGAAACTCAAGGTTTTTCAAAACCTTTCCTGTTCCATTTGCAACGCAGTTTGTAGGGTCTTGCGCAACTATTGTTTTTAACCCTGTTTCTTTTTCAATCACCGCATCAAGTCCATAAAGCTTTGAGCCACCACCCGTTAGAACAATCCCCTCTTGCAACACATCACCTACAAGCTCTGGCGGAGTCTGCTCAAGCACAGCTTTTATTGTATCTACAATGTGATTTATATGCTCTCTCATTGCTAAAAAGGCTTCCGTAGAAGTAATTTCAAAGCTAATTGGCATCCCCGTGATATAGTGTTTCCCCTTTGCTACCATCGCTATTTCTTCCTGACGAATATAAGCGCACCCAATTGTTCTTTTTATATGCTCTGCGGTAATTTCACCAATTAATATATCTCGCTCTCTTCTTACATATCGCATTATAGCCTCTGTTAGTGTGTTTCCGGCAGAGTTTGTGGATTTGCCAATGGCTATGCTACCCATTGTTATAATTGCAGCGTCTGTCGTTCCGCCACCAATGTCTATCACCATAATTCCACGGGGCTGAGAAATATCCACCCCCGCTCCAATTGCAGCTGCTAGTGGCTCTTCAATAAGGCAAGCCTTGCCCGCTCCCGATGCTGTAATAACATCCAAAATTGTACGGTGCTCAAGGTTTGTTACCGTGCTTGGCATACAAACAACTATATTGGGTTTAAAAATATTATTGCCACATATTTTTTGAATATAATAACGAATCATCTGCTCTGTTACTGTAAAATTAGATACAACTCCATCTTTCATCGGTCTTACAACCGTTACAGAACTTGGGCATCTTCCAATCATATCATAAGCTGCTGAACCAACAGTTAAAATCTTGCCCGTATCCGTTCTAAACGCAACAACAGAAGGCTCAGACATAATGATACCTTCGCCCTCAACATATACTATTACAGATGTTGTGCCCAAATCTATACCTATATTTAGCCCTAACATATTACACCTTCTGTAATTTAAATTCTATACAATATACCAACTTAATATAATAGTTTAATATTATGCATATGTCAATGTTTAGTCTTTTTGCTCTTTACAACCGCTGCGCATACAAGGTGCACCTCTCTAGCTCCTGCAAGCAACAAAACATTGGCACACTCGTTTGCTGTGGACCCTGTAGTTTTTACATCATCACAAAGCAAAATGGTTTTTCCTTTAACATCTTTATTTTTTGCAATATCAAAAACACCAAAAACATTACCTTGCCTTTGATTAGAACTCAAAGAGTGTTGGGGAGCAATGTCATAAAGTTTTACTAACAAATCTACATCTATTATTGGACTACTATTTATTTTTAATCCTTTTGCTAATAATTCACTTTGATTAAATCCTCTTGCCTTAAATTCCTTTTTAGACATTGGCACACAAGTTATAATATCAAACGAAATGTCATCACACCTTTGATTAACACTTTTTGACATTTCTTCTGAAAGCGTTTTTGAAATATACGGTTTGTCCGAAAACTTCATTCGCTTAATAGCATCCCTTGCGTTACCCTCATAATAAAATGGTGATACTACTTTTGTATATGCTTTTTTCTTATCTTTACAGCAACAATTATCTTTTGACACTCCACAATTATCACAAAACGGCTCAACAATTCTTGGAAGGCTATCAAAGCAGTTGTTGCAGACTTTTTCATCAATAGTGAGTAGTTCTCCACAGTACGGACAACGGTTAGGATAGATTAGTGTTAAAAACCTTTTAATAAACTCCATTTATTATTCCCCTAAAAGAAAATAGTTTAGAGCTGAAAATCGTCTTACTTTTTTATCATTCTCCACCATTTTAAAAACCTGGTTTTGATTTCCAACGATTATAAGCTTTGACCTTGCTCTAGTTACAGCGGTGTATAGCAAATTTCGATAGCAAAGCTGATGAGCTATATCAATTGCAGGAATTATAGTAGCCTCAAACTCACTGCCCTGACTTTTATGCACAGTAATTGCATATGCAAGCTCTATTTCGATTAAATTTTCAGATAAATATGTAGCGTGTCTTCCATCAAAATTTATAACTAACGAATGTGTTGACGGCTCAATCATTTCAATAATTCCAACATCGCCATTAAAAACACCGTTACCCTCTTCACCGTTTTTTGTCCAATTAATATTATAGTTATTTTTTATTTGCATTACTTTGTCGCCCTCTCTAAAAACACGGGTAAGCAATGCAATTTCTTTTTTTGATTTGTCTGGCGGATTTAGCTCTTTTTGCAAAACTCTATTTAAATTTATAGTTCCAACCTGACCTTTTTTAGAAGGGCATAGAACTTGAATGTCTGTAAGTGGTGAGAACCCATATGCCTTTGGTAGCCTTGATTTACATAGCTCTACGACTGTATCCGATGTGCTTATTGCATCCTTTCTTGGCATATAAAAAAAATCTGAATCAACTTTATCCATTATAGGCATTTCGCCTTTTACTATTCTATGTGCATTAGAAACAATTAGGCTCTCCATTGCTTGGCGGAAAACTTCATCAAGCTTTACTACTGGTAAAACATCTGATTTTATTAAATCGTGCAAAACATTTCCCGCACCAACTGGTGGCAATTGGTCGCTATCCCCCACCATTACAAGTCTGCAACCAAGTGGTAATGCGTCAAGCAAGCTTGCAAATAAAACAACATCAACCATTGATAATTCATCAACTATAACTGCATCTGCTTCTATTGGGTTTCTAGCGTTTCTTGCAAAGCTCATTCTTTCTCCCGTTGTTCGCTCCGCCTCTAAAAGTCTATGAATTGTTTTTGCCTCTTTGCCTGTTATTTCAGACATTCTTTGCGCTGCTTTTCCTGTCGGTGCTGTAAGAGCAACATTTAGATTGTCTTTTTCAAACAACTCTAAAATACCATTAATAGTTGTTGTTTTTCCCGTTCCTGGTCCGCCTGTGAGTATTAGCAAACCTTTTTCTATCGCTGTGGCTATTGCTAGTCTTTGTTTTTTCTCATACTTTATATTATTATTTTCCTCTATTTTGTTAATCTCTTCATTAAGGGTTGGCTTTCCTGCCGGCGGAAATTGTTGCATTACTCTTATCCTTTGTGCTGCTTGCTTTTCTGCAAGATAAATATAAGGTAAAAATACAAATTCCCTGCCACCTATTTTTTCAACAACTAACTGCTTTTGATGTTCTAGCGTATCTATTCCAATGTCTATAGTGTCATTATCTTCCTGCAGCAGACTGTTTGATGGTTCTAACAGCTTGTCCCTTGGCACACAGGTATGCCCGTTTAAAAGGTTGTGCTTTACAACATGAACAATGCCCGCCATAACTCTAAAATCATTTAATGGTGGTGACGGCAAAAGCCTTGCTATACTGTCAGCCCTCTCAAAACTCATCCCAACCGCTTCGGAACACAATATATATGGATTTTCCCTTATTCTCTCCACTGCCATTGAACCAAAAACCTTAAAAGCGTCTATACATTCAGTTGGAGTCATTCCATATCCTTCAAGACAAATCACAGTTTCCCGTATTGCAAACTGGCTTTTAAAATCCTCGCTCATTTTATCAGCTTTTCGCCTTGATATACCTTTTATAGTTGCAAGCTTTTCTGGATGATTTTCAAGCACATCAAATGTGTCCTCGTCAAATTTTTCAACAATTTTTACAGCCGTTGCAGGCCCTATTCCTTTTATTGTTCCACTTGATAGGTATTTTAAAATTTGTGCAACAGTCGTGGGCATATTTCTCTCGCAAAGCTCTGCTTTAAATTGCCTTCCAAAAGATGCGTGGTTGCCCCATTTTCCCAGCAGGCTTAGCTCTTCCCCTGGTGATATCTCGGGCAAAATGCCTACGACCGTTACAAGCTCTCCATCGGGCGTGCTTAAATCAAGGACGGTAAACCCTGTTTCTGCTTTGCGAAAAACTATATTTTCCGCCATACCACACAGCGATTCCATTTCCTGTTCGCTCAATTATAAACACCCCCAACACTGAACATTTTATAAATTCATTATACTTCAACAATCTTATTTTAGCAATTCAGAACGCTTTATAACCTCGCATATTTCGTCACAGCTACACATTTCAACATTATCACTATCATCACACAAAATTCTGCACATTTCCGCTGCTGATTCGCACATTCCGCAATCCACGACTGTAACTTTTACATTGCGAAAACTGCCAAACATACCAAAGCCTAGTGATAGTAAGTATACAAGACCCGCTACATCACTCCCACTTGCGTCAGGTGGAATGAGGAGTATATACTCTCCTCCTTTTTTGGGTATTAAAATACGCAAAAGTAAGTAGTTAACTATTGAAATAATGCCGGCTAAAAGAAAAATTAGCAATACTGCGTAAATTATACTTTCTAACATTTATGCTCACCTCATTATTATAGTATGAAGTGAGCATAATATTGGTTTTATTTTTATTAAAAATAGCGACCAGATCTATAAGCCGAGTTCTGTCATTTAAGGCAATCATCTTTCTACGCTTTGTGTTGCCACAAAACTTTAGCCACCCGTTGAAGAATTTGCCGAGCTAGCATCTTCGGTCGGTGTTGCTTCGGATAGGGTTTGCATGGCCATACAGTCTCCTATATGCCGGTGAGCTCTTACCTCACCTTTCCACCCTTACCAACATTGTTGGCGGTATCTCTCTGTTGCACTTTCCCTAAGGTCACCCTCGGCGGCCGTTAGCCGTTACCCTGCTCTGTGAAGCTCGGACTTTCCTCGCGTGGAACAAGTCCACCCGCGACTGCCCAATCTGCTCGCTTTTCTTTTATATTTTAATTCAATTTTACACTATTGTCAAATTATTTTTTATTTTAACTATTCAATTTTAAAAATATTTTACAACATTATAATCTAGCAAAATAATGCAAGATACCACATAACTTTTAAAAAACTATGTGGCATCTTGTGTATTAAACTTTTAAACCATCTTTAATTTTTCAATGCTTGCAAGCTTTACACAAACACAAAGTAGCTGTGTTGCTTTTTCAAGCTCTTCAACACTTGGAAAAGTTGGTGCAATTCTGATATTTCTATCAAACGGGTCTTTGCCATATGGGTATGTGGCTCCACATTCTGTGAGCGTAACTCCCGCATCTTTGCACAGTTCGTACACTCTTTTTGCACACCCATCTAAAACATCAAGGCTTATGAAATATCCGCCGTTTGGCTCTTCCCAACTTGCAATACCATGTGGCCTCAACTCTTTATCAAACGCTTTTAAAACTACATCAAATCTTGGTGCAATTATTTGTGCGTGTTTTTCCATATGCTTATGGACATTATCTATTCCGTCAAAAAATTCTGTGTGCCTGATTTGGTTAATCTTATCAGGACCAATTGTTTGAACAGACAGACGCTCTTTTATCATTTTTATGTTATTCTCAGACGCTGCAAGCACTGCAACACCAGAGCCAGGAAAAGTTACCTTTGATAATGACGCTACCATTATTGCACGGTCTGGATTTCCGGCATTTTTGCACTCACCTAGCAAATCAAGAAGCGAGTCGTGGTTTGAGCTTAGATGATGAATACAATAAGCATTGTCCCAAATTATTCTAAAGTCGCTTGCAGTTTCCATAGCTGACAATCTTTTTACCGTATCATCAGAGTATGTTACACCTGTTGGGTTTGAATACTTTGGCACGCAAACCATACCCTTAACCGCATCGTCTTTTACAAGCTCTTCTACTATATCCATATCAGGTCCTGTGCTAAGCATTGGAACATTTACCATTTCTATTCCAAAATACTCACAAATCGCAAAATGTCTATCATATCCAGGTACTGGGCAAAGAAACTTTACTTTATCCATCTTGCCCCACGGTTTGCCACCAGAACCTCTTAAATAGCACTGGCTTATGTAGTCAAACATCATTGTAAGGCTTGAGTTACCGCCAACAATGACATTTGAAAAAGGAACATCTAACAATTGCGAGAAAAAATCTTTAGTTTCTTTTAGTCCATCAACACCACCGTAGTTCAAGCAGTCAATACCATCTTTTGAAATAAGAGAGCTTTTTGAATTGATTGTGTCGAGCATACCTTTTGAAAGCTCTAGTTGTTCTAGGCAAGGCTTACCTCTGGACATATCTAATTTTAAGTTTTGGGATTTAAAATCCTCATATTGTTTTTTAATTTCGTTTTCTAATTGTGTAAGTTCATCAAAAGATAAATCTTTATACATTAAGATTACCTCCAAAAGCTGTAATTTAAAACTTAAGTTACATATTAATATAAAAACTCAAATTTTGCAAGATAAATTTCATCTTCTTGCAAAAAATCGTGATTATAGCCTATTATCCACCATATTATATGTGTTTTTGTATAAACACTGAAACGATTTTTCATATTTTTTATTTTACACCGTGTCTTCCAATTCTTCTTATTTTTACATCCACATTTACATCCGTTTGAATATTTGGCAAAACATCCTCCCAGTCACCACTTACTTTTCTATATTCTTTTGGATTTTCTTGCCAAAGTCTTTGACCAAATCTAAACGGGTCGCACCTGTACTCAACAAGGCACTTATTAAGTGTTCCATCTACCTGATGTTTTATATATTTTTCTACATCTTTTTTAAGCATTTTAATTTCTTTCTCTGTAAGCTCACAATCTTTGCGAAACTCTGTTTCCATTAAATCAAGAGAACTAGATATATTTATAATATATTTTAAGTTCCCATCTGGAGTGATTTCCATTTTCACCCTTGTTTTTGACTCCGATATCTCTAAGGTGGAAATTCCAACGGCAGATTTTTCTAAAGTAACTGTTCC